>NZ_CAMKXG010000288.1 GCF_946477055.1 Lonsdalea britannica | reverse complement strand
AGCCCAATATCAGCTTCAGATAAGGCGCGACCAGATCGCTCGGGGTGTCTTTATGAATGCCGCCACGGCTGGTCAGCACCAGTGCGCGTTTTCCTTTCACCAGACCTTCAGGGCCTTGCTCGGTATAACGGAACGTCACGCCTGCGCGGGCGATGAAATCGAAATAGTTTTTCAACTGCGTCGAAATGTTGAAGTTGTACATCGGGGCGTTAATCACAATGATGTCGTGGGACTGCAGTTCGTCGACCAGCGTATCGGATAACGTCAGCGCTTCTTGTTGGCGCGGCGTCAGCGGCGTTTCGGACGGACGGAACGCCCCGACCAGTTCACCGTCCAGAACGGGGATCGGCTGCGCGGCCAAATCACGAACGGTAATGGCGTCAGCGGGATGCGCCGCCTGCCACTCAGCAACAAAATGGTCAGCCATTTGGTTAGACTGGGAGTAGTTCGCCAGAATGCTTGATTTCAGCACTAATACTTTGCTCATTGCCTGTTCCTTGTCTCGGAGAGTCAGTTTGTGGAGTCACCGCGGCGTCAATCGCCGATGAGTTTCATCATAAGCAGCCTAATAGAGACGCGATAGCGTAATATTTCGAGAACCTTGTTCGATTTAATTGAACAACGTGGCGAGGAGGCAGGTTATAGCCTGCGGCGTCAATGTGATACCATGCCCGCCGCCAAATCCAAGCGTGGC
Organism: Lonsdalea britannica; assembly: GCF_946477055.1. Lineage (GTDB taxonomy): Bacteria > Pseudomonadota > Gammaproteobacteria > Enterobacterales > Enterobacteriaceae > Lonsdalea > Lonsdalea britannica_A. The sequence goes on along the minus strand of NZ_CAMKXG010000288.1, from coordinate 3,241 downwards.
GGCCAGTCTCTTCGCCACGTCTGCCAGACGTATTTAAGGAACCAACCGTGAAATCACAGCTCACCGCATTTTATCCCCACATCAATGCGTTAATGCTGCGCGACCAGCAGCGGCTGCGTCGCCGGGTTCAGGGCGCCCTGAAGGTGAAAAATCCTGAAGCGCAGGCGGCCATCGCCAGCGAAATCGAAGCCGACGTGGCGACGGCCCGCCAGCGGGTGGAAAACCGCCGCGCCTCGCTGCCCGCCATTCGCTATCCCGACGCGTTGCCGGTCAGCCAGAAAAAAGACGCCATTATGAAGGCGATTCGCGACCATCAGGTGGTGATTGTGGCCGGGGAGACCGGTTCGGGGAAAACGACGCAGCTGCCGAAAATGTGTCTGGAGCTGGGCCGTGGCGTGACGGGTTTGATCGGGCATACTCAGCCGCGTCGCCTGGCGGCGCGTACGGTCGCGGATCGTATCGCCGCCGAACTGGAAATCCCGGTTGGCGGCACGGTGGGTTACAAGGTTCGTTTTAACGATCAGGTCGGCGACAACACGCTGGTCAAACTCATGACAGACGGGATCTTGCTGGCGGAAATTCAGCAAGATCGGCTGTTGATGCAGTACGACACCATCATCATCGATGAGGCGCATGAACGCAGCCTCAATATCGACTTTATCCTCGGCTATCTGCGCCAGCTGCTGCCTAAACGGCCCGATCTGAAAGTCATCATTACCTCCGCGACCATCGACCCGCAGCGCTTTTCTCGTCACTTCAATAATGCGCCTATCGTTGAAGTCTCCGGCCGCACCTTTCCGGTGGACGTGCGTTACCGTCCGGTGGTGGAAGAAGCGGAGGACAGTGAGCGCGATCAGCTGCAGGCCATTTTTGACGCGGTGGATGAACTGAGTCACGAAGGTCCGGGCGATATCCTGATCTTCCTCAGCGGCGAGCGCGAAATTCGCGATACGGCGGATGCGCTGACGCGACGCGATTTGCCGAATACCGAAATATTGCCGCTGTATGCGCGCCTGTCTCATCAGGAGCAAAACCGCGTCTTTCAGTCGCATCACGGCAGACGTATAGTGCTATCCACCAACGTGGCCGAAACCTCGCTGACGGTACCGGGTATCCGTTATGTCATCGATCCCGGCACGGCGCGTATCAGCCGTTATAGCTACCGCACCAAGGTGCAGCGCCTGCCGATTGAAGCGATTTCTCAGGCGTCCGCCAACCAGCGTAAAGGGCGTTGCGGACGCGTTGCGGCAGGTGTGTGTATCCGTCTTTATTCGGAGCAGGACTTCCTGTCGCGCCCGGAGTTTACCGACCCGGAAATTCTGCGTACCAATCTGGCCTCCGTCATTTTGCAGATGACCTCGCTTGGTCTGGGCGACATTGCCGCATTCCCGTTTGTAGAAGCCCCGGACAGCCGCCATATTCAGGACGGCGTTCGGCTGCTGGAAGAGCTGGGCGCAATCCAGACGGCGGACAACGGCCACTATCGACTGTCTCCGCTGGGTCGACAGCTGGCTCAGCTGCCTATCGATCCCCGATTGGCGCGCATGGTGCTGGAAGCGCAGAAGACGCGCTGCGTACGTGAGGTGATGATCGTGACCGCCGCGCTGTCTATTCAGGACCCGCGCGAACGGCCATTAGACAAAAAGCAGGCATCGGACGAAAAACATCGTCGTTTCGCGGACAAAGACTCCGACTTCATGGCCTTTGTTAACCTGTGGAACTACCTGCAGGAGCAGCAGAAAGCGCTGTCTTCGAGCCAGTTCCGTCGTCAGTGCCGCACCGACTTCCTCAACTATTTGCGCGTGCGCGAATGGCAGGACATCTATACCCAGCTGCGTCAGGCGGTGAAAACGCTGGGGCTGCCGGTCAATAGCGAACCTGCGGACTACCTCAGCCTGCACTGCGCGCTGTTAACCGGACTGTTGTCTCATATCGGTCAGAAAGACGTGGAGAAGACAGAGTTCAGTGGCACGCGCAATATGCGTTTCTCCATTTTCCCGGCGTCCGGCCTGTTTAAAAAGCCGCCCAAGTGGACCATGGTCGCCGAGCTGGTGGAAACCAGCCGTCTGTGGGGACGCATCGCCGCCCGTATCGAGCCGGAGTGGGTGGAGCCCCTGGCGCAGCATCTGATCAAACGCAGCTACAGCGATCCGCATTGGGAAAAAGCCCAGGGCGCGGTGATCGCGCAGGAAAAAGTGACGTTGTACGGTCTGCCTATCGTTGCCGCGCGTAAGGTCAACTACGGGCCGATCGATCCTGTGGTTTCGCGGGAGCTATTCATCCGCCACGCGTTGGTCGAGGGCGATTGGCGTACCCGCCATGCGTTTTTCCGCGCCAATCTGAAACTGATGGCCGAGGTTGAGGATTTGGAAAACAAATCCCGCCGCCGCGACATTTTGGTGGACGATGAAACGCTGTTCGCTTTCTACGACCAGCGGCTGCCGCACGATGTGGTGTCTTCCCGGCATTTCGACGTGTGGTGGAAAAAGGCGGAGAAAGAAAATCCCGATCTGCTCAACTTCGAAAAAGCCATGCTCATCAAGGAGGGCGCAGGCAGCATCAGCGCACTGGACTATCCGAACTTCTGGCAGCAGGGCAACCTCAAACTGAAGCTGAGCTATCAGTTTGAGCCGGGGGCCGACGCCGACGGCGTGACCGTGCATATTCCGTTGCCGATCCTCAATCAGGTTCAGGACGAAGGCTTCGAATGGCAGATCCCGGGCGTGCGTCGCGATCTGGTGATCGCGCTCATTAAATCGCTGCCGAAGCCGATTCGCCGCAGCTTCGTGCCTGCGCCTAACTACGCCGAAGCCTTCCTGGCGCGGGCTAAACCGCTGGAGCGCGGGCTGTTGGAAGCGTTGGAGCGTGAACTGCGTCTGATGACCGGCGTCACCATCCCCCGCGAAGAGTGGCATTGGGAACAGGTGCCTGAGCATCTGCAAATGACGTTCCGCGTGGTGGATGAAAAGAATCGCCCGCTGCGCGAGGGGAAAAGCCTGACCGCGCTGAAAGATCAGCTCAAAGAGAAGGTACAGGAAACGTTGTCCGCCGTGGCGGACGACGGCATTGAGCAGAGCGATTTGCATATCTGGAGCTTCGGCGATTTGCCGACTCGCTATGAACAGAAACGCGGCGGCTACTCGGTCAAAGCCTATCCGGCCTTGGTGGACGAGAAGAACAGCGTGGCGATCCGGCTGTTCGACACGCCGCATCAGCAGCAGCAAACCATGTGGAAAGGATT
>NZ_CAMKXG010000287.1 GCF_946477055.1 Lonsdalea britannica | reverse complement strand
GTGGTGCAGCATGTGGACGACGCGATTCTGGCCGAAATGGTGTCGATGGTGGAGCAAGAAGGGATCAGCAGCTTCAAACTCTATCTGACTTACCAATACAAGCTGGACGATGCGGCGGTATTGCGTGCGATGCAGCGCCTGCGTCAGCTGGGCGCGCTCACCACGGTACACCCCGAAAACGATGCGGCGATCCGCCTGCGTCGGGAGGCGCTGCTGCGACAGGGGAAAACGGCGCCCATTTATCACGCGTTGAGCCGTCCGGTCGCCTGCGAGGCGGAGGCGATAGCGCGCATGATCAATCTGGCGGCGCTGGCGGACAACGCGCCGCTTTACATCGTTCACCTGTCGAATGGATTGGGGCTGGATTATCTGCGGCTGGCCCAACGTCAACACCAACCCGTGTGGGCGGAAACCTGTCCGCAGTATCTGTTGTTGGACGAGCGGCGTTATCTGGAACCGGAGGGGCTGAAGTATATTCTCAGCCCGCCGCTGCGCGGTCAGGAAGAGCAGGCGGCGCTGTGGCAGGGAGTGGAGGACGGCAGTATTGCGACGGTCGCGACCGACCACTGCCATTTTTCGCTGAGCCAGCGTCATGCACTATCCCACGGGGATTTCAGCCGCTGCCCTAATGGGCTGCCGGGAGTGGAAAATCGGCTGGCGCTGCTTTACACCCACGGCGTGGCGACGGGGCGAATCAGCGCTGAGCGGTTTGTGGCGCTGACCAGCGCCCGTCCGGCGCAGCTCTTCGGACTCTGGCCGCAGAAGGGCAGTTTGATGCCTGATGCGGACGCCGATCTGGTGGTGTTTGATCCCCATCAACGCGTGACGCTGCGTCATGAGGACATGCATGATAACGGCGACTACTCCCCTTACGAGGGGATGGCCTGCCAAGGGTGGCCGATCATGACGCTGAGTCGGGGAGAGATCGTCTGGCGGGACGGCGTTTTTTCCGGCCGCGCCGGGCATGGACGGTTTTTGCATCGTCAGCCATTTAGCGCGCCGCCGGTTGACGCGCTAGGTTGACACCACCGCCAGCGTGGTCGACTGCAGCGGTGCCGCGCTGGCGCCGTTTTTCACCTGCAGAAGTTCCGCCAGTACGCTGATGGCGATCTCCTCCGGCGTTTCGGCGCCGATATCCAGTCCGATAGGCGAACGCAGCGCCGCCAGAGCGGCGGCAGCGACGCCGCTTTTTTCCAGCTCCGCGCGAAAAGTCTGGAGCTTGCGGCGGCTGGCCAGCAACCCCAGATAACGGACCGGGCTGCCGAGCGTCTGTGTCAGCGCCTCTTTATCCTGATGATTGGTGGCAATGACCACATAGCAGTGGTCGTCCAGCGTCAACTGTCGGATACCGTCGGTAAAGCTGTCGGCGAGTAACCGACGGCTAGCCGTCGGCAGATCGGGGTGGTCGAGATTATCCTGCCAGGTATCGACCAGCGTGATCTCGAAGCCAAGCGGGGCGGCGGCCACGGCGATAGCCCGGTTGACGTGACCGGCACCGAGCAGGATCAGCTGCGGGCGACGAGGCTGAACCGCGATATGGACTTTCATCGCGCCGCCGCAGTCTGAACCGACCGCGCCTTCGCCTTGACGCGCCATGCGCCCGCTGAACAGGCGGGACGCCCCCTGCGCCAGGGCCTCTTTTGCCTCTTCCAGCACCAGCCGCTCCACCATTCCTCCGCCAATCGTACCGACGCAGTGGCCGTCTTCATCGACCAGCATGCTGGCGCTGTGGCGGGGCGTCGAGCCGCGGCTTTCCACGATTTGAATCCACGCAAAAGCGCGGTTGTTCTTTTCCAGTTCCGCTGCATGAGTAAAAAGGCGCATTCCGTACCTCGCGTAAGTCATGGGTGATGATCAGGTAATGCAAATTTTGTGCCCGTGACCTGAGCCTAAGGGTGAGCGGTGCGGCGGACAAAAAAGGACGCTATAGCGCAGTGAGAAAGCCCGGCTCATTTTCTCAAAATGAGAAATTCGTCTCTCTATTTGCAAAAACGTTGCGCTGAACCGGAAAGAGGACGGCACGGCGCGCTTGCCATCGATTTTTCCTCTGGACGTGCAGGGCGGCGGAAACGGGGGATGTCCCGGCACGATGTGGCCCCGACGAATTTCTGGCCTGCATATTGCTCCTATTCGAAACATTCGCGTAAGACCGGTGTTATCCCGGCGCGTTGGTGCGCTTATTTCCGTGTAATGCGGTGGTCGTATCGTTTGATTTTCCAAGAAAAACAATAAAGGAGAGCAATGTGGGTGATGTGATGCGTCCCATTCCATTCGAGCAGCTGCTGGAAAGAATGTTTGCTGAATTTCGGCAAAACCGGTCTATTTTCGGCATTCCTGAGCGCCAGTTCTATCGCCGTCAACCGGCCCGGCAAATGGGCGTCTTTGGCGAAGTGTGCGATACCCCGGTGGGGCCAGCGGCCGGGCCGCACACGCAGCTGGCGCAAAATATTATTGCCGCCTGGCTGAGCGGCGGCAGTTTTATTGAATTGAAAACGGTGCAGATTCTGGACCGGCTTGAGCTGAAGAAGCCGTGTATTGACGCGCAGGACGAAGGGTTCAACACCGAATGGTCTACCGAGTTCACGCTGGAGAAAGCGGCCGATGAATACCTCAAGGCGTGGTTCGCGCTGTGGCTGCTGGAGTGTCTGTTTGCGCCGCGTTCCGCCGGGCAGGGGCGGTCGTTTATCTTCAATATGAGCGTGGGCTATGACCTGACAGGTATTCAACAGGCGCCGATGCAAACCTTTATCGCGACGATGATGGATGCGGGCGACACTCCCGCTTTCCAGCGTTATCGCCAAACGCTGACGCACTGGGTCGAGCAGGTCGATTTGCTGCGCGATATCGTCCCACCGGCGCAACGGCCTGCGCTGATGGCGCTGCCTGAGCGGATTACTCCGCAGTTGGTTACTGGCATGACGCTCTCCACCATGCACGGATGCCCGCCTGATGAAATTGAAGCCATCTGCCGCTATATGCTGGAAGAGAAGAGGCTGCACACGTTTGTGAAGCTGAACCCCACGCTGCTCGGCTACGCGCGGGTGCGTGAGATTCTGGATGGCTGTGGGTTCGACGACATTCAGCTGAAAGAAGCATCTTTTTTGCATGACTTGCCGTTGGCGCAGGCGCTCTCGATGCTGGAGCGTTTACTGGCTCTGGCGGATCAGCGGGGACTGGCGTTTGGGGTCAAACTCACTAATACGCTGGGTGTCGGCAACCACAAACGACGTCTGGCCGATGATGAAATGTACATGTCCGGCCGGGCGCTGTTTCCGCTTTCCATCAACGTCGCCGCCGTGTTGTCGCGTCACTTTGAGGGAAAACTGCCCATCTCCTATTCCGGCGGGGCCAGCCAGTTCACTATCCGCGCCATCCATGAAACCGGTATTCACCCGATTACGATGGCGACGGATTTGCTCAAGCCGGGCGGATATCTGCGTCTGGCTGCCTGCGCGCATGAGCTGGAAACCTCGACCGGCTGGGGCATGACCTCGGTGGATGTCGAGCGGTTAGAGGCGCTGGCGCGTGCCGCGCTGACGGCGGAGTACCATCAGAAGTCCTGGAAACAGGACGATACCATCGCGGCGGGCGGTGTCTTACCGCCCTCGGACTGTTACGTCGCGCCGTGCGTGAGCGCCTGCGCCATTCATCAGGATATTCCCGAGTACCTGCGTCTGGCAGGCGCGGGGCGCTACGCGGATGCGCTGGCGCTGATCTACCAGCGCAACGCCTTGCCCGCGATCACCGGCCATATCTGCGATCATCAGTGTCAGTCCAACTGCACGCGACTGGACTACGACAGCGCGCTGCAAATCCGTGACATCAAACGTATCGCGTTAGAAAAAGGGTGGGAGGAGTATCGACGTCGCTGGTGTCGACCGGCAGGTTCGGGCCATCGTCACCCGGTCGCGGTGCTGGGGGCGGGGCCAGCGGGGCTGGCGACGGG
>NZ_CAMKXG010000286.1 GCF_946477055.1 Lonsdalea britannica | reverse complement strand
CCGGTCAGTGCGAAAACAGCCAGAATCCCCGCCGGGCTGTTCGCCAGTTTATAGGTCAGGAACATCAGACCATAGAATCCCGCCAGCATCAGCAGAAGACCGGGGGCGGGGAGGTTGAAGACGGTGCTGAGCGTTGCGGTGACGGCGGAAAATCCCAGCGTCAGCGACAGAAGGAAATAGGTATTGCGCAGCACTTTGTGGGTGCTAAGCAGCGATTGTTCACGTGATGTTGAGGTAACAATGCGATCCATAATGGCGACTCTCTCTTTAAGGGGTCTTTATTTCACGCCTAGAGTAGGTAGTCACGCTGTGTGATTAAAGTCATTTTACCCTTCTTTACTTGCATTCACGGGAGAATGCAGAAGAAAGAGTGAGCGAAATGATGAATTTGCACCCATTTAATCGCTATCAGCCTATTTTTAAGGCAATCAAACCGGTTGTCGCTTTACAATATCAGGCGGTCTGTTTATAGTTCGCCTCGTTGCGGAGGAGTGGCCGAGTGGTTGAAGGCACCGGTCTTGAAAACCGGCGACGGGAAACCGTTCTAGAGTTCGAATCTCTACTCCTCCGCCATCCATTTCAAGGGGTTGCTAAATAGCAGCCCCTTTTCTTTTGGCGTTATCCTACGCGTGAGCATCCCCCCTAGCCTTGTTTTCCTTTTTTATCATGTCATTGCGCCGTGCTATTGAGCATGGATTCGCACATTCCTCCCTTATCAACCGCTAACCCATCGTGGTTCCAGTACGCCAGATCTTTTATGAAGCAACGTGGTGCTGGCACGCGCTGCCGTTTCGGCGTGTTGTGAATGAAGGAGGTGGACCGAGACGATCAGGACGGAAGAGCGAAGATTTTACGTCAAGTCATGGTGACGGGCGGTTGAAGCACCTTTTTTGTCGGGTTGTCTGCGGCGCCCGGAATGCGGTTTAACCGAAACGTTTGAAATTGACGGACTGGCTGAGCAGCACTTTTGCAATGACGTGAAATTCATGCTGCTCTCCATCTTCGATGTGCCAGGACTGATATTTAGGGTTGTCAGACAGGACCAGCAGCCGATGTTTCAGCATTTGCAGCCGTTTGACATACAGCATGTTGCCGAAGACAAACACATAGATCCCATCTCCGTCGAAGGTGTTGACGGACACATCGACAAAGATCATGTCCCCCGGTTCGATAGTAGACGCCATGCTATCGCCTTTGACCGTCACCATTTTGATGGCGCTGGCGGGTTTGCTGCCAAACAGCATCCGTGCCTGCTCATGGGTGTATTCAATGGCTTTGACGGTTTCTACAAACTCCGACGACGACACGGCGCCGTTCCCCGCGCTGACCTGAATAGCGAGCATATCGACGCGATAACGTTGGCACTCCGGACGCTTCACAGGCAGGGGAGCCGCCGGAGACGTATTGGGGCAAATCACGGGGCGTTCGTCGTCTTCCCGGGACATGAAAAACCAGTGCTCAGGATAGCCGCTGAGTTGGGACAGTTTTTGCAGATGAGAGCCGCGTGGCGCCGTTTTACCCGACACCCAGCCCTGTACAGCCTGAGGTGAAATCTTCAGTTTTCTGGCCAGAATAGACTGGTTCCAGCCTTTCTCTGTAAGGAGTTGCGCGATGCGCGAAGCTGTGGTGAGTCGTTTTTTTTCGTTCATTTCACCTATGTTACAAGTAAATATTTAAATATTCATTTAAATTAAAACTTGTAATTAGGGAAAGATGTTGTAAGTTTTAATTGTCTACAACCAGTATGGAGTTAACATGACAAATTTTATCAATGTACCAAAAATCAACGCCGCCAACTCGTTACAGGGTATGTGGCCGCGTACACCCGTGACGACAGGGGGCGTTCTTGCTGCATTTCGCGCCTTACCGTCCGTAAACCGCCGCATCCTGCGCACAGCATTAGCCAAGTTGACTGTGCTGGGAACATTAGAAAACGTCTTCGTCCGTGTATGTCGAAGGTGGGTTATGAGCAAACGAGAGGGGTTCCACCATGTCCGAAGTCATTGAGCAACGAGTTTTCAGCAACGGTTTTCACCTATCCAGTGAGGAACCGGGATTCATGAATGATATCCAAACGTTTATTTACGACACAGAAACCTCTCTCTGGCACGGCTACTACCTTTGGAACGGAGACTATGCCTGGGGAGGGAATGGGACAGAATGGCGTCATTTCACCACGTCTGACTGGGTGAAATTTGAAGACCACGGCGTCGCCATTCCGAAATATAAAACGCCGCAGGGAGATATCGCTACCGGTTCGGTGGTCATCGATCTGGACAACCTTGTGGGTTATGGCGAGGGGGCCTGGCTAGCCTATGTCACCAGCTATATTGATGGGTTGCAGACCACCAATCTGTGGTACTCCAACGATAAGGGCTACAGCTTCTTACCCTGCGATTCCAATCCCGTACAACCCAACCATCTCCGCTTGGACAATTACCGCGATCCTTTTGCGTTTATTCAAAATGGTTGGGTCTATATCTACCTCGCTGAAGGTTACAAGATCGGTATTTACCGTTCCCGTACGGGGAAAGCGCCGTTTACCTATGTCGACAGTGTCATCATCAAAGACATGGGGTTGATTGAGTGTCCTACGTTGCTGGATATCAGCTGTGGCGATCTGGGGTACAACAAATCCGTGCTGGTGTTCGGCGCTAACGGGGGCACGTTAGGGACGACGGGGACGTTTATGCATGTCGGGACGCTGGACTACGACACGATGGTGTTCGGCAATATCGAAACGCCTGCGGCGGTCGCCATCGACAATGGGCCTGATTTCTACGGTGCGCGCGCTGGGTATGATGAAACCAAGAGTCATGATCGGCTGTATTGCCTGGGATGGGCCTCGAACTGGGGCTATTGGCAGGATAAAGATGCCCAGCCCATCATCGACAAAACCAGCAACATTGGCATTGCGACGCTTATGCGCAAACTCAAACTGCGCTATGTGAACAATGAATACTACATTGAAAATAAGCCCGTCTTCTCTTTCTCGGATGAGATCGTTTCAGAAATTACTGAAACCCTCGATAGCGGGGATACCGCGCTGCCATTAGTCATCAATGGCCGGGGCTATATCGGTTTTGACTTTCAGAGCAGCACCGCCAGCGAGATCAAAATCGAGGTGGGCGGTACAGACTGGAATTTTGTCGTGACCTATACCCCTGCGACGCGCGAGTGCAACATCCTTCGCCGATCGGGGAAAGCGGTAGGGATTGTCGAATTTGAAAAACCGCATACTTTTACGCTGAGCAAAGATATTACATGGATGAACATGTTTATCGATTACGGCGTCATTGAGCTGTTTTTCAGTTCGGGTGAGTCCTGCACGTTTGTGACCTTCTCTTCGGCAGGAGATGCACAGGTCAATATCGTCAGTATGTAATTGCCATCCGGTCCGTTCTCCCTTGCGCGAAGCGGACCGATAGAGGGTGTTTGACGCTGTCGTTCCTACAAAAACGGCAGCGCTTATCTATCCGCGAGCGCCATTCTCGCAACCCGCTATTGATTTCCCCGTCTGGTCTTTATCTCCGACTTCGCCGCCAAATCTTGCTCAATCCACTGCAAAATCACTTCAACAATGTCGCGTTGCTCTTCGGGCGTCAGCGGCCGCTGTTTGGCAATGCCGTGCCATTTTGACAAACATCCCCGACAGCAGGTCGCCGTAGCGTGTTGGGCGATAAAGACGGGATGTCCGCGCATGGGCGTCTGTTTTCCGTCATTGTTGGGCAATGCTGGCGCCAGCCGTTGCGCGATGAAGTCGGCGGCATGTGAAGCGATCACGGTTTTGCCTTTGGTATAGCAATAATCACGCTCTTTGGGGCCGAGATGGAACCGCTGGCGAAAAGTGGAGCGCGAAAGGCGGAGAAATAAATCTTGATGGGCAGACATGGCGCGGTGCTCGTAAACGTAAGTGCTCGAAAACGCAGGAAGCTTAACGGTTTTTACACGGCAAGCAAACTATAACAATATAACTATTTGTAT
>NZ_CAMKXG010000285.1 GCF_946477055.1 Lonsdalea britannica | reverse complement strand
GTTTTTAATATCGCGTTCTTCGGTTATATCAGCCCTATATCGGCGGTGAAAAATAAATCCAGCAAAATGCAAAATATTATGAATAGAATAAAAAGACGCATCCATGATGTGGCAATCCCGCCTCTTTATTTTAAACCGACCGAAAAAAACAATAATTCAGCCCATGAAATCGAACGGAAAAACACCATTTTTACTCACTGATCTTTATACACCACCCCGAGGTTACGATTGTTATCTTTGCGCGAGAAACGTTCACTGAGCCGTGGCCAAGAATATAATGTCGGATCAGAATAAAAAAACGAAGACAAGTCACCACAACGTATTCTGAGAGGATGAGGGATAACCGTGAGAACCTTAATCTCCGGGCCGCAGTAACTACCCCTATCGGCTCGCTCCCGGACGACGAATTCAAGCAACCCGATGATATTTTTTTCAGCTCCCGCTATAGTCATCCTGCTCCATAGGTCATCGAGGGTAATGACAATGACACCGGATGAAAAATCTTTGTTCAGACTCGCGGTTGGCGATGCCACCCCACTGCCCTCGTGCAGTTCGAAGGTACACCTTCAAAAATCACCGGCCTTGAAAGCCAAACAGGCCGTAGCAGAAAGCGAACCAACCAATTTCCTGATTAGCGGCTACATCGATGTGCTTCCGCTGGATGAACCCTTGATGCACACTCAGGATGGGATTCAGCGAGGTGTATTGGACAAACTGCGTCAGGGGAAATATTCGCTGGATGCCAGTCTGAATCTGATGAGAAAGCCCGTGGCCGTATGCCGCGACAACTTATTCGAGTTTATGCTGCAGGCGCAGCACGACCACCTGCGCAACCTGCTCCTCATTCACGGCAAAGGCCGCGATGACGACTCCCATGCCAATATCATTCGCAGCTATCTTGCCCGCTGGCTGCCTCAATTTGAGTCAGTGCAGGCGTTCTGCGTCGCACAGCCTGCTCATGGCGGTCACGGAGCTTGTTATGTCGCGTTGAAGAAATCAGCGCAGTCGCGTCAGGATAATTGGGAAAAGCATGCGAAACGCAGCCGGTAAAGCAAGGGAAACAGGATTGCCCTATTGTTCAGGGCAATCCTTTAGCCATTCAGTAACTGAAAGCGACAGAGCGATGACGACGACCAAGCTGGCCTTTCGCCAGGATCATCAAGGCCGTCAGGAAAGCCGGTAGCGCCAGAACGGCAAACATCATACCAAAGCTCCACTCCATACCCAGCACCTGCGCGCCTGCAAATGCGCTCATGATCGCGCCCATCCGCCCAACGCCATGCATCCATCCAGACCCTGTCGCACGCGCTGCCGTCGGGTAGAAACGTGCGGAAAGCGCATTCATGCCGGTATTCGCACCGTTAAGGCAAAAGCCGCTGATAAAGGCCAGTAAGGCAAGTAAAACAAAATAGGATTCCGATAGTCCGATCAGCGCCGTCGCCACTCCCCCCGCCGCATAAATAACGCCAAGCGCCAAATGCGGATTGATACGGTCCATCAGCCAACCGGCAAACAGCGAGCCGAAAGCGCCACCGGACTGATACAAGGCGGTAATGATCGTTGCCTGAGTGACTGTCATCCCGGCGTCTTTGATCACGGTAGGCAACCAGCTGCCTAACAAGTAGACCATAAACAACCCGAAGAAATAGCCGCCCCAGAGCATGAAACTGCCGAAACGGTACTCTTTAGACAGCACCAAACGTACGGCAAACGTCGCTTTTTTATCTTCTGCGGGCATCGCGAACTGAGTGCCGCGGTGGCTGACGCCAGGCGCAATTTTGTCGACGATGTGATGAATACGCTCGGGGTTCGCGCGCTTGGTCACCAGAAACCTGACAGACTCGGGCAGTTTCACTACCAAAAATGGCAGCAGCAACAGCGGTAGAATACCGCCCATCATGAGAACGGTATGCCATCCCCACTGGGGGATTAACCAGGAGGCAGCAAATCCGCCCGCTGCCGCGCCGACGCTAAACCCGCAAAAGACGATGGTAATGATGAACGAGCGCTTCCTTTCCGGCGCGTATTCCGCGACCAGCGTTCCGACGTTGGGCATGGCTGCGCCCAGTCCTAGCCCGGTCAGAAAACGGAAAATAATCAGATGTTCTACGTTTTCGGAGAACGCCGCCAACAGCGTCCACAGGCCGAACAGGAATACGCTGCTAATGATGACGACTTTGCGCCCACGCCAGTCCGCGAGCGGTCCCGAAATCATCGCCCCCAGAGCCAGTCCCACCAATGCCGCGCTGATGACCACCGCCAGCTCAGCGTTGCCAATTCCCCACGCAGCTTTGAGCGAAGGACCGATAAATCCCATGATGGCGATATCCATGCCATCCAATGCAATAATGCAGAATGAAAGGATGACAATCAGCTTTTGGTAGGAGCTGAGGGGACGTTCGTTGATGAGCTGACGAACGTCTAAGGGGGTGGAACCTGTCACGCTGACTCTCCAATAACTCTTCTGCGGGGCTGTTAACCAAGGCTTACACTGTAAACAATTATTTCCGACAGTAAAACAGCCCAACCATAATAAATTTGCTGTCCAAACGGATTCGTGACAGAGCGCGCGAATGATAGCCAACGCGCTCCGCCAATGAAAGTACGAAACCGACACCTGCTCTTTTTTACACCTTCGACAGCAAACATTAAAACTCATTTTGTGAAAGATTAAAACCACACCATCACGTCTAATTGCCTACCTAAAATCAATTAAATCACTAAAAATCAATAACATAAAAACAAGGCAAGCGCAAAAAGCAAATTCAAAAAACCATTCAAAAACATTATTTCCGAAATATGTTTGCAAATTCAAATAAAAGGTTTCACCATAAAGGTTATGTTGATGAGATGAATCTGTTTAAGGAGATACCACCATGATGCATTGCCCTTTATGCCACCATGCCGCCCATGCGCGTTCCAGCCGATATCTGTCGGATGGCGCCAAGGAGCGCTACCATCAGTGTACTAACGTCAATTGCGGGCACACCTTCGTCACACTGGAAGCCGTCACCCGTTCGATTATGGTGCCAGGCAAAGTGGATCCCGTAGAAGCTTCCGCTGATAACCCGCCGCCACCGCCTTAATCGCGGCTTTTTCCCTACCGAGTTAGGGGGAAATCTTCCCCCTGACACACCTTTTTCGCCCTATCCTCGCAGCCTTAGACCCGCAGCATCACGTTGCAAACTCAATCCTCTTCCCCCTTGAGTCACTTACTGTTATTGACGCCCGCCGGATGCTGCTTTTAGTATCAAATGACTTTTACTGATTTTCAGTCACTTGCACACACTGGTCTTGATACAGAACCAGGTCAGCATGCTGACGATTCCTGCCGCAGGAGAACAAGCTCAAAAATCAGCCGATAATTTCCCCTCGCCGTTAATGATTGTTCCGAGGTGTCATTTATGGATAAAAACTGTCTCGTCTTTTCATGGAGGTGTGAATGATTGACGCCGTTGAAACTCAGGCGTATCGCGCCAGCCTGCTGTATTTTACCGCCGACCCGCGGCACGATCCCGAAGAAGCCACCCACTTCATTGACGATGGTTTGTTGATTGTGCAGCACGGTAAGGTGCTCAATGCGCTGAATTATGCGGACGTCACCGCCGAAGAGCTGGCCACTATGACGGTAAGAGATTACCGAGGCCAGTTGATCATGCCCGGCTTCATCGATACCCACGTCCATTTCCCTCAAATTGAAATGATCGCCTCTTACGGGGAACAGCTGCTGGAATGGCTGAATACCTATACATTCCCGACCGAGCAAAAATACGCGGATGCCGACTATGCCCGCGAAATGGCTCATGTGTTTATCCGCGAACTCCTGCGACATGGCACCACCAGCGCGATGGTCTTCGCAACGGTGCATCCGCAGTCTGTCGATGCACTGTTCAGCGCGGCGGCAGATACATCGATGAGGCTGATTACCGGAAAAGTCATGATGGATCGTCACGCGCCCGAAGCGCTGTGCGATGACGTGCAACAAAGCTATCAGGACAGCCGTGCCCTGATACAAAAATGGCATC
>NZ_CAMKXG010000284.1 GCF_946477055.1 Lonsdalea britannica | reverse complement strand
AGGAAGTCGCGGAATTTGCGTTCGCCGATGAAGCAGATCCCGGTAGAGTCTTTTTTCTTAGCGGTTGCCAGTTCTAACTGCTCGGCGATCTTACGCACCTCGGGTTTTTCCAGTTCGCCGACCGGGAACAGGCTCTGGGCCAACTGCTCATGGCTGAGCGTGTACAGGAAATAGCTCTGGTCCTTGTTGCCATCCAGACCGCGTAAGAGACGACTTTTACCGTCGATATCCTGACGGCGCACGTAGTGGCCGGTGGCGATGTAATCCGCACCCAAATCTTCGGCGGCGAATTCCAGGAACGCTTTGAATTTGATTTCCTTGTTGCACAGGATATCGGGGTTAGGCGTACGACCGGCTTTGTACTCTTCCAGGAAGTGCTCGAACACGTTGTCCCAATATTCCGCCGCGAAATTGACGGTATGCAGTTCCATGCCGAGTTTGTCGCAGACGGCCTGCGCATCGGCCAAATCGGCAGCGGCAGAACAGTATTCCGTGTCGTCGTCCTCCTCCCAGTTTTTCATGAACAGGCCTTCGACCTGATAACCCTGTTGTTGGAGGAGGTATGCGGAAACGGAAGAATCAACGCCGCCGGACATGCCGACAATGACTTTTTTCTGGCTGTTATCTGACATGACAGTCTCGCGAATAGAAAATATTTAATGCAACAAATAAGGACAAAATGACAGGCCGCATAGGGTAGCACATTGGCCGCAGCGTCGCACCACGGCCAGTGAGGTTAGGCTTAATAGGGCCAGTTGAACGCGCCCAGCGCGCTCAAGGGGTAGCGGGTGCCGCTTTGATAGCAGCGAATACTTTCCGCAACCAACGGTGAGCGCAATCTGTCTGAGTGGAGAATTTCCTCGGCGGTCAGCCAGTGACAGCAATCGATATCGCTGTCCTGAGGCGCGGTGGCGACCTGTTGTGGCAGATCAATCGTAAAGCTGAAGCGCAGGAAGGGCGTACCGTCCGGCGCCACCCATTGATGAAGCTGGAGGAAATGCTGAGGCTGCGCTTTGACTCCGGTTTCTTCATACAGCTCGCGGCTGGCGGCTTGAATCAGCGTCTCTTCGGCTTCGAGATGACCGGCTGGCTGGTTCCAAAGGCTTCTTCCGTTGACGGTTTCTTCCACCACCAAAAAACGGCCTTCTGCCTGGACGATGTTGGCGACGGTGACATGAGGTTTAAACATGCGTGATTTCCTTCCATTCCCCGGGCGATAACCCGGCTAGAGTCTGATTAGCCATACTGTAGCGGATTAAGCGCAGCGTTGGGAAACCAATGTGAGCCGTCATGCGACGGACCTGCCGGTTGCGACCTTCCTGCAACGTAATTTTCAACCAGCTAACCGGGATAGCTTTTCGCTCGCGTATCGGCGGATTGCGCGGCCATAACCAATTTGGTTCATCCACTAATTCGACGCCAGCGGGCAGGGTGATGCCGTCGTTGAGCGTCAATCCCGCGCGAAATCGCGCCAGCGCCTCGGCGTCGGGAATGCCTTCAACCTGCGCGTAATAAATTTTGGCTGTTTTCTTTCCCGGCTGGGTCAGGCGCGCTTGCAATGCGCCATCATTGGTGAGCACCATAAGTCCTTCACTGTCGCGATCCAGACGTCCGGCGGCATAAATGTCGCCGATGGGAATAAAGTCTTTCAACGTGGCGCGGCCTGAGTCATCAGTGAACTGGGAAAGCACATCGAAAGGTTTGTTGAACAGGATGATTCGACGCGGTTTCGGTGCCGCAGTTTTTTTCGCGGTAGAACGTGAACTGAATCGTTTAAGTTTGTGATTTTTAACAGGGATTTTATTCATTTTATTAATGGCTGAGAATGACAAAGCCATTATACTCGAAAGGGTTGCGGTTGGCGCGGGTTTGATATTCCAGTAGTATTGACACGCATATTACATCTCATTAACAAAATGCGCTCGAAGGAGAGGTTAATGGAAAGCAAAGTAGTTGTACCGGCTAATGGTCAGAAGATTACGGCAGATGTAGAAGGAAAATTGGTTGTGCCGAATAACCCGATTATTCCCTTTATCGAAGGGGATGGTATCGGTGTCGACGTCACGCCAGCGATGATCAATGTTGTTGATGCCGCAGTCAAAAAGGCTTACTCGGGTCAGCGCGAGATTTCCTGGATGGAAATTTACACCGGCGAAAAGTCAACACAGGTCTACGGTAAAGATGTGTGGCTGCCGGAAGAAACACTGGATCTTATTCGCGAATACCGCGTCGCCATCAAAGGCCCACTAACCACGCCCGTCGGCGGGGGGATCCGCTCTCTCAACGTCGCCCTCCGTCAGCAGCTTGATCTCTATATTTGCCTTCGTCCGGTTCGCTACTTTGACGGCACGCCAAGCCCCGTAAAACACCCGGAACTGACGGACATGGTGATTTTCCGTGAAAATGCCGAAGATATTTATGCGGGCATCGAGTGGAAAGCCGGTTCGGCTGAAGCGGACAAAGTCATCAAGTTCCTGCGTGATGAAATGGGCGTCACCAAAATTCGTTTCCCGCAGCAGTGCGGCATCGGGATCAAACCGTGTTCCGAAGAGGGCACCAAACGCCTGGTTCGCGCAGCCATCGACTACGCCATCACCAACGAGCGCGATTCCGTGACGCTGGTGCACAAAGGCAACATCATGAAATTCACCGAAGGCGCTTTCAAAGACTGGGGTTACCAGTTGGCGAGAGAAGAGTTTGGCGGTGAACTGATTGACGGCGGTCCGTGGGTGAAAATCAAAAATCCAAAGACCGGCAAAGATATCGTCGTCAAAGATGTGATCGCAGATGCGTTCCTGCAACAGATTCTGCTGCGCCCGGCGGAATATGACGTTATCGCCTGTATGAACCTGAACGGCGACTATATTTCTGACGCATTAGCGGCACAGGTTGGTGGTATCGGTATCGCTCCCGGCGCGAATATTGGCGATGAATGCGCTTTGTTCGAGGCGACGCACGGCACTGCGCCAAAATATGCGGGTCAGGATAAAGTGAACCCGGGTTCCGTTATTCTCTCTGCTGAAATGATGCTGCGTCATTTAGGCTGGTTCGAAGCCGCGGATTTGATTATCAAAGGCGTAGAAGGCGCGATTAAAAATAAAACCGTGACCTATGACTTTGAACGTCTGATGGATGGGGCGAAACTACGAAAATGTAGTGAGTTTGCTGACGATATTATTGAGAATATGTGATTAGGTTTAGGTCATACGAAGCTGTTAACCCTGATGGCACCCAATAGCATGGTCAATATATCATGATGTCATTTCAACAGGCTTGACGCACTGGCAATAGCCCTGCTGTGTATATCCGCAGTGGGGCTTTTGATAGGATACCAAGATTGTAGGGAATTGTGTAATTGACTTGTTTTGATGTGTTCACTTTAGCTATGGAGATAGGCAATTTATGGATGAAAAAAAATTAAAGCCCTCGCAGGTTGAGCTGGATGAAGGTCACAAAACTAAGACTGATTCAATACGTTTTCCTGCATGCTACGAATTAAACAGTCAAAACGGTACTCAATTTTGGGCATGGTAAAAAAGTTCGAATCAGGTTTGATGACACTGAATCGCCATTTTATCGAGTTTTAAGTGTGTGAATATAACAGTGATCATTCCCATGGACCAGAACTGTTTTTCTGGAGAAACCTAAAAATCGGCTAGTATTGCTTGATTACCATAGCTCAAGTATAGCGTGGGGTGTGGTAATAAAACTTTATGCTATGTCTATTTCCATGCCACAAACGTGGTAATGCAGCTTTTGCACTTCCTCCTGTACGCTTCACATCTTAATGTCAGCAAGCGGCTATATTTTTTAATTCATCCATGAGTCTTAATTATGGTTTGTGAGGTACGTTCTGATTGTGGTGAAACTATAACCTCTGCTGCTTTCTGGAATGCTTTGTTTAACATCGTTGAATCTTGGTGGCTATACCCATACAGATTAGTAGCCCCATCCATTTACCTTTGATTATGGACTTCGATAGATCTGATTCTTCATTAAATCAGTCAAATTTTATGAAAGAATCAGATTCTATAGAATAAGATGAAAGCTTAG
>NZ_CAMKXG010000283.1 GCF_946477055.1 Lonsdalea britannica | reverse complement strand
CGAGATTCGCCTTAGTCTCGTGGGCTCGGAGATGTGTATAAGAGACAGATTTTCACCTGAACAGAAACACCCCGCACGATATCAGCAGGGAATTCACCTTCAGGCATACCAAGGGAGACACTCCAGGCATCAGCTGGGACTAAAAAATCAGAGTCAATTTGATAACGAGACCAATCAGAATGGGCCTTGCCATTAATAATGACGGATACGGTATTATTCGCATCAGATTTACTCTGAGTAGGCATTCAACACATCCCCCATTTGTAAGTTATTGGGGTCTCGAATTTGAGGATTTAGCCTGGCTAGCTCCTCAGCACGCGTATAATCCCCATACCAATGATGCGCGGCTAGGTGCAAGTTAGTCGCATATGCGACAGTTTTTTTCACCAGTTGCGGTTTTTCCTGAATAACCGCATAGCCCAAATCCTGTACGGCCAGCGCGATATCCTCTAACTGATTGATGACCGGTAAATAGGACAACCCAATCGGGGTTGCGCTGCTGCTGATATCACTCATGGCCGAAGTATATGCAGCCCGGTTGGTGTCTATCGCCGTCTGGATAAGTTGACGCGTATCATTGGTTATCTTTTCCACATCATCGGGAGTCAGAACGGCGGTGATCGTCGCGTCACTGAGAACGGCGCTACATTCTTCTGCTGACTCAATCGCAACGGCAATTGAGACCGTGGCCGTGTGTTCGATAATGTCGTTTTCGGTGAGTCCTGCGGGCATATCGACAGCGGTTTCAACGCTACCGTTAAACATCCCCGCAGGCATGGCGGCCACGTTGCTTAGTGCTGAGTGCGTATTAGACCAATCCGCCATAACCACCGCAGGGGATGATGTGTAATTGACCGCCGCTGTGCTGGTTGTCGCACTTGTTGAGGCGCTACTGCTGCTTGCGCTGGCCGTTTGTGACGTCGGTGTTGTATACGTTGAGTGAAGTGAGCTTTTTGAAGCGCCCGTTTTTAGGGATAGCGCCGAGCGCAAGTCACTGAAAAAGGCCGAAGGAAAATTAATAAAGTCGCTTGTGCTGCTGATAAAACCTGAAATTTCGCTACGAAATATTGTGACCAGATTCAGCCCTGCGGTCGCCAATCCTTTGATTTTTTTCATCCACGATTTTGCAGTACGTAGAGGCCTTGTGACATCTTCCATCAACGTGTTGGCGCTGGCTATCAGTGACTGGATCTGATTAAAAATCGTATCAGCTTTCGATAATGGAAAATCAGTCACGAAAAACGGGTTTCCCGTTTTACTCTGGAAGAACTGGATATCAATCGTGCAATAGTCAACGTTTTCCGCGTCGTGGTTAACCTGCCACGTATTAACCTGCATGGTTGGCATTGAGCCAAAAACAGGGTGGATCAGTTCCGCTGCGCCTTGCTTGCGCAAGGCTTCCATAAACGTCTGCAACCGACTGTTGTAATCATCCCCCCAGAAAACAGCCTGGAGTTGCACGCTGTGTGGCAGGCTACCTAAGTCCTGAATATCCGCCCCATCCAAGAAAGGATACTCATGCTGAGCCAAGGCCCGTTGTTCGCTGTCACGCAGATTGATAACATCAAATTTTACGCCACGAAATGATGCATCTTGCAGGTCATTTTCCCAGGACATCAATACCCCCCGTTAGAGCCGCGTACGGCTTGTTGTCCGTTCACTTCATTGACGGCTTCGGCAATAACGCGGCTATCCAACTCAACCTTTGTGTTTATCTGGATTGGCTGCCCGCTTTGGGGTGATGACGGTGGAATGAGATAGGAAGGAACGCCCTGAAATGCTGGGTTTTCAGCACCAATTGTGGTTGGTTTTGCCCACCATGATTTGATTTCATCCCATGCGTCTAAAGCTCCGGGAATAGCTCGATTGCTATCCTGCATACGCTCCAGATCGCTGGGGTAATTATTCGTCTTTAATCGCTCTCTTGCAGTAGCATCACCTCGCTCAAACTTAACCAACGGGGCATCCTCGGCAGCTTGATAAAGTGCTAATGGGGCGGCAATTCTTCCCGCTACACGGCCGAGATTCCCTAGACGGCTTAATGTTCCTGGAATTTTTGTGCCACCAGGTATTTCAGGAACAGAAGGCGGTGGCGTCATACCACCACCAGAAAGAAACCGGAATCCTGCAAATACCATTGCAGCGGCAGTCATTGATTGAATGGCTGTAGTAGCGGTCGATATTGCGGTGGTTAATCCTGGGTATTCATCGGCATATTTGACTAATTGTTCCGAAATATCGCCAAGAGTTTTAGATAGCCCGCCAGTGCTGTCTATCTGAGCAAAGTCAGCTTTATTGTTTAGCTGCTCAGTTTTGAAACCAGCAGTGTCCGACATTAACGAGAAATTGAGGTCACCGGCGGTTTCCCCGGCAGGAAGATCACGTTGAGCGTTAGCGTCAGAAATGACGTTTTTTGCGTATTTACGATTACTGCGGTACCCGATTAAAGCCATAAGCGCCTGCCTATCAGCAATAATCTGCCCCACTGCAGAACCTTCCAGAATTTTGGCTTGAGACTCCATGACCTGGCGGCGTTCATCACCTGTTGATGATGCTAATTTTGCATCCAATTTTTTATAAGCTGGGTCACTGGCGACGACTTTATCGATGATAGCCACAAACGCATCTAGCGAACTCAACCCTTTACCTTGGGCGTTCGCAAGGCTGCCTGGCAAATCGATCCCCTTGCCATTGACTTTTACTTTTGCCGCTGCATTTGCTGCATCCTGACTGGTGATTTTTGCTAGCAGGTTTACTACATTGTTACCGGCTTCATCACTTGTACCTGCGGTAATTTTCGCGGCCTGATTGACACCCAACAAGACGGCAAAATCATCAAGTCCTTTCATACCGTTATTGCTACCTGCCGCCAACTGTTGCGGCAACCATTTAGCCATATCCGACAATTCGAAACCGCCAGACTGTCCAGCGGAGATCGCCATATTTAGGGCTTTCTCTATATCTTCATCTCGCACCCCGAATGTTTGTTTTAGACGGATGGCTATCTGAGACAAGTCTTTCGAACTAGCACCACTGGCCGTTGAATATTTTTGCAATACTGGCAGTAGCTTTTTGGCTGAGGACATATCGACCTCACCAGATGCCAGCATTTCGTTTAGCGTATCGGCCGCACTTTCTTTTGTCCCGCCGCCAACACTCACAGAGTTTCGGATCAAAGAGTCCATTTCCTGCATACCGTCACGGCGTCCGGCAACAGTTTTTCGGTCTGAAAATGCCGTATTAGCCATATTGGCGAGTGTTTGCTCGTAGGTCATGGTATTGCCGACGGGGCGCATAAGCACGGCCGCACCAGCGGCAACGCCACCCGCGACGGCCATTGCCCCGGAGCCAAACCCTTTCAGCTTATCCATTCGGCTGGCAGCCTGTGTCGTCTGTCCTAGCTCACCACGCAGGCGACTGACCCTTTGTGTCATCGCATCAAACGCCCGCGACTGCTCATTGGCCGACATGACTCCCGTCCGGGTTAATCGGCTGTATGCCGCTATGGTCTGCTGAATTTCGCGCTGGATCTCGCGCTCGGAGCGAATGCCCAGCGTAGAACGGGCGCTGTTAGCACGTCGAAACTCTTCGCTCAAGGAGCGTGACGCTCGGATACCTTGCTGGCTGTTCTGCTGTTGCGACTTCGCCAGCTCGTCACCGGCTTTTTCCGCCGCTTTGGTCTGCGCAACGGCATCCTGCATCGCTTTGCGCAGCACTTTAGAGCCGGTGTCACGCGCCGATAATGTCAGTGCCAGTTGCAGATTGCGGGCCATTGCTTACTTTCTCCGTTTCTTTGTCGGTTTTTTCTGGCGTAGTGATTTCACTTTGCGGGAGTTTTTGGCATCCCCGGCTGTAGGCTTCTTGCCATGCAGCCGGGCCAGCGCGTTGATGTAGCCGTCCAGTTCTGAACGGCTCATCGCTTCTATTTGCTGTCGGGTGATGCCGTATCGACCGAGAGCGAGGATGATGGTGCGGTAACCGGAGAGGACGCTCTCGATGCCATCAGCTTTTTTTTAAGGTCTGAGATTTGCGCATCGATGAGGTCGAAATCTTCATCTGACAGCTGGTTCAACAGCAAATCAGTAGTGACGTCGTCCTTTTC
>NZ_CAMKXG010000282.1 GCF_946477055.1 Lonsdalea britannica | reverse complement strand
TCTCCGTGGGTTTTGACGATCCCGAGATGATTCTCTCACGCTACCCCGGAGAGTTGTCTGGCGGCCAGCGTCAGCGCGTATGCCTCTCCCTGGCATTGCTGTGCCAGCGTCCGCTATTGATCGCCGACGAACCCACCACCGCACTCGATGTCATGTCACAGGCACAGGTCTTGAGCACGCTGCGGGCCTATAGTTGCAGCAACCCGGATTCCGCATTGTTGTTTATCACGCACGACATCGCCGTGGCCGCCTCACTGTGTCATCGCCTGCTGGTCATGAAGGACGGTTATCTCGTCGAACAGGGGGACACCCGCACGGTGATCGATCACCCGCAGCATGAATACACTCGAGCCCTGGTGCAGGCCGCTCGGCAACAAGACCAAGTACTGGCCATCTCTTCACCACCGACGCTGCAATGGGCGAGCTAATCCGATGATCACGCCATTTCTTCAATTGTCGCAGGTAGCGCACCGCTATCCGCAGCCCGGTCATTGGCTCCAACGGCCGCGTTTTTATCAGGCGCTGAGCGACGTCAATCTGCAATTCCGCGATGGAGAACGTATCGGATTGGTGGGCGCTTCCGGCTCAGGGAAATCCACGCTATTGAACGCGATGCTGGCGTTGGAGAGGCTGTCCGAGGGCGAGATACGCTGTGAAGGCCGCCTCGTCCGGCCGGGCCGCGCATCAGTCCTGCGCTGGTATCGCCAGCGCGTGCAATACATCCCGCAAGATCCCGCGGGATCGCTGGCGCCGCACCTAAACGTATTCGAACTCATCGCCGCGCCGCTAAGACAGCTCGGCTATCGCGGAAAGATAGAGCATGCGGTGCATGAAGCGCTTGAACAGGTCGCGTTATCGCCGGATTTACTGACGAGAAATGCGCAGGCGCTGTCCGGCGGACAGGCCCAGCGTGTGGCCATTGCTCGCGCTATCGCCGTAAAACCCCGCTTTCTACTGGCCGACGAACCGGTCAGCGGGCTGGACCTCCCGCTCCGCCAGCAGATCATTACATTGCTGGATCAAATGGCCCGCCGTCATCAAATGGGCCTGCTGGTTGTCTCGCACGATATTTCTGCCGTCGCAGCGCTGTGCGAACGAGTATTGGTCATGCATCAAGGCCAGATCGTGGAAGATCGGCCGCTCGATCAGCTCCTGACCCACCCCGTTCACGCCCACAGTGCGGCGCTGCTCGCGGCCATCCCCGTGTTATCGACCGACCTGTCGCCCACGCGCGATTAAAACCAGAAGGATTTTTCATGCTCCCCTTTTTACCTCTTAAGCGTCCCGCGTCAGCCTTATTGCTCGGCAGTTTGCTGGTGAGCGGTTGTTTCGACAAGGAAACGCCAACTGCCGACGGCGCCGACTCACCGCGTATCCGGGTGGCCATGCTGCTGCCGCCTCGCTCCGCGTTGTCTCCCTTTAGCGATGACGCATTTAAGCTATCCCGCTGGAGCACTGCCGAAACGCTGGTGAAACTCGATGCCAACGGAGACGCGCAGCCCGCGCTGGCGACCCAGTGGCAACAGCTGGATGACACGACCTGGCAGTTCAGCCTGCGTCCGGACGTTAAATTTCATGATAACAGCAACATGGATGCGGCGTCGGTGGTCAACGCGCTGACGGCGGCGACGCGCGCCGTGCCCAAGCCGCGTATTTTGGATGGTGTCGAACTGACGATCAGCGCCGACGGCGATCGTGCCGTCATCATCAAAACCGCCCGTCGTGACCCGTTACTGCCGCAACGGTTATCCAGTCCTCAGTTGGCGATCCTTTCGCCTGCCGCCTACGGAAAAAACGGCATCGTTAATCCCATCAATGCCGGAACCGGCCCGTTTGTGCTGACCCGCGTTAATGGCACGTCCAGCGCGCATCTCGACCGCTTCGAACACTATTGGGGGACTCCCGCCGCCGCGCCCGGCATCGACGTTGATTTTGTACCGGACGGCGCCGCCCGTGCCGCGGCGCTGCGTACGCATTCAGCAGACGTCGTCGAGGCGATCCCCGTCTCTCAGGCGCCGTTACTGGACGCGAACCGGGTGCATGAAGTCCCGATGCCGCGCACCAACACGCTGTACCTGAATACCCGTCGGGGCGCCTTCAGCGATCCGGCGCTGCGGGCCGCCGCACGCGACGCCATTGACCGCAGGGCGCTGGTGGATGGCGTCTATGAGCAGCGGGCGGACGTGGCCGTCGGACTGCTGGGGCCTGCGTTGCAGTGGGCGGCTCCGCGACGTCAACCTGTTACCTCGCCGACGCCCGCCGGTATTCCCCATGGCGCGACCATTACGCTGGCGACCTTCAGCGACCGCACCGAGCTGCCGGAAGCCGCCGTTTATCTGGCGCAACAACTTAGTGCGGCTGGCTTCACCGTCAAGCAAGAGGTGCGAGAATATGCCCAGATAGAGTCTGACGCGCTCGCCGGAAAATTTGATGCTTTCATTCTGTCCCGCGCGACGGTATTAGACTCTGGCGACCCGGTGGCTTACATGTACAGCGATTTCGCCTGTCATGGCTCTTTCAACATCGCACAACTCTGTCATTCCGACATCGACCACGCCTTGCAGAAGGCTGCCGGAATACCGGCGGGCGAGGCTCGGCGACAGGCCATCATGCGCGCCGAAAGGCTTATCCTTGCGACCGATGCCGCCATACCGCTGCTGCATGAACGGGTCATTCAGGGCGAGTCCGTTCGGGCGCGTCAGGTTATGCGCGACCCACGGGAGCGGGAGTTGATTACCCCGCAGACCGTGCTCAATGAGGCGCTGCCAACACCATGATCGAACCGATGGTTTGCCGGGACTGCGCCCGCACTTCCGCCCATTCCGCGCTGGCAGGGCCGGGACTCGCCCTGCTGTCCCGTGTGTTGATGGCCGCAGGCATTGTGACGCTTATCGGACTCTTACCCTGGCTTTCGGGCAGCGATCCGGCGCTCAGCCTGCTGCGCGCGCGCTCCGGCGAGCAGGAAGCCACAGAGGAGGCGTTGACGGCGATCCGCCAGCATTACGGGCTTGATCAGGGGCCTTTCCCCCTGCTGTGGCGATGGCTCGTCGGCCTGCTGCATGGCGATGCCGGTGTCTCCTGGATATCCGGCAACCCGGTACTGCCGGGCATGCTGTCGGCAACCGGCGTCTCATTACTCCTGATGAGCTGCGCGCTGCTGGTCGCGTTCATAGTGACGATAGTGCTGTGCGCGCCCACGGTGATCCGGGGTCTTCGCGGCGACAGCCGAAGCGGCAGCCGAAGCGGCAGCGGACTTCTCGCCGTCGCCCTCACCGCCATGCCGGAGTTTTTATTGGCGGCCTTTCTGCTGCTCGCTGGCGCTGTATGGTTGCACTTGTTCCCGCCCTACGGCTGGCGTGGCTGGGAATTCGCCGTGCTGCCCGCGCTGGCATTGGGTCTGCCCGCAGGTGGACTGCTGGGAAAGCTGTTCAGCGACACGCTGGCGTCTACCTTTGCCGAGCCCTGGCTGGTCACATGGAACGTCGCCGGATTCTCGCGCACGGCCTGCCTGTTGGCGGTCATTCGCCGCACTCTCCCGGCGGTGATGCCTCAGGTCGGGCTGGTATTAGTCGGATTGACCGGCGGCGCGGTGGCCGTCGAGAAGGTCTTCGCGATTCCCGGATTAGGACGCGCCACGTTAGGCGCATCCGCCGCGCAGGATCTGCCCGCGCTACAGTGCGGAATTCTGCTTCTGCTGCTGATCGCCACGGTGGCGGGCGGCAGTATTGCCCTGCTGCGCCATGCGCTATTGGGCCGTGCGATCGCGACGGCATCGTTGCCGATCCCGATCAACGCGCCCCCGGTCCGTACCAGCGCTTACTGGATCCCCGCGCTGGCGGGAGGTCTGCTAGCGCTGCTGCTGGTTATCGGGCTACCGCGCGACCCACTTTCTTCGGATTTCCTGCGGCTACAAGCACCTTCGCTGAGGCTGCCTTTTGGCGCGGACGCGATGGGGCGCGACCTGTTGGCCCGCGTCGCCCACGGTGCGATCGTCACCTTGCTAACGGCTCTGGTCGTCACGCTGGGCAGCCTGATGATCGGGATAACCGTTGGCCTTTTTCCCCGGCTATTTACCGGACCGATTGAAATGACGAACGCTCTGCCGCCCGTCA
>NZ_CAMKXG010000281.1 GCF_946477055.1 Lonsdalea britannica | reverse complement strand
TCGCATCGCTCCCCGACACCTTGTCAATAGACGTGCGTCACAGAGATGAAAAATAATGGCGTATTATTTAACGGCGAGAGCACCAACAAATAACATGGCAATTACATGCCTGATTGGAATTTAATTATTCCTGTCATCGCCGTAATGATATCAATAATATTTGACGGATATATCCACTATTATTGGGACGGCTCAACGCGTTATCTAAATAATAGTTCGGCCGCCATATCGCCGCGTTATTCGATTTAATAAATCACATCGACAATTTAATCTGCTGCTAATTTAACCGCCGTCATAAGTAAATCTAATACCTAATCCAGAAGGATGACGATTAGATAAATACACCCATAAAACCAAACGAAAACAATAAGATAAAAACAACCAACACACAAGACACAGCACATCTATGACGGGTAAATATCAAAAAAAACTCACTTTTCACTTTTTTTAGCGACATTTGTATTTCCCCTGACGGAAAAAAACGGTAAAACCCTTGATTCGCTGTTATTCAATAAGGCAAACACAATACGCCCAATAACAAGTCAGGGTGTCGGCTGAGTGTGTAAAAAAATACGCATGAAACGCCACGCTGCAATAACACGGTGTAGTCTGTACACATTCATCAACATGAGGTTCGTATGCAAAGGCAGAAGTTACTTTTACAGATAGTGGTCGCTATCGTCATCGGGATCATCGTCGGATGGGCCTGTCATGAGTTCCTGGATGGTGCTCGTGCCAAAGAAATCGCTTCCTATTTCAATCTGGTCACCGATATTTTCCTGCGCCTTATCAAGATGATTATCGCACCACTGGTCTTCGCCACGCTGGTTTCTGGTCTTGCCAGTATGGGTGACTCTGCTGCCGTGGGCCGTGTTGGTCTGAAAGCTATGATCTGGTTCGTCACCGCGTCTATTCTGTCATTGATTATCGGTATGGCGCTGGCCAACCTTTTCCAGCCGGGTGCGGGCATGAATCTGGTCGCGACAACCACGCACGTTTCTACTGGGTTGAGCACTGACGGATTCACGTTGAAAAGCTTCATCAGCCACATCTTCCCGAAAAGCATTGTGGAAGCGATGGCCAACAACGAAATTCTGCAGATTCTGGTCTTCTCCCTCTTCTTCGGCTCCGCGCTGGCTTATGTGAAACAACATAACAAGCATGCCACCACGATTCAGTCTTTGATCGACGAACTCGCTAAAGTGATGTTCCGTGTCACAGATTACGTGATGGGACTGGCGCCGATTGCCGTATTCGCCGCTATCGCCTCCGCAATCACGACTCAGGGCTTGGGTCTGCTGTATGACTTCGGCAAGCTGATCGGCGAGTTCTACATCGGCCTGGCGCTGTTGTGGGGCGCCTTGTTCCTGGTGGGCTATGCCTTCCTGGGCAAACGCATCGTCGTGCTGGGTAAACTGATCCGCGAACCGACCGTACTGGCTTTCGCCACCGCCAGCAGCGAATCCGCCTATCCGAAAACCATGGAAGCGCTGACCAAATTCGGCGTGCCGAAGAAAATCTCCAGCTTCGTGC
Source organism: Lonsdalea britannica (assembly GCF_946477055.1). Taxonomy (GTDB): domain Bacteria; phylum Pseudomonadota; class Gammaproteobacteria; order Enterobacterales; family Enterobacteriaceae; genus Lonsdalea; species Lonsdalea britannica_A. The sequence continues at coordinate 2,615 of NZ_CAMKXG010000281.1, read as the reverse complement.
TGCCGTTGGGTTATTCCTTCAACCTTGATGGCTCCATGATGTATCAGTCCTTCGCCATCCTGTTCATCGCGCAGGCTTACAACATCGACCTGAGCCTGACCCAGCAGATTCTAATCCTGCTGACGCTGATGATCACCAGCAAAGGCATGGCCGGCGTCGCCCGCGCCTCCGTCGTGGTCGTCGCCGCAACGCTGCCGATGTTCAGCCTGCCGGAAGCCGGTATTCTGCTGATTCTGGGCATCGACCAATTCCTGGATATGGGCCGCACCGCGACCAACGTCATCGGCAACAGCATTTCCACCGCGGTGGTTTCCAGTCTGGAAAAAAATGTCCATGACGACGAGGAGGAGGATGAAGCCACAGAGGCCTCCGCCCCTCAGGCAACTGAAACCGGGCAACAACACGCCTGAGTCTCCTGCCAACCATAAAAAACAGCGGCGATTTAGCCGCTGTTTTTTTGCCCTCGGCGCCTACTTCCTCCGCAACCGTTTCTAAAAAACCATCACTTTGCGCATTCTGTCAGCAAACGAACCGAATTTAGGGTTTCGGCCTTTGACATGCCCTCTGCCCCTCGTTATTATGCGCCCCGTTCACACGATTCCTCTGTAGTTCAGTCGGTAGAACGGCGGACTGTTAATCCGTATGTCACTGGTTCGAGTCCAGTCAGAGGAGCCAAATTCTTGTTTTCATGCCACTTTGCGAATCCCTATGTGATTCAGATTCAATAAGTTAGCGTGAAAAGTCTTCCCGATGCATTTTTAGTTTTCCCTCTGCATCGGGAGAATTTGGTGGTCAGATTTGGGGTCAAGTTGGTTCGATGACGGAGTGACCCCCAAATGTCTCTTAACGACTCAAAAATCCGCAACTTAAAACCATCCGCAAAACCCTTCAAAGTCTCCGATTCTCACGGTCTATACCTTTTAGTTAATCCAAGCGGTTCACGTCTCTGGTATCTCAAATATCGTATCAATAGAAAAGAATCCCGCCTCGGCTTAGGTGCCTATCCCGGTGTATCTTTGGCCGATGCTCGTCAACAACGTGACGGAATCCGCAAATTGCTGGCGCAGAATATCAATCCAGCACAACAACGCTCTGCTGAGAGAGCCACTGCCTCATCAGAGGAAACCTTCAAATCAGTGGCGCTAAGTTGGCATAAAAGCAACAGAGCATGGTCGGAGAACCATGCAACCCGCCTGCTTGCCAGCATGAACAATCATATCTTCCCGATAATTGGACAACTGCCAGTCACTGAACTGAAAACCCGCCATTTCATCGACCTGCTGAAAAGGATTGAGAAAAAAGGTCTGCTGGAAGTGGCGGCGCGCACTCGGCAACATATGTGCAATATCATGCGCCATGCCGTGCACCAGGAGTTGATAGAGCATAATCCGGCAGCCAATCTGGACGGTATCATCACCCCGCCCGTTAAACGCCACTACCCTGCCCTTACGCTAGAAAAACTACCGGAACTGTTGACTCGCATTGAGGATTACAAGCAAGGGCGAGAATTAACCCGTTTGGCGGTATCACTTACTCTGCTCCTTTTCATCCGCTCCAGCGAGTTGCGCTTTGCCCGTTGGTCTGAGATTGATTTCAGAAACAAAATCTGGATCATTCCGGCTACTCGTGAAGCCATCCCCGGAGTGCGTTATTCCGGGCGTGGTGCCAAAATGCGCACGCCGCATATCGTTCCCCTCTCCCGTCAGTCCATCACTATTTTGAAACAGATACGGGAAATCTCAGGGCATCAGGAACTCATATTTCCCGGTGCTCATAATCCGTATAAGCCAATGTGCGAAAACACGGTCAACAAAGCTTTGCGCCTGATGGGTTATGACACAAAAGATGAAATCTGCGGTCACGGATTCCGGACAATGGCCTGTAGTGCCTTGATGGAATCTGGACTATGGGCACAGGATGCAGTTGAACGGCAAATGAGCCATCAAGAACGCAATAGCGTTCGAGCTGCTTACATCCATAAAGCAGAATATCTCGATGCTCGTAAAGCGATGATGCAATGGTGGTCGGATTATCTGGATATAAACCGGGAAGAATATGTTGCGTCATACATTTATGCTCAACAACATAAGACGGCTAGAGCTTCCTGATCGATAACGCACCTAAGAGCAGATCCTGATAACAGGGTCTGCTTTTCAGACAGCAAGAAAATCTTGCCTCAGCATTTCACAAACAGTCGAGAAATATCAGTAAATTGCTCAGACTGGATACGTTAATGAAGGTCTATTGCGGGGTAATCAACAACGTAGAATTAGGGTTACTTTTCTTATAACGATGGTACTGCAAGATTAGCGTTGCGAGATCCTCATCGACAGCATAAAAATACGCTTCCGGCACATCCAGCACCGCCGCAAATCGGCAAACCAGACCAAAATCCGGCGAACTGACTTCCCTTTCATACTGGCTTACGCGGGAACTCGACGTCTCTTCATCCAGTCCAGCGAGACAACCGAGCTCGACCTGTTTTAATCCTGCATTCACTCGCGCCAGTCTTAATCGTTTACCAATCACGGCATTACCTGCTTCGCAGATTAACATAAGCCGATTATCGCCGTTCACGATATGCCTCTCTTGAAGTGATTCTTCACCCAGTAAAT
>NZ_CAMKXG010000280.1 GCF_946477055.1 Lonsdalea britannica | reverse complement strand
AGATTCGCCTTAGTCTCGTGGGCTCGGAGATGTGTATAAGAGACAGGTAGTAGAGCGTGCAGAGCGACGCGTCGATTTCCCAGACGTGGTTGGGATGACGGCTCGCCAGTTCGGTGACCGGCGCGGGGGCGCTCAGCTGGTCCGGATGCAGGCCGTAGCTGCGCAGCGCGCGGCTCAGCGTGGAGGCGGACAGCGGGATGCACTCGCCGGTGGCGGGGTCCATGCGGCTGGCGTCGATCAGGCCGTTGGCGCGCAGCGTGTCCGCCGCGTCGGCGATGGCGTACAGGCGTTTGCCGTTTTTACGCGTCGCTTCCATCAGCGTGGCGGCCAGCAATGCGGCTTCGTCGCGGGTTAGCGCGCTGTTGCCGGCGTCGCTGCGCTGCTTGCGAGGGCGGCGGGGCATCGCCACGGTCTTCAGCTTGCGCAGCAGGGTGCCGCGGGACATACCGAGTTCGGCGGAGGCGGCGTCGTAGATCTGGCCTCGTTGGCCGTGTCCGGCTTCGCGCGCGGCGCGGGCGACAGCGACCAGTTTTTCCGTCAGGGCGGCGTTCATCATCATTCCTCAGACCGTCTCGACGTGGGGCAGGCGAGGTTCCGGGGCGTCCAGCCAGGCCGGTTTCAGGCTGGCGTTCGGCGCATCGTCCAGAAAGAAGCGTTCGCGCAGCTGGTGGATGGCGCGCTCCAGCTGGCACAGCAGGCCGTTCATGAACTCGGTGGGCGGCGACTGGAGGGTGCTGTCGCTGATGTCGATCAGCGCGCTGAACCCAGCCTGAAGTTTGCCGAGCAGGTGCGCTTCGGCGTCGAAGGCGATGGCGCCGACTTCCGCCCGCAGCTGGGCGCTCTGCTGGTCCGGCTCCGGTGGCTGAATGCGGGACTTTTTCTCCAGCCGGGTGGCCAGTTCGTCGATTTTGCTGTTTTTATCGGCCAGCACCCGCTGCTGCGCGGCGCTGTTTTCGCGGGATTCGCGCAGGGCCGCCTTCAGTTCGCGGCTGGTCATGCGGTCGATCTCGTCGAGCGTCGCGCCCGCCACCGTGCCGCCTTCGGCCAGCTGATCCAGCTCGTCGTCGTCCAGCACCATCAGTTCATACAGCTTGGTTTTGCCCAGAACGCGCAGCGATGAGCGCTTTGGCTGCGTGCTGTCGCCGTAGCCCAGAAACTTGACGCTGGCCTGCATCATGCGGCGCGCCACCTGCGGCGCCAGTCCCAGCTCGTTTTCCACGATGGCCGTGAAAGTGCCGTGCGGCTCGTTTTCTTTGAGGATCACCAATCGCTTACCGGCTTCCAGCATCGCTTCCGCGCTCTGCGCCATGTAGAAACGGGCTTCGTGAACGATGCGGTCGCGCTCGTAGGGCAGACCTTCGCCGTATTGCTGCATGATGCGCGTCTGGTGCTGCGACAGCGCGTTCAGGTTTTCGTCAAGATCGCGGGCCAACGCGGCATCCGCAACTAATTCAAGCGGTGGAGTTTTTATTCTTGCCATGTGTGTGAGTCCTTCTACTACCGGCTGCCGGCCAGCAAACGCTGGTTCATTTCGTTGATGCGGTCTTGAGCGCGAGCGACTTCGTTGGCATGAGCCTGAGCGATTTGCAGGGTTTGCATGCTCAGTGCGAAACGCCCGTTGTCCAGCCGTTGCGCCAATCCTTCTTCAATCAGGGTGTGCAGCGCGCGGTGGATGTTGGCGGGCGACTCCTCTAGCGCCGCTGCCAGTTCACCATTCGAAACGCCGCCGAGCGTGTGGCCGCGCAACGCCTTGAGAACGCGCAGAATACGAACGCCTGCGCTGGATACGTTTGCCTTGCTCATGCCACATTCTCCTTTTTTTAATATGTGATAATCTGTTACGCAGGTTGATAACCATCAAACGGGTTGAGGCGCTTTCAGGCCGAGTTTCACTGCAATTTCATGGCCTTTTCCGTATTTCGCCTTCGTTAGTCCGTTCAGTACGCGGTAGACGTCTGAGGGGCGGTAGCCGTTTTCCTCGGCCCAGCGGTTGAATGTCCAACCGTTTTGCCGGAACAGCTGTTTGACCTGCTCGGGGGTTTTCATCGAGATGGCTCCTTTTTCTACGAAGAAAGTGTTTATTTGTTCAATAGATTTTGTGAACTTTAGTTCTCATTGTCAATGGGGTTTTTGTGAACTTTGATTCTCTTTGTGCTCAGCGTCTGAAATCTGAGCGAAGTCGGCTAGCGTTGAAACAGGGCGAAGCCGCGGCCAGATGCGGCGTTTCTCGTGAAATGTGGAGCAAATATGAGCGCGGCGTTGCGGTGCCAGGAGGCGATGTTTTCGCCGCGTTTGCCATGTCGGGCGCTAACGTGCAATTCATTTTGACCGGCGAGCAGGGCGCGTCTTCGGAGACGCGTGCTGGCGCATTGGATGCGGAGCTGCTCGCAAAAATTGTCCTAAAATTGGAAATGCTGGCTAAACAAGCGGGTCGACGCTGGACGTCAGCGGAACTCGTATTACAATCAGCAAAAATATATAACTTCCTAATTAAAGAACCTGCTATTGATAATGATAGGATTGATAGCGTGCTGAAGTTGGTTATAAATCATTGATAATATAAAGGACTAATCATGGACAGAAGAGATAATGAATTACAGGAGCTTGCAGATCAGGTCGCGGGCAGTTTAAAAATGCTTCCCCAAGAGAACCTGGATCGACAAATAACGATAAGCGTCGGGGGGGATAATCCCGGCTCCATACATGTCGGGTCCGTCGTGAATATAAATCCCGCACCGGTGAGACCCCCTGAGTTACACGAGATGGATGACCGAACTTTACTGAATATGAAAAAAGCCCTGATATCAAACCGTAATGAATCCTCGCGCCGCTGTTATTTCAATATCCCGTGCATCCTCTTATTCGGATTGATTTCTGGCGCGTTTATTTTTGTTCTGTGGAATATTTTTCTTATACTCCACCAAAAACCCACCTTGTTAGATTTAGACGAAAAGAAACTGATTATTTATGCCAGCTGGGTATGTTTAGTGACGCTGGCAGGTAAAAATCTGGAGAAGATCCGAAAAATCGAATCCCGGATAGCCACGGAAAATCAGACTATTATCGATACTATCGATGTCATCTTGTTTCGCCGAGGCATGTAAGGGAAACACCTGACGCCTTGCGGAGTCCCCTGAAGCCATATCGCGCGGTGGGAGCGGTTTTATCCCTGATTTCCGTGCCGAGCACAGACATTCATAATCTTTGCCGAAGCCATTTAATGGCGCCGTAACGTATTTGCTTTCCGGCGATGTGAGAAATTAGGCCGGCGTGGCCGGACCATAAAATAAGCGAAGGCGATAAAAAGACTCTGGATAGTCAATATCAACAATAACCGCAGGCTGATGTATTTATTAGATTCATTGTTACTTCCCTGGAATATACCAATAAAGTTCCGCATGGGAGCGTGGGCGGCAACAGCACCCTCCCGGGCGGAACCTGGCCCTTCTTATGATGTCATTTGTCATGTTGTTCGAACACGGACCGCCACCCGATAACGTTGCGACGCGCGGGCGGAATAGCGATGTCATCATGATGCTTCGCCGCTCGCCGCATAATCCGCCTTAGCGCCCATTCTGGCGCTCGCGGCTCCCCGTTGGCACGCGGGGACGGCGAGTGATGTCAGCACGGTGCCGCCGTTTCGCTCTCCTTTGGTGGAGGGGAATTCCCGACGCGTCTGCGTCGGCAGATCGCTACGCCCACGATACGCGCAACAGCAGAGCGGCGGCGCAGCAGACGAGGCGGCAAGGCGGTGTAAAAACGCTGAATAAACGAACGCTCAATCGATCCTCTCTTCTTGATTTCCACTCCGGACATCCGTGCTAGCGTGTTGCTCTTTCCACGTTAATGCACCTGAGGTGTTGGAGTCATGATGATGCCCCTACGACCCGTTTTAACGGTACTGCTCTCCGCTAATCTGCTGGCGTGCGCGCCCTATGACTATGATGCGGAGCGGAACAGAAAAACCGTCACTCCCTCGCCAAGCCCGGTCTACATCCATGATAAAGAGGGCAATTTCATCAAAAGCCGCCGTATGGAGCGCGTGAGCCAGCAGGAGTGCCGTGAATACGGTTCGAACTGCGGGCGTCCTTTCGGTTGGTAACCACTCGTCGGCCAGCCGCTGCGGCTGAAAATTGACGGGCGGGGATCAGGTGGCGTCCGCGGGCGGGACG
>NZ_CAMKXG010000279.1 GCF_946477055.1 Lonsdalea britannica | reverse complement strand
GACGGATTCACCGCGCCTATCAGCGCACCCGCGATGCCAACTTCTCACTGGAAGGGCTGATCGGCTTCAATATGCATCGGCGAACGGCGGGGATCATCGGTACAGGGAAAATAGGCGTGGCGACGCTACGCATTCTGAAAGGATTTGGTATGCGCCTGCTGGCATTCGATCCCTATCCCAACCCGCAGGCAAGAGAGCTGGGAGCGGAATACGTCGATTTGAAAACGCTGTACGCGGAATCGGACGTGATCTCCCTGCACTGTCCCATTACGCCGGAGAATCATCATTTGCTCAACGAGGCCGCTTTTGCGCAGATGAAGGATGGCGTGATGGTCATCAATACCAGCCGAGGCGGGCTGATTGATTCACAGGCCGCGATCGAAGCCCTCAAGCAGCAAAAAATCGGTGCGCTGGGGCTGGATGTGTATGAGAACGAACGCGCGCTGTTCTTTAGCGACAACTCGAATGACGTCATCCAGGACGACATCTTCCGTCGGCTCTCCGCCTGCCATAACGTGCTGTTCACCGGCCATCAGGCTTTTCTGACGGAGGAAGCGCTGACCAGCATTGCGGGCACGACGCTGCAAAGCCTGCGTCAGATTAGCCTTGGCGAAGACTGCCCCTTTTCGCTGACATGACATCGCTGCCGGTCGGCTAGCGGAATCCACCGGCCAGGCAGGAGCCATCTTCCAGCGACTGGGCGTCGCAGCGACGTCCGTTGGTTAGCAGACAGGTGCCCACGCTGGCGCCGTTCAGTTGACGAGCCAGCCCAATTTTACCGCCCGCCAGCGTACAGGAAGCGGCGGCTGAATCCTTACCCTGCCAGGCCGTCATTTCCTGAGCGGACAACCTGACGGCGTCCGCTGGCACAACCGTATTCTCTTCCGCCGCTTTTTCACTGCTGCCGCATCCGACCAGCACCAGTACCAATCCCGCCAACATCCCCTGCCGCAGTCTCATGTCCCGCCCTCATCACCCAATTAGTCCCAATCCTATTTACCACAGTTTATTGCGTGATAGCAGACCAGCAAGCCGTTAGCAGTGAAAGATTTTTTCAAAATGAAAAAAACGGCGACAAAAACACACATAACCGGCCATTCTCCGCGTTAACATGCCGGGAAAATCGCCGTCCAGCGTTAAGGCATTAAGGGCGACAGCAATGAGATAGCGATTGTGACGACGCTTGATGATAAACTTGCCCGCCATAAGCTTTATGCCCTAACCCTGCCCAAACTTGAACGTGAGCCACAGTGAAATGTCAGAAATTCAATCGGTGACGCCCAAACAGCAGTACAACCTGAATAAACTCCAGAAGCGCTTGCGCCGCAACGTCGGCGAGGCCATCGCCGCGTTCAATATGATCGAAGACGGCGACCGTATCATGGTGTGCCTCTCCGGCGGCAAAGACAGCTACACCATGCTGGAAATATTGCGCAACCTGCAGCAGAGCGCGCCGATTCAGTTTTCGCTGGTCGCCGTAAATCTGGACCAGAAACAACCGGGGTTCCCGGAGCATGTGCTGCCGGAGTATCTCGACACCCTGGGCGTCGAATACAAAATTGTGGAAGAGAACACCTACGGTATCGTCAAAGAGAAGATCCCGGAGGGTAAAACGACCTGTTCGCTATGCTCGCGCCTGCGTCGCGGCATTTTGTACCGCACCGCCACCGAACTCGGCGCGACCAAAATTGCGCTCGGACACCATCGCGACGATATTTTGCAGACCCTGTTCCTGAACATGTTTTACGGCGGCAAGCTCAAAGGTATGCCGCCCAAGCTGATGAGCGACGACGGTAAACACGTGGTGATCCGTCCGTTGGCCTACTGTCGGGAAAAGGACATCGAGCGTTTCGCCGAGGCGAAAAACTTCCCCATCATTCCCTGCAACCTGTGTGGTTCTCAGCCCAACCTGCAGCGTCAGGTGATTAAAGATCTGCTGCGCGACTGGGATAAACGCTATCCGGGGCGCATCGAAACCATGTTTACCGCCATACAGAACGTCGTGCCGTCCCATTTGGCCGACGAAACGCTGTTCGATTTCAAATCCATCACCCATAACAGCGAAGTGGTGGACGGCGGCGATTTGGCGTTTGATCGGGAAACGATCCCGCTACAGCCGCTGGGCTGGCAGCCAGAGGATGACGAGATAGCGCCTCCCGCCGATCAGCGGTTGGACGTCGTCGAAGTCAAATAAAGGCGAGAGATGACTGAAGCGGCCGGTCTTAGTACCGGCCATTTTTTTATTTGTAGCCCGGAAGGCTGTGGTACAGACGAAAAAAAAGCCGGCATAACTTTGCCGGCTTGGTGTGAATTAAGTGTGCTATGCAGTAATTCAAAATAGGAAGTAAGACAATATGGAGCGCAACGTCCATCGCTTGACGTTGCATTCACCTGCAGCCGGAATCTTGCCGTACACGACGTTGGGTAATGTTGATGTTGCTCAAACTTGGGCGGTTTTTTTTATCAACGGACGGTAAAATCGCGCTTTCTCACTTGAAAAATCGCCGATCCTCACATCCATTTACTTCGTTTTAACCACCAGGCAACCATCAGCACCATAAAGACCAGCATCATGCAGAAAGAGATAAACCCAATCGAACTGCCTGAACCCGGGATCCCCCCGAGGTTGACGCCAAACAAGCCGGTGAGAAAGGTCGTCGGCAGAAACAGCATCGCCAGCACCGACATATTGTATGTCCGACGGTTCATCGACTCCGCCATCAGGGTGTTGATCTCATCCGCAATTACCGCCGTACGGGCAATGCTGCCGTCCAGATCTTCCAGCCCTCTTCCCAATCGTTCGGCAATTTCCAGCATTCGGCGACGGTCATCATCCTGCAGCCAGAACAGCTTCTCCCCCGACAGGCGAGAGAAAATGTCGCGCTGCGGCGTCATGTAACGGCGCAGGACAATCAGCTGCTTGCGGATCAGCGAAAGCTCGCCGCGCGCAGGCATTTCCTGCTCCAGCAACGCATCTTCCAGATCGATGATCCGTTCGTGAAGCTGGTCGATGAATTCGCTGGTGTCGTCGGTCAGCGCCTCCGCGATAGAAACCAGCCAGCTGCTACTGTCTGTCGGGCCATTGCCCTCTTTCAGATCGCTCATGACGGCATCAATGGCCGCCACTTTGCGGCGTCGCGTCGAGACAATCAGTTTATCGGTGATGTAAATGCGGAGCGCTACCAGCTCATCCGGCCGCGCGTCTCCGTTGTAATTAATGCTGCGCAGCGTAATCAGTGTACCTTCGCCCAGCCGACTTACGCGGGGCCGCGCGCTCTCTCCCGACAGCGCGTCGCGCACCGTATCGGGCAACAGTCGGGTTTCCTGCAGCCAGCGGCTGCTTTCAGGATGGGTCGAGTCCAAATGCAGCCAGCAAGGCTGAGTGTTGTTGACGATTTCATTATCTTCGATGGGAACGACGCCGCCTTTTCCATCCAGCTGATAAGAAAATACGGCGCCCGTGCGCTGTAATGCGTTTCCATTAATCACGTCTGCTTCCACTCGGTTTCTCCATTTGACTCACCTTGATCACTATCTTAGCGTTTCTGACCATAACGGCAACGCCACCGTGGCGGTCGGCCACGGCGTGCGCGCCGAGAGGCGGATCGCGAGATTAGTGTTTGATGATGTAGAGCATATGGCTGTAGGCCGTGTCTTCCGGATTGTTGATGGGGTAGCCTTTCACCCAGGGTTTGATCAAGCGGGCGTTGGTGTACTGATAAATCGGGGCGATGGGCGCTTCATTCATAAGCATTCGCTCGGCCTGATTGTATTCCTGATTTAGCCGCTGACTGTCCGTCTGACCGCCGGTGTCCTTCATCAGCCGATCGTACTCCGCATTGTGGAAACGCGAGATATTGCCGCTGTGCGACGAGGTCAGCAGCGATAAAAACGTCGACGCTTCGTTGTAGTCACCCACCCAAGAGGCGCGTACGACATCAAAATTACCGCTGTTGCGATTGTCGATGTAGGTTTTCCACTCCTGATTGACCAGCTTGACCTCTACCCCCAGCGTTTTTTTCCACATGGAGGCGACGGCGATAGCCACCTGTTTGTTGGTTTCCTGCGTGTTATACAGCAGAGACAGTTTCAGCGGTTTACCCGGTCCATAGCCTGCCGCTCCCATCAGCGCTTTGGCCTGCGCATCCAGCTCGGCCTGCGAATACTGCTCCAGCTCGCTTTGCTCCGGCGTGAATCCGCTGGTCACGTC
>NZ_CAMKXG010000278.1 GCF_946477055.1 Lonsdalea britannica | reverse complement strand
AATTTGGTTTAGCCCTAAACATTACCGTGGTTTATTAATTATTGAGGTTTAGCGCCCCCCAAAAGCCCCGTTAAAACAAGAGAAAAAATAATCATTGTTATCATGCACATATAAAAAACCGCTCACACCAGAAACATTTACCCCACGCTATCTTCGGCTAATTTTTTACATTTAATAAAATTCTGCCATTTACTGTGCCGAACGGTAATGAAAACATCAGTACGACGCTTTCGCCTATTAGATTAAAAGCTCTACTCTATTAAAGAAGCAATAATGGTTTCTCTGATCATCATCACTCCAGAAATATATTAAATTCTGAAACGCGCACTGACATTTAATTACCTTCTTTTCGCAAAAAAGCGATGAAGTCCATTACCTGTTTGCCGATAACAGCTTCGAAGAAATGAAACGTTGATGGATTAAAAACTGGCTCGCATGTTTCCCTACAAGCGTCCCAATGAATGGATGCGTAAAACATAGTTCTGATTATTCAAGAACTAAAACCCCAATTTACCAGGGCTACGACTATGAATTTTATTCGTGATATCAAAATCAGAACCATGATGGTTCTTATCCTTATCGTGTTTTCCTTATTATGGGGAGGCGTCTCTGCCTTCGCACTTTACTCTCTGGGTCAATTGACCTCAGAAATTAAACTGACCAACGTCCAGCAGGACAACGGCGATATTATCAACGGCGCCAGCGGACAGTATTACCGTGTCCAGAACATCCTTAACCGGGCCATGGAGCAAAAGCAGAATAACAACCCGGCCGGGTTCAATTCAGAAATGCAGCAGGCAGCGGTAGAAATCGCGCGTCTGAAAGCCGGTCTGGCACAGTTTCAGGTGACCGATCACGCAAACATTAATAAAGCGACGATCGATGATATCTATAACAGCTCATACCGTCTGTACAGCGAAGCCGTCGTCCCCATGTACGATGCGCTGGAAGCCGATCGTGCGGATACCTACAAGCAGATTGCACAACAGACCTATACCCCGTTGCGCAAACAGTTCACCAACGCCATCACGCAGTACAACACCGTCATCGGGACGCTGAAGGGCGAAGCTCAAGGCCGTATCGGCGACTGGGTGAAATGGTGTGAATACATTCTGATGGCGGCACTGACCGTCGGCCTGATCATCGTACTGCTGACCGATCGCTACCTGGCCAAATTCGTGGTGCGCCCGCTTGATCAGATCAAACAGCACTTGCAGGTTCTGGCCGTCGGTCAGCTGCACACTAAAATCGCAGACTTAGGTAAAAACTGCGTCGGCAGCCTGATCCCGTTCATGCAGCAGATGCAGGGCAACTGGGTCAACACGGTTTCCGATATTCGCCTGAGTGCAGACGAAATCTATCGTAGCTCGGGTGAAATTGCCGCGGGCAACACTGACCTGTCCTCACGCACCGAAGAGCAGGCCTCTGCGCTGGAGCAAACCGCAGCCAGCATGGAAGAGCTGAGCGCCGTGGTGAAACAGAACGCCGAGAACGCAAATCAGGCCAGCGTATTGGCTCAGAACGCCTCTAAAACGGCCAATGAAGGCGGAAACGTCGTCAATGACGTGATCAAAACGATGAACAGCATCAGCGGCAGCTCGCAGAAAATCGCTGATATCATCAACGTCATCAACAGCATCGCATTCCAGACCAACATTCTGGCGCTGAACGCCGCGGTAGAAGCCGCGCGTGCCGGTGAACAGGGTCGTGGATTTGCCGTCGTTGCGAGCGAAGTTCGCAGTCTGGCACAGCGCAGTGCCGAAGCCGCCAAAGAGATCGAAGGGCTGATCGACGAATCCGTCAGCAACGTGAAAATCGGCTCCGAGCAGGTGACGCAGGCGGGCGACGCGATGGGCAACATTGTTAAGGCCATCACTAACGTTACCGACATCATGGGTGAAATTGCTTCCGCCTCGAACGAGCAGAGCAAGGGCATTACCCAGGTGGGTCAGGCCGTTATCGAAATGGACAGCGTGACGCAGCAGAACGCCGCGTTGGTCGAAGAGTCCACCACCGCGTCGTCGTCACTGGAAGATCAGGCGCGTCGCCTGACGGAAGTGGTTTCCATCTTCCAGCTGGCCGAGTCCGAATCTCGTACCAAAGCCGCTGCGCCGGGCAAACCGGCTCAGGCAGCCCCCGCTATCGCGCCGAGAAAACTGGGCACGAACGCGCAGGCCGAAGGCAACTGGGAAAAGTTCTAATCCCACGCTAACAACGCGCTGACGCCATCCTGCCTCATCGCGCACGGCTCTCCGGTTCGCCGGGGAGCCGTTTTACTTTCTCCCGCCGAAAATTCTCCCCGCATCGTCATTCATTCGATTTAACGATATTGCTTGTCCGACCCATTTTTTATGGTTTTAAATAGGACCTGGCGCCGTGAGGCGAAGTGATTCACCGAAAAGAACGGGACTGACGCAATCATGCGTCAACGCTGCTTCAACGGTTTTTGTGAGGAACTCATGAAATTCAAATCTGATGCGTCGCCCGCCGATGCGGATAACAAGACCAAGACCTACGAGCTGGATCGCTTCGATGTGACCATTCTGCGGCTGCTGCAAGCCGACTCGTCCATCTCCAACGTCGCGCTGGCGGAGAACGTGAATCTCAGTCCTCCCGCTACCCTGCGGCGCGTGGAGCGGCTAAAACAGCTGGGACTGATTAAAGGATATGTCGCATTGCTCGACCCTGAGGCGTTGAATGCGGGCATGGTCGTCATCATCGGCGTGGTGCTGGACAGGTCGACCCCCGGCGCGTTCAAGGATTTCGAAACCTCGGTCCAACAGATCAGCGGCTGTATGGAGTGTCACGTCGTCACCGGCGAGTTCGACTATATGCTGATGATCCGCACCAAGGACAATCAGAGTTTTAACCGCCTGCACGCCGAACAGCTGCTGTTCCTGCCGGGCGTCCGTCAGATTCGATCGTTCATCGGCCTGCGCGAAGTGTTGTCCACCACTCAGCTGCCGTTTTAAACATGCGATGGGCACACGCCCTGTTCCCTATTCAGCGCGACCCAACATCAAACAGCCCGCTTATCGCGGGCTGTTTTCGTTACGTCAATGGATCGCTTTCATCCTCAGCCGTTGCGGAAGATATAGCTGTAGGCGCTCAGCGCCGGCGCGCCGCCCAGATGGGCATACAGCACTTTGGAACCTTTCGGGAATTCGCCACGGCGGACTTTATCGATCATCCCCTGCATGGATTTACCTTCGTACACAGGGTCAGTCAATACGCCTTCTAAGCGACCACACAGGCGAATCGCCTCCAGCGTGCCTTCATTGGGCAGACCGTATTCCGGGCCGCCGTAGCGGGTATCCAGCACCACATCGTCTTCGGTAATGGGCTGACCCAACTCGACCAAGTCGGCCGTCTGCTGCGCGATGCGCAGGATCTGCGCCTTAGTCTGCTCCGGCTTGGCGGAGGCGTCGATCCCGATGACATTACGCGCACGACCGTCGGCGGCAAAGCCCACCACCATGCCCGCCTGCGTACTCCCGGTAACGGAGCACACGACGATATAGTCAAATTTGAATCCCAGCTCTTTTTCCTGCTGACGGACTTCTTCCGCGAAGCCGACAAAACCGAGACCGCCGTAAGGATGTTCAGAACAACCGGCTGGGATCGGGAACGGTTTGCCGCCGTTCTGCGACGCTTCCTCCATCGCATCTTTCCAGCTTTGACGGATGCCGATATCGAATCCTGCGGCATCCAGACGCACATCCGCGCCCATGATCCGCGACAGTTCGATGTTTCCTACGCGGTCATAGACGGCGTCGGTGTAATTCACCCAGTTTTCCTGCACCAGAATGCATTTCATCCCCAGATGCGCGGCGACCGCAGCTACCTGACGCGTCTGGTTCGACTGAATACCGCCGATAGAAACCAGCGTGTCGCAGCCCTGCTCCAACGCCTCGGGGATCAGATACTCCAGCTTGCGCGTTTTATTGCCGCCGAAGGCCAGACCGCTATTGCAATCTTCGCGTTTGGCATAGATTTCAACTTCACCGCCCAGATACTCGCTGAGTCGTTTCATCGGCGTAATCGGTGACGGACCGAAAGTTAACGGATAACGCGGGAATTTTTCTAAATTCATCATCAGGCTCCGGCAGATAAAGAGGGAAATAGCAGTCACGGGTGGGTCACAATGCCACGAAAAACAGGCTTACCCTTGAGTCAGATATTACCCGAATGCGGAGTAATTAAAATTGCAAAAAA
>NZ_CAMKXG010000277.1 GCF_946477055.1 Lonsdalea britannica | reverse complement strand
GCGTAGTTCAATTGGTAGAGCACCGGTCTCCAAAACCGGGTGTTGGGAGTTCGAGTCTCTCCGCCCCTGCCAAGAAATAACCCTTCACATTAATGTGAAGGGTTTTTTTTTGTCTTTTTTGTATTCATAAAATGAATGATTTCAACTCCTCAGGCATATCTTTCTTCCGGCTTTAAATCTCATTCAATTTCCTCAACGTTGAGTCATCCGCGGATCGCAAAAACGCATTTGCTCACCGCGTTTCTGCCTTCCAACTACTCAGTCGTGAGGGTATCTGACAGCGTAATAGGGACTTTCAGTAACTGCCTTATCAATGCCTGCTGATCGCTATTTTGCAGCCATACGGCATAAAAAGATCGGCTAACTACAGGTGCGTCATCGATAATTTGCAGCTCTTCATACTGCTGTTGCCAGTGGTTAGGTAGAAATGCACAGCCTCTCAAAGTCGATATAAACTGGCGCGTTAGCTGCGCTGACGTGGTTGTCAGCACGGGCGTATGGTCGCTCGGAAATAATCGGTTTTCCTGTTGATGAAAATCGGCTCCCCACTCGAGTCTAATATAGGGGAGGTCTTCTTTTGATTGCTCCCCCCTGATTGTAAAAAGCGATAACGAGAAGTTCCCCAGTAATTGGCTGGCAAGCTCTTCCATCTTTGGGGGTTCAGTTGTGATAAGGAGATCCAGCTGTCTCTCCAGTAGCTGTTGCACCAGAGATTGCCGTAGCGCGATTCTGGCTTCCAATTGAAGTAGCGGCCGTTGCAGATACAGTTCGTTAAGCCACGACGCTAAATAGGTCTCCCACAAAGAGGCGGTAGCACCGATGGAGAGAAGGCTATGTTGCTGCGAACGAGCAACCTCTTTCTTTGCGATAGACCAGGTTCCAATTAGGTTCTCTGCATAAGGTAACAACCTCTCGCCAGCTGGCGTCAGGCGAATATTATTGCGATGACGAGTAAACAGATTTGCGCCAAGTTGGTTCTCAAGTTGACGGATACGAAAGCTAACTGCCGACTGTGTCAGATAGAGTGATTCCGCAGCACGACCGAAGTGCCTGGTTCTGCTCACTTCCAGGAAGGTTTTCAATAAGTCGGTGTCCATGCCTTTCTCCAAAAAAATTTGTCGTGATGATTTAAATGTTTTGTTTTACAGGAAGTCAAGCCTATCTAATACTCCGCGCCATAAAGGGCACGACCATAAAGCATTAGGAGCGTGTAAAATGGCAGAAAGCTTCTCAACAACCAGTCGTTTTTTTGATAACAAATTCTATCCACGTGGTTTTTCTCGACACGGTGACTTTACGATTAAAGAAGCTCAACTGTTGGAGCGTCATGGCCATGCGTTGAACGAGCTTGATATCGGTAAACGTCAGCCGAACACGGATGAAGAAATCCAGTTTTTGGCCGTTTGTCACGGTGAACGCAAGCCTGAAACGGAATTGGAAAAAATCTGGGCCAAATATACGGCACGTGTTCGCCGTCCCAAACGTTTTCACACTTTATCGGGTGGAAAACCGCAGATGGACACAGTTGAAGAGTTCACTGAAAGCGATGATTAATAAAATGGGGACTCAGTCCCCATTTCTGCCCTATGGCTGACGTCTGTGTCTTATGCCAAATTCTTATGCAGTTGAATCAATAACCGATCCATACAACGATAGCTCAGTGCTTCGGCGAGATGTTTTCGCTTAATACTGACTTCCTCCGACAGGTCTGCAATGGTGCGGGCAACCTTTAAAATCCGATGCCATGCGCGTACAGAAAGTCCTAGCTTACTCATAACCTCCTCAAGATATTGCGCATCTTCGGATGTCAGATGACAGTGTGTTTCAATTTCCCGTGGGCTGAGGTAGGCGTTTATCTTGTCCGCGCGTTCTATTTGCCGTTGTCGGGCTGCCATTATACGTGCACGCACTGTAGCGCTATCTTCTCCCTGGCTACGCTGTTTGCGTAGAATGCCCGGCGGTAACAGCGGCACTTCGATAGAAATATCGAACCTGTCCAGAAAAGGACCTGAGAGGCGATTCAGATAACGTAAAATTTGCTGTGCTGGCATGCGGTTGTGGATGCCCTGATAGTGTCCGGATGGGCTCGGATTCATCGCTGCCACCAGTTGAAATCGTGCGGGATAACAAACCTTCGCTCTGGCTCGCGAGATAACGATTTCTCCCGATTCAAGCGGTTCTCGAAGCGAATCAAGCACGCGTCGTTCAAATTCCGGTAATTCATCAAGAAACAGAATACCGTTGTGAGCGAGAGAAATTTCTCCTGGCTTAGGCAACGAGCCACCGCCAACCAGCGCTGCTATGGACGACGTGTGATGCGGCGCGCGAAACGGCCTGCTACGCCACTTATCCGGTCCGTTATAGCAGCTCGCCAGACTATTTATCGCCGCGCTTTCCAGCGCTTCTGAGTCATTAAGCGGCGGCATCAATCCAGCCAACCGACTTGCAAGCATGGTTTTCCCCGTACCCGGCGGGCCGAGGAATAGCAGGTTATGACCTCCAGCCGCGGCAATTTCCAGCGCCCGCTTGGCCTGTTCCTGACCCACGATATCCTGTAAATCAAGCTCTGACTCCGAATGGTGTGGTTCAGGAGGTAAAAGCCGGTTGCACGACAGCGTTAACTTTCCATGTAAAAAAGCGCATACCTGCAGTAAATGATTCGCCAGCAGAGCTTCACCTTCTGGAATGAGCGCCATCTCTCGCTGATTATCTTCAGGGACGATCAAGCGTCGGCCTGCTTTCTGCGCTTCTAAGGCTGCCGAGATAGTACCGTTAACGCCACGTAGCGCTCCTGAGAGGCCTAACTCCCCCAGGAATTCATACTCGCTCAGTGTGTTACCAGGAACCTGTTCAGAAGCCGCCAAAATCGCTAAAGCGATGGGAAGATCGTAGCGTCCGCCTTCTTTGGGAAGATCCGCAGGCGCCAAATTGACGGTAATACGTTTGGCAGGAAAGGTGAAACCGCAATTAAGCAGGGCGCTCCGCACCCGATCGCGCGCCTCCTTGACGGTGGTTTCCGGCAGGCCAACCAGTGTGAGTGCAGGCAACCCATTGCTGATGTGTACCTCGATGGAGACCTCTGGAGCCTGCATGCCGATGGTTGCCCGGGTAAACGCTATGGCGAGTGTCATCGTGTTTCCTCCTTTTGCGGAGGATTATGCCCGTCGTTTTTCGTGGCAAAAGAAAGTCCGCATGATTTTGCGAAGCGGTGCGAGGAAATTATTCGGGGTGGTCATGCCAGTTTGGAAAACTTCTCCACGCGGTATTCAGTCCGCGCCGAGTAAAAAATCGAAATCGGCTATTGAAGTCCTTTATTAAATTTAATAACTGAATAATAAGAATTTTATTTGGCTTAGGACTGAAGCAATCAAATAATCACGGAAAAAAAATGTTGTCATGCCGCGTCTGACTATGGTAACTCTGTAGTCATTCGTTCGACACTGATTAATGAATAAACCGAAAAATGAAAGCGTTTGCCCTCGTGATTAGCCTAGTCGTCATTAGCGTGGTGGTGATTATTAACCTACCGTGCGGGGCAGCACTTGGACGAAGAATGGCTTAAAAATCAAGGCCGAATTCAAGAAAAACCCCCGCACCAAATGGTCGGGGGTTTTTTTATGGGGTCGGTATTCGTAACAAGGGAGCAGAGAATGTTCAGTAGCATAAAATTCTGCCATACCCGTAAGAAGTTGGGGAAATGACTATGAATGGGGCTCAGTGGGTGGTACAAGCGTTGCGAGCGCAGGGAGTGGATAGTGTATTTGGCTATCCTGGTGGCGCGATCATGCCAGTTTATGATGCATTGTATGACGGGGGCGTCGATCACCTGCTATGCCGCCATGAACAAGGCGCTGCGATGGCCGCCATCGGCTATGCCCGTGCAACGGGTAAAGTCGGCGTCTGCATTGCGACTTCCGGCCCGGGCGCGACCAACCTGATTACTGGTCTGGCGGACGCACTGTTGGACTCGGTACCGATTGTGGCGATCACCGGTCAGGTTGGGTCTTCACTGATTGGGACCGACGCCTTTCAGGAAATAGATGTTCTTGGCCTCTCGCTGGCGTGTACTAAACATAGCTTTCTTGTCGACTCCCTTGAATCCTTGCCGGAAATCATGGCGGAAGCCTTTGCGATTGCTCAAAGTGGGCGTCCGGGACCGGTACTGGTCGATATTCCCAAAGACATACAGCTGGCCGAAGGCGGCGAATTTACCCCTTACGTTTTCTCTCCGGCAGAGACCGGCAGCCTGCCGACGCAGGCGCTGACAGATGCCAATACGTTGCTGGCCTGTCTCTTATACACATCTCCGAGCCCACGAG
>NZ_CAMKXG010000276.1 GCF_946477055.1 Lonsdalea britannica | reverse complement strand
GAATGCGCAGATCGTTTGCAAACATTGCGCAAAAAGTGATTTATGCTGGAAAGTGAGCAAGAAGTTGCGCAGATTTGGCAATTATTCCATATGTTAACTATTTTGAGGCTCACAGAGAAAATAACTCAGCAAAATGATGAGACCCATTTTTGTCACGCAATTGACACAAAATGTCATGTGTTTCGGGAATGAAAATATAAGCTTTCAAGCACTTAGCAGGCGACAAAACCAAGAGCACTGAAAATATCGTTACAAATCATGTCACTTTTTCTGGCCCTCATTCACGCAGTGATTCCGTTCCAAATGCCCCGTGGATTCCTCCTCAGGAGCCAGCCCGATATGCCACATTAATGGTGAAATATTTCGATATTCCGGCTAATTAGAAGCAAAGCAGCCATTTTCTCTCTGCGAAAAAAGACGCCAGTCGTCAGCCCAAACGCCTGAGTTGGGCTCCGTAATGAGCTCGTATTTTGAAGTGATTTCCTGCATTTTTTTGGCACGAATTGACTTAAC
This sequence comes from Lonsdalea britannica, assembly GCF_946477055.1. GTDB lineage: Bacteria > Pseudomonadota > Gammaproteobacteria > Enterobacterales > Enterobacteriaceae > Lonsdalea > Lonsdalea britannica_A. The sequence goes on along the minus strand of NZ_CAMKXG010000276.1, from coordinate 3,873 downwards.
CTTACCTTGATTGACAGACGCGTTAGTCATAAGGTCGAAAACAGCGTAGAGGGAAAGGGAAACAGCAGCGCGAGTTACGCCAATCACCTCCATCCGCAATCGCCTGTATTTGGGAGTGCCGGATTTAACGTCCGTCTCATAATGGCAGTATTCATTTCGCGGACTTGGTTTGAGTCCGTCGTTTATCGATGAGAACTATGGCTAATCAATCTATTTCTCCGTCTGAGAATGACCCGCGTCATCAGGACGACAACCCGCAGAACCACAACCCAGACAGCGCTCCCACGGAACGCAAAACACCCGGCAAGAAACCACTGATTATTCTGGCTATTGTCGTGGTGGTCATGCTGATAGTCGGCCTCTTTTTCTGGCTGACCAGCCGCAATATCGAAACCACCGATGATGCCTTTACCGACTCAGATGCGGTCACCATCGCGCCGAAAGCCTCGGGTTACGTCACTCAACTGTCAGTGAAAGATAACCAGTTCGTTAAACAGGGCGACGTGCTGGTGATCATCGATCCTCGCGATAACACCGCGCAGCGCGATCAGGCGCAGGCGCAGCTGGGACTGGCGATGGCGCAGCTGCATCAGGCGCAGGCCGCGTTAGATCTGGCGAAGGTTCAGTATCCCGCGCAGAAAGATCAGGCGTTGGCGACGCTTGCCAAAGCGCAGGCCAACTTCCTCAATGCACAGGAAGATGACAAACGTCAGCGGGGCGTCGATCCGCGAGCCACGTCGCAACGCAACATTGACGCCGCCAGCGCGCAGTTAAGAAGCGCCCGCGCGGAATTGGAAAGCGCCAAGGCACAGGTGGAAGTCGCCTCGCAGGTCGCGTTGCAAATCCGCCAGCAGGCCACCAACGTCGAAGCGCGTCAACGACAGGTCGAACAGGCACAGGCACAGCTGAATACCGCCAACCTTAATCTGTCCTACACCGAGGTTCGCGCGCCCTACGACGGCTTCATCACTCGCCGCAACGTGCAGGTTGGCAGTCTGGTCCAGCCGGGCACGGCCTTGTTCTCGCTGGTGTCCCCGAATACCTGGATTACCGCCAACTTCAAAGAGTCGCAGCTGGAGCGGATGCGGCCGGGCAATAAAGTCGAGATCAGCGTAGACGCGTGGCCGGATATGAAGCTTGAAGGCCATGTCGACAGCGTGCAAATGGGGTCCGGTTCGCGCTTCTCCGCGTTCCCGGCGGAAAACGCCACCGGCAACTATGTGAAAATCGTGCAGCGCGTTCCGGTGAAAATCGTCATTGATAAAGGGCTGGATCCGCAAAGACCGCTGCCGCTGGGTCTGTCGGTTGAACCCAAGGTGACGGTGGAATGAGCCAGAACCAGAGTTGGCAGCCGGCCGGGAATCCCTGGCTAGTCGCCATTACGGTCACGCTTGCGGTGTTCATGGAGATCCTGGACACCACCATCGTCAACGTCGCCCTGCCGCATATCGCGGGTTCGCTGTCCTCCAGCTATGACGAGTCGACGTGGGTGCTGACGTCTTATCTGGTCGCCAACGGCATTGTGCTGCCTATCTCGGCGTTTCTGAGCCGCGCTTTCGGCCGTAAGCTCTTCTTTCTGCTGTGTATTGTGATGTTCACCATCTGCTCTTTCCTGTGCGGTATCGCCACGGAGCTGTGGCAGATCATTCTGTTCCGAATCTTGCAGGGCTTCTTCGGCGGCGGCCTGCAGCCCGTACAGCAGTCGGTGCTGCTGGATTACTTTAAACCGGAAGATCGCGGTAAGGCCTTTGGTCTTTCGGCGATTGCGGTGATCGTCGCGCCCGTCATCGGGCCGACGCTCGGCGGGTGGATCACCGACAACTACAGCTGGCGCTGGGTGTTCTTCATCAACATCCCCATCGGCATCCTGAGCGTGCTGGCGATCTACCATCTGTTGGAAGATCCGCCGTGGGAACGTAAATCGGCGAAAGGCAAACTCAGTATCGACTACATTGGCATTAGCCTGCTCACGCTGGGGTTGGGCTGTCTGCAGGTCATGCTTGACCGCGGCGAGGACGACGACTGGTTCCATTCCAACTTCATCATTACCTTTGCCATCCTGACGGCAATCGGTCTGGTGGGCGCGATCTACTGGCTGCTGTATGCCAAAAAGCCGGTGGTCGATCTCCACTGCCTGAAAGACCGCAACTTCGCGGTGTCCTGCTTGCTCATGGCGGGCATGGCGCTGGTGATGTACGCCAGTGCGGTGGTCATCCCGCAGTTGGCGCAGCAGGATCTGGGCTATACCGCGACCTGGTCCGGGATGATCCTTTCACCGGGGGCGATTCTGGTGGTGCTGACCATCCCGTTAGCGTTGAAACTGATGCCGCTGGTGCAGACTCGCTGGATGATTGCGTTCGGCTTCTCCTCGCTGGCCGCCTCGTTCCTGTATTCGTCGACGCTGGCGCCGAACGTGGATTTCTACACGCTGATATTGATGCGTAGCGCCCAAACCATCGGGCTCGGTTTCCTGTTCGTGCCGCTCACCACTATCGCCTTCGTGTCCATTCCCCAACGGCTGAATGCGGATGCGTCCGCCCTGTTCACCATGTGCCGTAACGTGGCCGGGTCGATCGGCATTTCGCTGTCCACGGCGATGATCACCGAACGTCAGCAGGTACACAGCGCCAGCATGGTCCACACCATGACGCCGCTTAACGAACCGTTTAATCTGGCGCTGGAGCGGTTGACGCACGCGGTCAAAAATTTTTCCACGATGGCGGGAGATCCGATGTCCATCGCCACCGGCCGACTTTATAAAGAGATGATTGCCCAGGCGCGTATCCTTGCCTATATAGACGTTTTTGCGGGCCTCAGCATTATCGCTCTGCTTCTCATTCCTCTTTGTTTGCTGCTTTCTCCCATCAAGAGCAAAGGCAGTGCTGGAGCACACTAACATGAAGGTTTCTTCACCCTATTCCTATTCACGAGCCGGAACGGTGATCGCCGTCTTGCTGGCGCTGTCGGCCTGTAGCGTCGGCCCGGATTATCAGGCGCCGAAACCCGCCACGCCGGGGTCGTTCAACGATATGGCGTCCGACGGCGCATCGAAACCACTGGCGGCGGACATCAATCCCAACTGGTGGAAAACGTTTAACGACCCGCAGTTGGACAGCCTGATCGACCGGGCGATTTCCGGCAACCTGTCCTTACAGCAAGCGGTACTGCGGATCGCCGGTTCGCGTCAGCAGCTTAATCAGGCGCGCGGAGCCTGGATGCCGTCGGTCAACGGCAGCGCTTCGGCGCAACGACGGCAAATGGGGCTGAAAGGCCTGATGGAGTCGCACGACGTGTACGGTCAGGTAGATCAGGCCAATCCTAATCTGACGTCATCGCTCGATAGCCTAACCCAACCCGTCGGCCTGTATCAGGGTAGCTTCGACGCCTCCTGGGAGCTGGATCTGTGGGGCAAGGTACGTCGTCAGGTCGAAGCCGCCGATGCGCAACAGCAGCAGTCGATAGAAAGCCGGAACGATGCGCTGGTATCGCTGGAAGCCGAAGTGGCGAGAACGTATCTGCAGCTGCGCGGCGCACAGGCTGCGTACCAAACGCTGGAAAGCCAGATAGCGATAGCGCAGCAAACGCTGGAACTGACGGAAAGCCAGCAGCGCAACGGTCTGTCTCCGCAGATGAACGTGGAAAATGCTCGCGCCCAGCTGAGTTCGCTGCGAGCGCAGCTGCCGCAATATCAGGCGCAGGTGCAGCAGGCGATGAACGGACTGGCCGTGCTGACCGGGCAAGTTCCGGGGACGCTGGACCATGAACTGGCGGCCGTGAAAGCCCTGCCGACGCTGCCCAAGGCCGTGCCGGTCGGCGTACAGTCCACGCTGACGAGGCGCCGAACGGATGTTCGTCAGGCGGTAGCGCAGCTGC
>NZ_CAMKXG010000275.1 GCF_946477055.1 Lonsdalea britannica | reverse complement strand
GAATGACCTGTGGTTTGCGGCTAAAGCAGCTCGGGTTAAGCGGTTTCTCATTATTAGAAAGCTTATATCTAAAATCAGTAAGGTTAAGAAGCCGGGGTTGGCTCCACTCTTGCAACTTCCTGTCGGAACGTAGGTGAGATTGTGGCGATTTAATTCTTTCATGAAGTGTCTCGAATGGAGAATCCTATGGCTTGTTCACTGACAAGACAGATCAAACGCGGTGTTTTGTCTGCACTCCTCCTCAGCTGCGCGGCATCCAGCTATGCGGGAAAACAGAATGACACGTTGGTTTACGCCTCCGACAACGAGGTGGAAAACGTCAGCCCTTATCATAACAACCTTCGTGAAGGCGTGATTCTGGCCCATCTGGTCTGGGATACCCTGATTTATCGCGATCCCAAAACCGGCGAATATAAACCCGAACTGGCCTCTAGCTGGACCTGGGAATCGCCCACCGCCCTGCTGATCCATCTGCGTAAAGGGATCACCTTCCATAACGGCGATCCGTTCACGGCGGAAGACGTGGCCTATACCTTCAACCACATCGCCGGTCCGGGGACGTCATCCGTCATGCCGCAAAGCGTGGACTGGATTGAAACCACTGAAAAGGTGGATGACTACACCGTCCGGCTAAAGTTGAAAAAACCGTTCCCCGCCGCGCTGGAATATCTCTCCGGCCCGACGCCGATCTACCCGTCAGCCTATTACCAGAAGGTAAAACTGGCTGGCTTCAGCAAAGCGCCTATCGGCACCGGCCCCTACAAAATCACCAAAGTCACCCCGGCTCAGGGTGTGAGCATGGAAAAGAATGCCCGCTACTTTGCGGATAGCCCGCAGGGTCAACCGAAAATCGGCAAGCTGCAGTTCGTCGTTATTCGCGACCCGGAAACCCGGCTGGCGCAGCTGATGACCGGTCAGGTGGATTGGATCTGGCGCGTGCCCGCCGATCAGATCACCTCGCTGGAAACCATGCCGAATCTGACGGTGAAAAGCGGCGAAACCATGCGTATCGGCTTTATGGCGCTGAACACCCACGCCAGCGGACCGGGCGGCGAACCGTTCAAGGATCTGCGCGTGCGTCAGGCGGTGAACTACGCCATCAACCGCGAAGGCATCGTCAACAATCTGGTGCGCGGCGGCAGTCAGCCGGTCTACTCCGCCTGCTTCCGCACCCAAACCGCCTGCGATACCAGCAAGGTCATCAAATACGACTACAACCCGGAGAAGGCGAAGCAGCTGCTGGCGGAAGCCGGTTATCCCAACGGTTTCGACACCGATATATGGGCCTACCGCGAGCGTGACTACGCCGAGGCGATCATCGGCGATCTGCGCAAAGTCGGCATTCGCGCGCGTCTTCACTACGTCCAGTACACGGTGCTGGCGGCGGATCTGATCTCCGGTAAAGCGCCGATGGCGATCCGCACCTGGGGATCGTTCTCCATCAACGACGCTGCGGCGTTCACCACGCCGTATTTCGGCGGCAAAGGCGATGATATCTGGAAGGACAGCGAGGTCACGGCCATGCTGTCGAAAGCGGATGAAACGCTTGACCCCAAACAGCGCAGCGCCCTGTACGCCGACGCGCTGGGGCGAATTTCGTCGCAGGCCTATCTGGCGCCGATGTTCTCCTACTCCACCAACTATGCCTTTACCTCCGATCTGAATTTCGATGATTGGCCGGACGAGCTGCCGCGCTTCGCCATGGCCAGCTGGAAATAAGACGTTAAACGGGCCGGAAGGAGCGCGATTCCTTCCGGCTACCGGGGCGCAGGAGGAGTGACTGATGCTTATCTATATTTTGCGACGGCTGCTGGTGGCCTTGGCCGTACTGTTTACGGTGGCTGTCGTCAGCTTTTCGCTACTGCACCTCTCGGGCGATCTGGCGGCCGCTATTGCGGGTCCAGACGCCTCCGCCGAGGTGATTGAGGGAATTCGACGACAGTATGGGCTGGACCAACCGTTGCTGACGCAGTTTGGTCAGTGGATGTGGGCGGCGCTGCATCTGGATTTCGGCCGCTCGTTCTATTTCGAAAATACGGTGATGGAACTGGTGGGCCAACGCATGCCAATCACCTTGAAGCTCGGCGGTGTTTCGCTGCTGCTGGCGTTGGTGGTGGCGATCCCGCTGGGCGTACTGGCGGCGGTTTTTCGCGATACCTGGGTAGACCGAGGCTCCATGTTTATCGCCGTCATCGGGCAGGCGATGCCGAACTTCTGGTTTGCGCTGATCCTGATTCTGCTGTTCGCCGTCGGGCTGAAATGGCTGCCGGTGGCGGGCAACAGCAGCTGGCAAAACTTCGTGCTGCCCGCTGTGGCGCTGGGCTACTACGCCATGCCGTCGCTGATGCGTCTGACGCGTTCCGGCATGCTGGACGTGCTGGGCGCGGACTATATCCGTACCGCTCGGGCGAAGGGACTCAGTGCGTTTCGGGTGATCGTCAAGCATGGCCTGCGCAACGCCATCATCCCGGTGGTGGCGCTGGCGACGGTGGAGCTGGGCTTCATGCTGGGCGGCTCCGTGGTGATCGAATCCGTGTTCGCGTTGCAGGGGCTGGGCCAGCTGGCCTGGGACTCTATCTCGCGTAACGACTTCCCGGTGGTACAGGCCATCGTGCTGATTATCGCCGTGTTTTACATCGTATTGAGCTTTCTGGCGGACGTGCTGAATGCCGCGCTGGACCCCCGACTGCGGACGCAATAAGGAGCTGTCATGAAACCATCCTCAACGCTTTCCTCCGCCGTTGTCGCGTCGACGCCGTCCGAGGCGGCCCTGCTGCCCGAACCGGGCCCGGCACGGCGTTGGCTGCGGCGGATCATGGGCCATCACAGTATGGCGATGGGCGTCGTTATCCTCGCCATCATCATCGTGGCCGCGCTGCTGGCGCCGCTGATCAGCCCGCACGATCCGTATGCGCAGGACATCAGTCAGCGTTTGATCCCGCCGGTCTGGCATGAAAAGGGCGGTTGGGACCATCTGCTCGGCACCGACAAGCTGGGGCGTGATTACCTGAGTCGTCTGCTGTACGGCGCGCAGGTGTCGCTGCTGATTGGGCTGGTGTCCGTGTTTGTCGCCGGTTTGATTGGGATCACGCTGGGCGTGACGGCGGGCTACTTCGGCGGACGTGTCGATGCGGTGGTCAGCTATATCCTGACCGTGCGGCTCTCCATGCCGGTGATTCTGGTGGCGCTGGCGATGGCGTCGATGGTGGGCGGCTCCGTCAAAGTGGTGATTATGCTGCTGGGGCTGCTGCTGTGGGACCGTTTCCTGATTGTCTCCCGCTCGGTGACGCGCCAGCTGCGGGAGGCGGAATTTGTGGCGGCGGCCAAAACGTTGGGCGCGTCGTCGCTGTTCATCATGCTACGCGAGATCCTGCCTAACCTGCTGGGTCCGCTGACGGTGGTCGCGACGCTGGAGATCGCCCACGCCATTCTGCTGGAGGCCACGCTGTCGTTTCTGGGGCTGGGCGTACAGCCGCCGATGCCGTCGTGGGGGCTGATGGTCGCCGAAGGCAAGGCGTACATGTTCTTTCAGCCGTGGGTCATCCTGATACCGGGCGTCATGCTGGCGGTACTGGTTCTGGGCATCAATCTGGTCGGGGATGGTCTGCGCGACATCACCGCGCTGGACGGACGGGGTTAAGGAGTCGGCGATGAATGATGACATTTTGCTGGATGTGAAGAACCTGCGGGTCGATTTACCGACGCCGCGCGGCATGCTGCATGCGGTGCGGGGCATCGACTTCTCCGTGCGCCGGGGCGAGATGCTGTGTCTGGTCGGGGAGTCGGGCTGCGGCAAATCCATGACGTCGCTGGCGCTGATGGATCTGCTGCCGCGCAAAGCCATCCGCACGGCCGATCATATGCGTTTCAAAGGCCACGATCTGCAAATGATGACGCCCCGGCAGCGGGCCGCGATGCGGGGCGACGAGATGGCGATGATTTTTCAGGAGCCGATGACGTCGCTCAATCCCTCTTTCACGCTCGGCAACCAACTGTGTGAAACGCTGCTGGCGCACCGTAAGGTCTCGATGTCGACGGCGCGAGATCGGGCGGTATGGCTGATGGAGCGCGTGGGGATTCCGATGGCGGCGGACCGGCTGAATCAGTATCCCCATCAGCTGTCCGGCGGCCTGCGTCAGCGCATCATGATCGCGATGGCGTTGATGTGCGAGCCGGAGCTGATCATCGCGGATGAACCCACCACGGCGCTGGACGTCACCATTCAGGCGCAAATTCTGCGGATGCTGCGCGAGCTGCAACAGGAGTTCGGCACCGCGGTGATTTTCATCACCCACGATCTGGGCGTGGTGGCCCGCATCGCCGATCGCGTGTCGGTGATGTACGCCGGGCAAATTGTCGAAACCGCGCCCGTGATGCCGCTATTTCATCAGCCGCAGCACCCTTATACGCGTGGGCTGCTCGACTGCATTCCGGTGCAAGGGAAGACGATGCCGGG
>NZ_CAMKXG010000274.1 GCF_946477055.1 Lonsdalea britannica | reverse complement strand
TCAGTTTATTTTCCAGCTCGCCGATTTCACGCTTCATGCGTTCCAGCGTTTCATCTACGTTCTCCGCTTCCTGCTCCAGTACGACAATAAGATCGGTCAGCTTCTGCTTTTCAATCAGAGCGGCGCGAGCCAGATCTTCTTTATCGTTACGCAGCGCCAGTTCGGCTTTTTCCTGCCATTCCGTCTGCTGAGACTGCGCCTGGCCGATGCGACGCGCCAGCTGTTTCTTCTCCGCCAGCGCTCGTGCTGAGGTAGAGCGCACTTCAACCAGCGTGTCTTCCATTTCCTGAATCATGAGCCGAACCAGCTTCTGGGGATCTTCCGCCTTGTCCAGCAAGGAGGTGATGTTGGCGTTAACGATGTCGGCAAAACGAGAAAAAATACCCATAGTGTTATCCTCTTAATGATTTCCGGCGTCTTGGTACGCCCGTTGGATCCGCCCCGGCGTATCGGGTCACGTTATCTCCATGAGGTAATTCAATCTCCGTGCCAATGTCGCAAAATAAAATAATCAACTGAATTTAAACGTATTATTCTTTTTTACGTCATGAGGCCCGGCTGCTATGCTGGTTAAATTCGCTAACAGTTAGTCAATATGACAAGGTGATTTCGTGGCTTATGAACAAGATTCGCTGCTCGGGGAAGCCAACAGCTTCCTCGAAATGCTGGAGCAGGTGTCTCAACTGGCGCAGCTCAGCAAACCGGTGTTGGTGATCGGCGAACGCGGCACAGGTAAAGAGCTGATCGCCAGCCGCCTTCATTATCTGTCTCCCCGCTGGCAGGGGCCGTTCATTTCGCTTAACTGCGCCGCCTTGAATGAGAACCTGCTGGATTCGGAGCTGTTCGGCCATGAGGCTGGCGCATTCACCGGCGCCCAGAAGCGGCATCTCGGTCGTTTCGAGCGCGCCGACGGCGGCACGCTGTTTTTGGATGAGCTGGCGACCGCGCCGATGCTGGTGCAGGAAAAGCTGCTGCGCGTCATCGAATATGGCGCTCTGGAACGCGTGGGCGGCGGACAATCGTTGCAGGTCGACGTGCGGCTGGTGTGCGCCACCAACGACGATCTGCCCGCGCTGGCGGCGCAGGGGAAATTTCGCGCCGACCTGCTGGACCGCCTTGCATTCGACTTGGTGCAGCTTCCGCCGCTACGCCAACGTCAGCAGGACATCATGCTGCTGGCGGACCACTTTGCCGTTCAGATGTGCCGGGAGCTGGGACTTCCGCTCTTCCCCGGCCTGACCGAGCGGGCACAGCGCACTTTGCTCGACTACAGCTGGCCCGGTAATGTTCGCGAACTCAAAAACGTGGTGGAACGCTCCGTTTATCGCCACGGCACCAGTAGCGAGCCGCTGGACCATATCATCATCAACCCGTTTCAACCCTCCGCGACACCAACGCCAACGGTGCCGGACGCCGAATCAGACACCCTGCCCACGCTGCCGCTGGATATGCGCGGCTGGCTGAGTCAGCAGGAGCAGCAGCTGTTGCAGCAGGCGCTGGCGCAGGCCCGTTTTAATCAGCGCAAGGCCGCCGAACTGCTGGGACTGACCTACCATCAGCTGCGCGGGCTGCTGAAAAAACATGCCATCAGCGTGAATGAGGTCTGAATTGAGACACGGCGATGACGGCTGCGGGGACGATATAACGCAGGGACGCTCGTCTCTAATGGTGAAAAAGGCAACGGTTGGCGACAAGAAATTGGGGCGAGGCGCAGAGTGCGTTACACTCTGTCTATCGCATATTGCCTGAAAACTCCCGTATGTCTGGAAAATATACTCTTGCGCTAGCGTTGACCTGGTTAACCGGTTCCGCGCTGGCTGCACCGTTGCCGCCCACGCCAAGCCCGACGCCGCCGGAAGATATCCGCAGCAGCGGCTTTGTGTATTGCGTCAACGATGAACTGACGACGTTCAACCCGCAGATGGCGCGCAGCGGCGTGATGGTGGATACCCTCGCAGCACAGCTGTATGACCGCCTGCTGGGCGTAGATCCCTATACCTATCGACTGGTTCCCGAGCTGGCCCAGCGGTGGGAAGTTCTGGATAACGGCGCGACCTATCGCTTCACATTGCGCCACGATGTGCCGTTTCAGCACACAGCATGGTTTGCGCCGACCCGCGCGATGAACGCAGATGACGTACTGTTCAGCTTCCAGCGGATGCTGGATGTCCATCACCCGTTCCACGACATCAACGGCGGCGAATACCCCTACTTCGACAGCCTGCAGTTCGCCGACACGGTGCAAAGTATTCGCAAAATCGGCGACTACACCATCGAGATCCGGCTGAACAAACCCGACGCTTCTTTCCTGTGGCATCTGGCGACACACTACGCGCCCATTCTGTCGGCGGAGTATGCCCAGCAGCTGCAACAGCAGGATAAAGAGGAGCTGATCGACCGTCTGCCGGTCGGTACCGGCCCTTATACGCTGAACGAATATCGCTACGGGCAGTTTGTGCGCCTGCGGCGCAATGACGACTACTGGCGCGGCCAGCCGCGTATGGAACAGGTCGTCTTCGACCTCGGTGCGGGCGGAACCGGACGCCTGTCCAAGCTGCTGACCGGCGAGTGCGATGTTCTGGCCTATCCGGCCGCCAGTCAGCTCAGCATCCTGCGTAACGATCCGCGTCTGCGTCTGTCTCTGCGTCCGGGCATGAACGTCGCCTATCTGGCGTTCAACGTGCGCAAACCGCCGCTGGACGACCCGCGCGTCCGCCATGCGCTGGCACTGGCGATTAACAATGACCGCCTGATGCAGTCGATTTATTACGGTACGGCGGAAACCGCCGCGTCCATTCTGCCGCGCGCCTCTTGGGCCTATAACAGCGAAGCGCAGATCACCGCTTACAATCCCGAGAAGTCGCGTCGGATGCTGCAGGAACTGGGGGTGAATAATTTGCACCTTCAGCTGTGGGTGCCCAGCACATCGCAGTCCTACAACCCCAGCCCGGTGAAAACCGCCGAGCTGATTCAGGCCGATCTGGCTCAGGTCGGCGTTGAAGTGACGCTGATACCGGTTGAGGGACGCTTTCAGGAAGCGCGTCTGATGGAAATGAATCACGACCTGACCCTCGCGGGCTGGGCCACGGATAGCAACGACCCGGACAGCGTGTTCCGCCCTTTATTGAGCTGCGCCGCCATCCGCTCACAAACCAACTATGCCCATTGGTGCGATAGCGGATTCGATCAGGTGTTGCAGGACGCGCTGTCGTCGCAACAGCTCTCCAAACGCATTGATTATTACCAGCAGGCGCACCAGATTCTGGCCGACCAGCTGCCCGTACTGCCGCTAGCGTCTTCGCTGCGTATGCAGGCCTATCGTTATGACATGAAAGGATTGGTGCTCAGTCCCTTCGGCAATACCTCTTTCGCCGGGGTCTACCGCGAAAGCGATGCGCCGCCGCCTGCGCCGCGGGAACTGCCGGAACCGCCGCCGCCAATGGAAGGAGTCGCGCCGTGATTATCTATGCCTTGCGCCGCCTGCTATTGCTGGTGGTGACGCTATTTCTGCTGACGCTGGTCGGCTTCAGCCTGCTCTATTTCACGCCTCACGCCCCGCTGCGCGGCGTGGCGCTGTTTGACGCCTACCGCTTTTATCTCGTCGGCCTGTTACAGTGGAATTTCGGTCTGTCCAGCATCAACGGACAGCCGGTCAGCGAACAGCTGAAGGAGGTGCTGCCCGCCACCATCGAACTGTGCGTTTTGGCCTTTTCGCTGGCGCTGGTCATCGGCATCGTGCTGGGGATCACCGCCGGTATTCTGCAAAACAAAACGCAGGACAAAATATTGAGCGGTCTGGCGCTGTTGGGATTCTCGCTGCCGATCTACTGGCTGGCGCTGCTGATGACCCTGTTCTTTTCGCTCCATTTGGGCTGGCTACCGGTCTCCGGCCGTTTCGACCTGCTCTATCAGGTGCCGCGCGTTACCGGCTTTTCGCTGATAGACGCCTGGCTGGTTAAGTCCCCTTACCGGGATGAAATGATGATGAGCGCCGTCCGCCACCTGATTCTGCCGGTGACGGTGTTGTCCGTCGCTCCGACGACCGAAGTGTTCCGGCTGATGCGGATCAGCACCACCGAAATTATCGGCAAAAGCTACATCAAGGCGGCCTACACGCGCGGGCTGTCGCGCACGACCATCATCCGTCGTCATTTGCTGCACAACGCGCTGCCGCCCATCGTGCCCAAGCTGGGACTGCAGTTTTCCGCCATGCTGACGCTGGCGATGATTACCGAAGTTGTGTTCAGCTGGCCGGGCGCGGGGCGCTGGCTGGTGAACGCCATCCGCCAGCAGGACTACGCCGCGATTTCGGCGGGCGTGATGGTGATCGGCATGATGGTGTCTTCCATTGGCGTACTGTCTGATATCTGGGGTGCGATGACCAACCCGTTGAAACATAAGGAATGGTATGCTCTCCGATAATATTTATCGCGAAAAACATCAGCCTAGCCGCTGGCGTGATACCTGGA
>NZ_CAMKXG010000273.1 GCF_946477055.1 Lonsdalea britannica | reverse complement strand
GCAGTTGGTGGCGGCACAGGACGGGATCGCACATCCTCGCCATCATTTCCAGGCCGTCCGACTCGGTTGAGACTCTCTCTGAAATTGATGAGTCCTAAGTTCTATAACGGCTAATCAAAAGGATAGAGGTAATCGTGCTGCGAGCGTTGAATGTATTGATTTATCACATTTTCCTCATTGTGCGAGTTAAATGTGTCAACGCCATTTCGAACGGGTCAGCATAATAAAAAGGGGGAACGCGATGTTTCCCCCTTTTTTAACTCAAGAACGGCAGGCTCAGGTAATGAGCTCAAGTCCTTCCGCCGTCATCGCTTTTTCTACCGATGGCCGGTTGCCGACTCGCTCAATGTAATGGTTCAGCGCCGGAAACGCGCTCAAATCGAATTTTAACTTATGCGTCCAGCGGGCGATGGTGAACAAATAGGCATCGGCGACGCCAAATCGATTGCCGATGAGGTAGTCATGCTCGCTCAACACCGTATTCAGGTAGTTGAACCGCTGCTTCAGGTAGCTTCTCATCAGGTCTTTATATGACTCCGGCGTGCCGGAGCGGAACAGCGGCGAAACCGCCTTGTGTACTTCCATCGCGATGTAGTTTAACCACTCGATGGCATGGTAATGATGGATCGTATCGGGAGGCGCGATGAGGTTATATTGCGGCGCTTTGTCCGCCAGATAGAGTCCGATGGCGACCGCTTCGGTGAGCACGCTGCCGTCGTCCAGCTCCAGTGCCGGGACTAAACCTTTAGGCGCGATATGCAGGTAATCTCGGCCTTGTTCAGTTCTCTTGGTGTGCAGGTCCACCCGCTCTAGCGTGAATTGCGCGCGTGTTTCGCACAGGATGATATGAGGAAACAGCGCGGAACTGCCAGGGGTGTAATAGAGTTTCATACGTCGTTCCTTCCGTAAAAACTGCCATTTGTTTCGGTGTGTTGTTCTTGTTGTAGGCTTCAGCATTATGGCGAGAAATCGTTGAGGCGTGATGTGCGTTGCCTCGCATATTATTTACAGTAAAAATTAATTCGTGTCTGCCTTTCTCCGCGCCCATGCGCGTGCGCTTTAACCCATTTTTCTCTCGCCTTTCTGACGAAATATCGAGCGTAGCGCCGCATTTTCAGCTCATGCCTATCGTTATAATAACGGCCGTTGTTATGGAAACGTTATTTTTTGTTTGTGTTATCTTTAAATAAAACCACAAATAGATGCCGGTTATTGTCTGCTGGCGGCCATCACTTATGGCACTCCTGCCCGCTGGCGCGATCGTCCTGCTCTGCCATCACGGCGCCTCGCAGGGGAGTCCGCATTAGCCCGGAGGAAGCATGTCAACACAACATCGCACTGCCTGCATGGAAACGCTGACCGCGGGTCAGCACACCTATCATTTCTTTAGTCTGGCGTTGGCCGCCGAGCGCTGGGGCAACATCGACGCCTTGCCTAAATCCCTGAAAGTGTTATTCGAAAATGTTCTGCGATTCTACGACGGCGATAGCGTCGGTGATGACGATTTGCGTGCGCTGGTCGCCTGGCAAGTCAGCACCCACGGCGATCGGGAAATCGCCTACCGACCTGCACGCGTGCTGATGCAGGACTTCACCGGCGTGCCTGCGGTGGTTGATTTGGCGGCGATGCGGGATGCCGTACGTCGGCTCGGTGGCGATGTCGACAAGGTTAATCCGCGGGCCCCGGTTGATCTGGTAATCGACCATTCGGTGACGGTAGACCACTTCGGCGAACAGAACGCGCTGGAGGAGAATACGCGACTTGAAATGATGCGTAATCATGAACGCTATGCGTTTCTGAGATGGGGACAGAAAGCCTTTCGTCACTTCAGCGTGGTACCGCCTGGCACCGGCATTTGCCATCAGGTCAACCTCGAGTATCTGGCCAAAACCGTCTGGTTTGAACAGGATGGGGAGCAGCGAATCGCCTATCCGGATACTCTGGTCGGTACTGATTCTCATACGACGATGGTAAATGGTTTGGGCGTACTGGGCTGGGGCGTTGGAGGCATTGAGGCTGAGGCGGCGATGCTGGGTCAGCCCATCTCCATGCTGATCCCGGACGTCGTCGGATTCAAGCTGACGGGACGATTGCGCGAAGGCATCACCGCGACCGATTTGGTGCTGACGGTGACCCAGATGCTGCGCAAACACGGCGTGGTAGGAAAATTCGTAGAGTTTTACGGTGACGGCCTAGCTCATTTACCGCTGGCCGATAGGGCTACGTTGGGCAACATGGCGCCAGAGTATGGGGCGACCTGCGGCTTTTTCCCCGTCGATGAAGTGACCCTGGATTATCTGCGCCTGACCAATCGCAGCGAAGAGCAGATTGCGCTGGTGGAAAGCTACTCCAAGCGTCAGGGGCTCTGGCGCAATCCGGGTGACGAACCGCGTTTTTCCAGCCAGCTTGAGCTGGATATGGCCAAGGTGGAAACCAGTCTGGCCGGCCCTAAACGACCGCAGGATCGCGTTGCGTTGGCGGATGTGCCTGCGGCTTTTCAGGCCAGCCGGGAGCTGGATCTGAATACCCACTCGCCGTCGCAGAACACCTCGCCGCAGTTCACATTAGCCGGTGAGACGCAGGCGCTGCGGGAAGGCGCTGTCGTTATCGCGGCCATCACTTCTTGCACTAACACCTCTAACCCCAATGTACTGATGACGGCGGGCTTGCTGGCGCGCAACGCTGTGGCGCGCGGCCTGCGGACTCGTCCGTGGGTGAAAACGTCACTCGCGCCCGGTTCTCGGGTGGTGACGGAATATCTGGCTCGCGCTGGACTCACCGAGGCGCTGGACCGTCTGGGCTTTAATCTGGTGGGGTACGGCTGCACCACCTGCATCGGTAACTCCGGGCCATTGCCTGCGCCAATTGAAGCGGCGATTCGGCAGGGTGACTTGACCGTCGGCGCCGTGCTGTCCGGCAACCGCAACTTTGAAGGCCGCATTCACCCCCTGGTGAAAACAAACTGGTTGGCGTCTCCTCCGCTGGTAGTGGCCTATGCGCTGGCGGGCAATATGACGGTAGATCTGAGCCGCGATCCGCTGGGCGAGGATGACAAGGGCCAGCCGGTTTATCTGCGCGATATCTGGCCTTCCGCGAAAGAGGTCGCTGACGCGGTGCAACTGGTCAGTAGCGATATGTTTCGTCGCGAGTACGCCGAAGTCTTTTCCGGAACGGCGGAGTGGCAGGGGATCGCGGTCGGCAATGAACCGACTTATCGCTGGCCAGCGGATTCCACCTACATCCGTCAAACGCCGTTTTTCAATACGATGCAGATCGCGCCGGAGCCGGTCAAAGACATCCACAACGCCAGAATTCTCGCCATTTTGGGCGACTCCGTCACGACCGACCACATTTCTCCTGCGGGGAATATCAAAGCTGATAGCCCGGCGGGGCGCTATTTGCAGGCGCATGGCGTAGAGCCAGACGCGTTTAACTCCTACGGCTCTCGTCGCGGAAATCATGAAGTGATGATGCGCGGGACGTTCGCCAACATTCGTATTCGCAATGAAATGGTCCCGGGCAAGGAAGGGGGCTATACGCGACATATTCCCTCGCAGGACGTCCTGGCGATCTATGATGCCGCGATGCGCTATCAGCAGGAGCAAGTGCCGCTGGCCGTGATCGCGGGCAAGGAGTATGGCTCAGGGTCCAGCAGAGACTGGGCCGCGAAAGGACCGTGCCTGCTGGGCGTTCGTGTCGTCATCGCCGAAACGTTCGAACGTATTCACCGTTCCAACCTGATTGGCATGGGAATTCTCCCTCTGGAATTTCCGGCAGACGTCACTCGCAAAACGCTGGGACTGAACGGCGGAGAGCGTATTGATATTGCCGGACTGACCGATTTGCAACCCGGCAGTACGGTGGCGGTGACGATCACATCCGACGAGCGAGAAACGCAAACGGTCAATACCCGCTGCCGGATTGATACCGGAAACGAGCTGACTTACTTTCGCCACGGCGGCATTCTGCATTATGTCATCCGCAACATGCTTAAGGTTGAGTGACGTTGTCACTTGTGGCGTGTGGGGTCATATGAACGTCCTCTTGTTCGAGGTGACATAATCGCGTATCACTGAGGCCGCAGGTTTTTACCATCACATCGTGTAAGAGGGAAACACAATGGCAAAGGAACATCTCAGGCTGGCGGTGATGCTGAGCGCATTGGGCATGGTAGCATCCGCAGTAGACGCGGCGGTCGTGCCCGCAGGCACCGTCTTAGCGAATAAACAGGAGCTGGTGCGCGGTAATGGATCGGAACCCGCGACGTTGGACCCGAATCGCGCGGAAAGCGACGTTGAGGCCAACATCATTCATGACTTCTTCGATAATCTGATCTGGGCGAACGATGACGGCAGCTTCAGCGGGGGGCTGGCCGAGCGTTGGGAACATAAGGACTATCAGGTGTGGACGTTTCATCTGCGACCCGGCCTGATGTGGTCGGACGGCAGTCCGATCACAGCCGACGATGTGGTGTTCAGCTGGCAACGCCTTAGCGATCCGAAAACGCTATCGC
>NZ_CAMKXG010000272.1 GCF_946477055.1 Lonsdalea britannica | reverse complement strand
TCCGATAATATTTATCGCGAAAAACATCAGCCTAGCCGCTGGCGTGATACCTGGACCATGTTCAAACAGGATCACCTGGCGATGATCGGGTTTTACGGTTTTCTGGTGCTAATCGCGCTGTGTCTGTTCGGCCACTCGCTCGCCCCTTATGCCGTCGATCAGCAGTTCCTCGGCTATCAGCTGCTGCCGCCGTCGTGGTCGCACTATGGCGAAGTCTCGTTCTTTTTGGGGACGGACGATTTAGGCCGCGATCTCCTCAGCCGACTGCTGAGCGGCACCGCGCCGACCATCGGCTCGGCATTGCTGGTCACGCTGGCCGCAGCGCTGTTCGGCGTGCTGGTAGGTCTGCTGGCGGGGGTGACTCATGGACTCCGTTCCGCGATCCTGAACCATATTCTGGATACCCTGCTGTCAATCCCCTCTTTGCTGCTGGCGATTGTGGTCATCGCCTTTATCGGTCCAAAGCTCGAACATGCCATGCTCGCCGTATGGCTGGCGCTGTTGCCGAGGATGGTGCGCACCATCTACACGGCCGTGCATGACGAGCTGGAAAAAGAGTATGTGATTGCCTCGCGGCTGGATGGCGCGTCCACGCGCTACATCATCTGGTATGCCGTGCTGCCCAATATTTTGCCGCTGCTGGTCAGCGAATTCACCCGCGCCTTGTCGGTCGCCATTCTGGACATTGCCGCGCTGGGCTTTCTCAATCTGGGCGCGCAGTTGCCGACGACCGAATGGGGAACGCTGTTGGGAAATTCGCTGGAGCTGGTCTACGCCGCGCCCTGGACCGTCATGTTGCCAGGGGGAGCGATTACCCTGAGCGTGCTGATCGTCAACCTGCTGGGGGATGGCCTGCGCCGTTCTCTGCTGGCACAAACCGAATAGTGGTGGAAAAAAGGTATGCCATTACTGGACATTCGTAATCTGACCATCGAATTCATGACCGCCGAAGGGCCGGTCAAAGCTGTCGATCGCGTCAGCATCAGCCTGAGCGAAGGCGAAATTCGCGGTCTGGTGGGGGAATCCGGGTCGGGGAAAAGCCTGATCGCCAAAGCGATTTGCGGCATCACCAAAGACAACTGGCGCGTGACCGCCGACCGTTTCCGCTTCGACAACATCGACATGCTGAAGCTCACGCCCAGACAGCGACGCAAGCTGGTGGGTCACAATCTGTCGATGATCTTTCAGGAACCGCAGTCGTGTCTTGACCCTTCCGCCAAAATCGGACGTCAGTTGGTACAGTCGATTCCAGGCTGGACCTACAAAGGACGTTGGTGGCAGCGCTTCAACTGGCGTAAGCGCCGGGCCATCGCGCTGCTGCACCGGGTGGGGATCAAGGATCATAAAGACATCATGGGCAGTTACCCCTATGAGCTGACCGAAGGGGAGTGTCAGAAAGTCATGATCGCCATCGCACTGGCCAACCAACCGCGGCTGCTGATTGCCGATGAGCCGACCAACGCGATGGAAGCCACCACGCAGGCGCAGATTTTCCGCCTGCTATCGCGGCTGAATCAAAACAACAACACCACGATTCTGCTGATCAGCCATGACCTGCAGACCATGAGTAAATGGGCGAATCGCATCAACGTGCTGTATTGCGGTCAGACCGTTGAAAGCGCGCTGAGCAGTGAGTTGATCAGCACCCCGCATCACCCCTATACACAGGCGTTGATCCGCGCGATGCCGGACTTTGGCCGCGCGCTCCCGCACAAGAGCCGCTTGAATACCCTGCCCGGCGCGATCCCGTCGCTGGAGCACCTGCCTGTCGGATGTCGTCTCGGTCCGCGCTGCCCCTATTCGCAGCGCGAATGCATGATCACGCCGCCGCTGATCGTGGCGAAGAACCATTGGTATGCCTGCCACTTCCCGCTCAATATGGAGGAATCCTGATGGTGGAGACCCTGCTCGAAGCCCGCAATCTCACCAAGACGTTCCGCTACCGTACTGGTCTGTTCCGGCGGCAGCACGTCGAGGCGGTCAAGTCGGTGAGCTTTACCCTGCGCGAACGCCAGACGCTGGCGATTATCGGCGAGAACGGCTCCGGGAAGTCGACCCTGGCGAAAATGCTGGCGGGCGTACTTCCGCCCACCTCAGGTCAGTTGGTGATAGACGATCATCCGCTAGAATATGGCGATTACGGCTATCGCAGCCAGCGTATCCGCATGATTTTTCAGGATGCCGGTAATGCGCTAAATCCGCGTCAGCGTATCGGTCAGCTGCTGGAATTGCCGCTGCGGCTCAACACCCAGCTCAGCCCCGAAGAACGGGAAAAGGCCGTCTATCTGGCGCTGCGTCAGGTCGGCCTGCGCGCCGATCACGCGTCATATTACCCGCACGCGCTAGCGCCGGGTCAGAAACAGCGTGTTGGACTGGCGCGAGCGCTCATCCTGCAACCGAAAGTGATCGTGGCTGACGAAGCGTTAGCGTCGCTGGATATGTCCATGCGTTCACAAATCATCAACCTGATGCTGGAGTTGCAGGAAAAACACGGTATCTCCTACATCTATGTCACCCAGCATCTGGGGATGATGAAACACATCAGCGATCAGATTCTGGTGATGCACAACGGCGAAGTCGTCGAGCGCGGCAGCACCGCGGACGTTTTGGCGGCGCCGTTGCACGATTTGACCAAACGCCTGATCGCCAGCCACTTTGGCGAAGCACTGAGCGCCGATGCCTGGAGAAGCGACGGCGGCGTTCTTTGATTCCCCCTGTCCGGGCATGATGAGGCTGTGATGACCAAAGTATTACATCTGGCATCACTCATGCTAGAATCGCCCGGTTTATTCACACCGGTCGCCATTAACCAATAATTCTTTAACGGCGATCGCAGCAATAATGATTACAAGGATACTGCTATGGGTTTTCTTAATGGTAAGCGCATTCTGGTAACGGGCGTTGCCAGTAACCGCTCCATCGCATTCGGTATCGCTCAGGCGATGCAACGCGAAGGCGCCGAACTGGCGTTCACTTATCAGAACGACAAACTGAAGTCTCGCGTGGAAGGTTTTGCCAGCGAACTCGGTTCTAACATCGTTCTGCCGTGTGACGTTGCGGAAGATGCCAGCATCGAAGCGCTGTTCGCCGAATTAGCGAAAGTATGGCCGAACTTTGACGGTTTCGTACACTCCATCGCCTTCGCACCGGGCGACCAGCTGGACGGCGACTATGTCGATGCCGTGACGCGTGAAGGTTTCTCAATCTCTCACGACATCAGCTCCTACAGCTTCGTTGCGATGGCGAAAGCCTGCCGCAAAATGCTGAACCCGAACTCCGCACTGGTCACGCTGTCCTACCTGGGCGCAGAGCGCGCCATCCCGAACTACAACGTGATGGGTCTGGCGAAAGCGTCTCTGGAAGCCAACGTACGTTACATGGCGAACGCCATGGGCGCTCAGGGCGTGCGCGTGAACGCGATCTCTGCAGGTCCGATCCGTACTCTGGCGGCCTCCGGCATCAAGAACTTCAAAAAGATGCTGTCTCACTGCGAAGCCGTGACGCCGATCCGCCGCGTTGTGACCATCGAAGATGTCGGCAACTCCGCCGCCTTCCTGTGCTCCGACCTGGCGGCCGGGATTTCTGGTGAAGTTCTGCACGTTGACGGCGGTTTCAACATCGCTGCGATGAACGAACTGGAGCTGGATTAATCCCTCCGACAAGCGAGCCTTCGGGCTCGCTTGTTTTCTCGCCCTTTCCCTGCCATGCCTTAGACGACGTTGCTCGTCCCCTCTTGATATCCTGCGTTTTGTCGCGCTAACCAAGCCGCCGCCACATTGAAAAAATGCTGGGCCAATGCCGTTGCTCGCCCCTGTTCGGCGATCACGACGGCCGTCGTACGCGGCATCAGCGGCAACGTCAGACTGCGCCACGCCAGCTGCGGGGTCATTTCCGGCAACAGGCTGCCTTGCGGCACAATGCCGCATCCCAGACCGACAAATACGCTTTGAATCAGCTGTAAAACCGAGTCGCTTTCCACCACGACGTTGGGCGTCACCTCGGCGTCCTGCCAGAGCGAATCCAGATACCCGCGGAGATAGCGCCCGGTGTCCGTCAGGCACAGCGGCAGCTCAGCGATGTCAGCCAGCGAAAGCGGCGTATCGCCTTTCAGCGCCGGAAAATGCTGTGGATTAAACAGCAGAGCCATATGCGGCGCGCCCAACGTGGTGACCTGAAAACGCGGTTCTTCGAGCATCGCGGATTTAAAAAAGCCGATCCCGACGTCCACGTCATGCGCCTGCAACGCCTCCAACAAGCGATCCGCGCTGAATAGCGACACCTGAAAAGCCAGTTCAGGATAAAGGGAGCGCACCGCGGCCAGCATCTGCGGCACCGCGATACCACACTGAGGGACCGCGCCGATCCGGACCAGCCCACTGGTGCCGCGTTTCAGGGCGTCGACTTCCAGCTTTAGTCCTTGATAAACCGCCACCATCTCACGCGCCCAGGCGAGCACACGTTCGCCCTCCGCGGTGAAACCATCGAAATTATTGCCGCGATTGATAAGCGACAGACCCAGCT
>NZ_CAMKXG010000271.1 GCF_946477055.1 Lonsdalea britannica | reverse complement strand
GCTTCGGGGTTACCGCCGATGGCGTACATGCGGCGTCCGTGTTTGGTCAGCGAGAGATACAGCTGTACGACCACGGTGACCACCAGCATGATCACGACGATGGTCGGCACCTGCCCGAGGGTGGAGAAAAACTCCGGGATCAGCCCTTCGGCCATTTCGCCGCTGGGCAAGACCATGTTCTGGGTAATGGAGCCCCCGTAGCTGTAGGTCATCGCGACGCCCTGGATCACAAACAGGCTCGCCAGTGTCGCCAGCATGTCCGGAATGCGCAAAATGACGATCAGGAAGGCGTTAAATAGTCCCACCAGCATGCACAGCGCCAGCGTCAGGAGAATGGCGCCCGTCGTTCCAAAGCCGTACCAGACGAACAGCGAGACGACCAATGCATTAGCTAATGACGCGGTGGAGCCCACCGACAGGTCGAAGCCGCCGACGGACAGCGACAGCGATACGCCGATGGCGATCACCGTCACAATGGCGATGGAGCGCAGGATATTGATGATGTTGTACGGGTCGAGAAAATTATCGGATGCCAGTCCAAACAGCACCACCAGCGCGACGACTGTCAGCAGCATGCCCCATTTGTACAGGAAATCGAACAGACGATGAATGACAGGGAGAGCCCCGTTAGATGAATGTGGCTGACTCACGCAGGAGTTCCTCCGGTTGAATACAATAAAAGGGTTTCTTCGTCCGTCGTCGCGGCGTCCAGTTCCGCCACGATACGGCCATCCCACAGCACGCAGATACGATCGCACAGTCCCACCAGTTCGGAGAATTCACCCGAGGCGTAGATAATGCCTTTCCCCTGTTGCGACAGTTCTCCCATCAATCCAAACAAATCCTGTTTGGCCTTGATATCCACGCCCTTGGTCGGTTCGTCGAAAATCAGTACCTGCATATCGCTGCGCATCCATTTGCCGATGGCGACTTTTTGCTGGTTGCCGCCGGATAAGCGGCGAATGGTCTGTCGCGGCCCACGGGTGCGGATGTTGAGCTGCTGGATCAACTTTTTTGCCCAGGCGGCGGCCTGACGTCCACTGAACACGCCCCATCGGGAGAAGCTGTCGCTGGCGGCGATGCTCAGATTCATGGATACGGTGTCATCAATGAAAATCCCTTCTTTGCGACGCTCTTCCGGCACCAGTGCGATCCCGGCGGCGACGCTGTCGGCAGGGGAGCGCGGTTTCCAGGGCTTAGCCCGATATTCTCCCGCGTGAATGCGGCTGCGGCTCGCGCCAAACAGCGCCTTGCACAGCTCCGTCTTACCTGCGCCCGCCAGACCGGCGATGCCCAGAATCTCCCCCTTGTGCAGCGTCAGAGAAATATCCCGCAGCAGGGTGTCGTCGTGCAGGCCGTCAACGCGCAATAGCGTTTCGTCATGCGACACCGGCGTACGGGGAGGGAAGATATCGGTTAACTGATGACCGAGCATATTTTCAACGATCTGTTCGCTGCTCAGCCCCTGCATCGGCGTACGGCTGACGAATTCGCCGTCGCGAAGCACGGTCAGCGTGTCGCAAATCGCTTTCAGCTCATGAATACGGTGCGAAATAAACACGATCCCAATGCCTTCCGCCTGCAGGCGGCGTACGACGGCAAAGAGGCGTTCGCTTTCTTCCTGATCCAGCGGGGCCGTCGGCTCGTCGAGGATGAGAAAACGGCAGTCATGGGACAGCGCGCGCGCCAGTAAGACCTGCTGTTTTTCCGCCAGCGTGCAGTGCTCCATGCGACGACGTACGTTAAGGGTAATCCCCAGTTGGTCGAGCAGCGCCGCGGCCTGACGGCGGAGGTTCGGCCAGTTCAGGCCGTGGCCATTTTGCGCCAGCGTATCGAGCATGATGTTTTCGGCGACCGAAAGCGTGGGCACCAGCGCCGCGTCGACTTCCTGCTGCACAAGGTGAATGCCGTAACGTTTAGCATCACGCGGGGAGTGGATAGAAATGGCTTCGCCGTCCAGCAGAATATCGCCGGTGTAGCGGTCGTGAGACCCTGACAAAATCGCCATCAGGGTGGATTTTCCGGCGCCGTTAGCGCCCGTCAGAGCGTGGATAGAACCGCCCTCCAGGGCAAACTGCACCTGTTTTAACGCCGGGAAGCCGGCGAAGGAGATGGAAATATCGCGCATTTCCAAGCGTGAACGGTGGGCAATGGACATAACTACGGCAACTCGTCTCGGCGGTAAGGGATAGTGGCGTTAGCCGGCTGAAAATTAACACACTTTTTTGAGATAAAGAATGCTGAATACAGGGGATTCGCGCGGCGTTTGAAAATGAAAAAGCATAACTTAAGCAAAAAAGTGATTAAGAATAGGGCCCGATGATTTTAAGATGCGTTGACGGTCTGATGACAAAAACCGCAATCGGGGCGATCGCCCCAGCCGCAATAAAAGGCCAACACGTTGTCACGTAAGGAATTATCGATAATGAGTACATCACCTATCCGCGTCCAGGTTGGGCCGGCAAATTACTTTTCCTTTCCAGGGGCTATCGACAAACTGACCGACTTCTATCCTGCGCCGGTGCTGACACGGGCGCTGTGGATCCACGGCGAGCGCGCGCTGAACGCCGCGAAACCTTATCTGCCCACTGAATTTTCGGCGGAAGGCGCGAAACAGGCGCTGTTTGCCGCCCACTGCAGCGAAAGCGAAGTTGAGAGACTGGTTACGCTGGCGGGGGATGATCGTTCTGTCGTCATCGGCATCGGCGGCGGGGCGGTGCTGGACACCGCCAAAGTGGTCGCGCGTCGTCTGGGCGTACCGCTCGTGGCGATCCCGACCATTGCGGCGACCTGCGCGGCATGGACGCCGCTGTCCGTCTGGTATAACGACGAAGGGCAGGCCTTGCGCTTCGAGATTTTCGAAGATGCGAACCATATGGTGTTGGTGGAGCCACGCATCATCCAGTCCGCGCCGGTGGAGTATCTGCTGGCCGGGATCGGCGATACGCTCGCCAAGTGGTATGAAGCCGTGGTGCTGAGTCCTCGTCCGGAGACGCTGCCGCTGACTGTGCGACTGGGTCTACAGACGGCGTTGGACATTCGTAACGTGCTGCTGCGACAAAGTGAGGCCGCGTTGAAGGCGGTTGAGTCAGGGACGATAAATCAGGACTTTTTGGACGTTGTCGAAGCGATCATCGCAGGCGGCGGTATGGTCGGCGGCCTCGGCGAGCGTTACACCCGTGTTGCGGCGGCACATGCGGTACATAACGGGCTGACGGTGTTGCCGCATACGGAGCGTTTTCTTCATGGCACCAAGGTGGCTTACGGCATTCTGGTTCAGTGCGCGCTGTTGGACGATACCGATGCGCTGCGGGAACTGAGCTCGGCATTCCGCCTGATGGGGCTGCCCACCACGCTGGCCGATCTGGCGATAGACATCAATGATTCTGCGGCGATGCAGGCCATCGTTGCCCGCACGCTCCAGCCGGGCGAGTCCATCCACTTTGTACCGGTGGAACTGGACGAAGCGCGTCTGCTGGCGGCGTTCCGTCAGGTAGAGTCCCTTGGCGAGTGAGCTTGGTTAAGCGCAGGGCGGGTGCCCGCCCTGAATGATTACTGCAATTTTTCGTAGGGAAATGAATTTTTGATAAAGCGGGAGTAATAGCTGCCCTTCGAGTTTGAGGCGAGTAGCTCTTCATAGATCATGCGTGCGACGCCTTGGTACTGATAAAGGCTGCCATTCAGGAATTCGATTTCAAGAATGCTGGTTTCAGCATCGTAGCCGACGGCAAACAGGTCGGCGGATGAAACACGCTTACGTTGCAAATTGGTCACTCCCTGTTGGATGTGCAGCATTACCGCCTGAAACTGCGGGCGTTCTGCAATGCTGTGACTGTGTGTGTCTTGTTTTATCTACGGGACGGGCATGTCGGGCAGCGCGCTGAAATCCGGAAAGTCGGCCTGACGCCGCCAGACCTCAGAAAAGGCACGCTCTGCCAGTGCCCATGCAGGTATTAAACCCTTCTCACCCTATTGCTGCAAGAATTTCCCGTGGAAACGCAGGTGATCTTCGATGAAGCTGGCGATGAAAAAGTAGCTGTGATCATAGCCAGGCTGCATGCGCAGCGTCAGCGGCCACTCTCGCTGACGGGCGATGGCGTCCAGCGCGTGCGGCTGGAGTTGCTCCGGCAGGAACGGATCGTCCTCGCCCTGATCGATCAAGATCGGCAGCGGATGGTCGCTGGCGGCCAGCAGATGGCAGCTGTCGTAGTCGCGCCACCGCTGTTCGTCTTCGCCGAGATAGGCGCTGAACGCTTTGCGCCCCCAAGGCACTGCGCTGGGATTGACGATAGGGGCGAAAGCCGACGCCGAACGATAACGTCCCGGATGACGCAGCGCGAGCATCAGCGCGCCGTGGCCGCCCATCGAATGGCCACTAATGGACTGACGATCGCTGACGTTCACATGCTGCCGAATCAGCTGCGGCAGTTCATCGCTGAGGTAGTCGAACATCCGATAGTGCGGCTGCCACGGCGCTTCAGTCGCGTTCACGTAGAACCCCGCGCCCTGACCCAAATCGTA
>NZ_CAMKXG010000270.1 GCF_946477055.1 Lonsdalea britannica | reverse complement strand
TCGAGATCGAACTGGCCGCCGCGCCGGTAGGCGTTGAAATCATGGCGCCTCCGGGCATGGAAGAGATGACCAATCAGCTTCAGTCCATGTTCCAGAACCTAGCCGGACAGAAGCAGAAAACCAGTAAGATCAAAATCAAGGACGCGTTCAAACAGCTGGTGGAAGAAGAAGCCGCCAAGCTGGTGAACCCGGAAGAGCTGAAACAGAATGCCATCGAATCCGTTGAACAGCACGGCATCGTGTTCATCGACGAAATCGACAAAATCTGTAAGCGCGGCGAATCCTCCGGCCCGGACGTGTCCCGTGAAGGCGTGCAGCGCGACCTGCTGCCGCTGGTGGAAGGCTGCACCGTGTCCACCAAGCACGGTATGGTGAAAACTGACCATATCCTGTTTATCGCCTCCGGCGCATTCCAGGTAGCCAGCCCGTCGGATCTGATCCCTGAACTGCAGGGCCGTCTGCCGATCCGCGTCGAACTGCAGGCGTTGACCACGGAAGACTTCGAGCGCATCCTCACCGAGCCGAGCGCGTCCCTGACGCAGCAGTACAAAGCGCTGATGGCGACCGAAGGCGTGGATGTGGAATTCGCGCCGGACGGTATCCGTCGGATCGCGGAAGCCGCATGGCAGGTCAACGAACGTACCGAGAACATCGGCGCGCGTCGTCTGCATACCGTGCTGGAACGCCTGATCGAGGAAGTGTCCTACAACGC
This sequence comes from Lonsdalea britannica, assembly GCF_946477055.1. Classification (GTDB taxonomy): domain Bacteria; phylum Pseudomonadota; class Gammaproteobacteria; order Enterobacterales; family Enterobacteriaceae; genus Lonsdalea; species Lonsdalea britannica_A. The sequence goes on along the minus strand of NZ_CAMKXG010000270.1, from coordinate 3,852 downwards.
CAGTGAAATGGGCGGTCAGAATGTGACGATTGATGCGGATTACGTACGTGATCACCTGGATGAATTAGTAGCAGATGAAGATCTGAGCCGATTTATCTTATAATCCGTGCCAGCGGATCGTTCCTGACAACATATCAAGTGGGAGGCTATCGCCTCCCACTTGCGTTTTCGGCAACGACGTTAAGCATAATCTCCCAGAACTGAAGCGGATCATGACCTCATTGACACATAGCAGCAAAACTCAGGCCTGGCTCGACAGCTTGCGTCCCAAGACGCTACCGTTGGCCTTCGCCTCCATCGTGACCGGCTCAGCTATCGCCGGTTGGCAAAGCAGTTTCAAACCGGGAGTCGCGCTGCTCGCTCTGCTGACGGCCGGTTTGCTGCAAATTCTTTCCAACCTGGCCAACGACTACGGCGATGCGGTGAAAGGCAGCGATACCGAGACTCGTATCGGACCGCTACGCGGTATTCAGACCGGGGCCATCAGCCTGACCGAACTGCGCAACGCCCTGATCGTCACGGTGCTGCTGACCATCATCTCGGGTATTTCTCTGGTCGCACTCGCCTGCGAGAAACCCGTAGATATCGTCGTCTTTCTCGTGTTGGGGCTGATGGCGATTCTGGCCGCCATCACCTATACGGTGGGCAACCGGCCTTACGGCTATATCGGCTTGGGCGATATCTCGGTACTGATTTTCTTCGGCTGGCTTAGCGTTGCAGGCTCTTATGTACTGCAAACCGGTCATTTCGATAGCATCGTCATGCTGCCCGCCACCGCCTGCGGTCTGCTCGCCACCGCCGTTTTGAACATCAACAATCTGCGCGATATCGACAACGACCGTTTGAGCGGAAAAAACACGCTGGCCGTCCGGCTTGGCGCACAGAAAGCCCGCCGGTATCACATGCTGCTGCTGATGGCCGCGCCGCTGTGCCTTGGGCTGTTCGCGCTCATTTATCTGCAAAGCCTGGCTGGCTGGCTGTTTATTCTGTCACTGCCGCTGCTGGTCAAACAGGGGCGCTACGTGCTGCGTGAAACCACGGCATTCAGTATGCGTCCCATGCTCGAAAAGACGGTCAAATGCGCCCTGCTGACCAATATTTTGTTCGCTGCGGGCGTGATGCTCAGCTAAGTTCGTCCCCTTCAAGGTCATCCCTGTTCCCTGATTACGGTCAAGGCGACAGGCGATGATTTTGCTAACCTTCGCCAGAAAGGGATATACTCAATTCCACGATCCCTGCGGCAACCAGGCGTTAATCCTATGAAATACGATACTTCCGAACTGTGTGATGTCTATCATGAAGAGGTCAATGTCGTTGAGCCTCTCTTCTCCAATTTTGGTGGACGTAGTTCATTTGGTGGTCAAATCACCACGGTGAAATGCTTCGAAGACAACGGGCTGCTTTATGAGCTGCTGGAAGAAAACGGCATCGGTCGCGTACTGCTGATCGACGGCGGCGGCTCTGTGCGCCGGGCGCTGATCAACGCCGAACTGGCAAGATTAGCGGCGCAAAACGAGTGGGAAGGCATAGTGGTCTATGGCGCGGTGCGTCAGGTCGACGATTTGGCTGAGCTGGATATCGGCATCCAGGCCATGGCGGCCACGCCGGCTGGCGCTGAGGGCGAAGGCATTGGCGAAACAGATATCCGCGTCAATTTTGGCGGCGTCACCTTCTTCTCCGGCGACCATCTGTATGCCGACAACACCGGTATCATTCTCTCCGAAGATCCGCTGGATCTGGAGTAAGCGACCGGATGGAAAGGGCGTGAACGCGCCCTTTTCCGTCTCTTGCTACTGTCTTACTGTACTTCTTCCATCTTTCCCAGCAGCGCCTGCAGACGTTCCTGCCATGAGCTCTGAGCTTCACGCAATTGTTCGTTCTCGCGCATTAGCGCATCACGATTGCCTGCCACACTCTGAACTTCCTGCGACAGCGCATTATTCTTTTCTTTCAGCTCTTCAATTTCCATCTGCAACAGCGTAATGGTGTCAATCGCCTGCTGAACTTTCGATTCCAGCTTCTCAAACACTTCAAATGACATAACTTCTAACCCCTTTTTCACGCAAGGCATACGCCGTTAACGCTGATTTATTGCGAATTCTCACACCGTACTGGCGTATTCATAGCGTTGGCGCACTAGCCGCAATGCGAACGGCCGGTCTGCGCCGACTCCGTTACGCCCCAAGGGCGCAACACGCTCGGAAGATTGTATGTAGCCAGCCGGAAACTGTCTAGCGCCCATCCTCCACAATCGCGAGTGTGTCATTTTTTCCTGACCTGAGCTATCGGCAGAAACCGAAAAAAACCGCCAGAGAGCAGCAAATGTTAATCAAGTTAAGGCGTTATTTAACGCTTTTCAGCGGCGCAAGGTTTCCAGCTCACGAGAAATAAGCGAATACGCTCATTTTTTTGACGTACAACACACATTTCACTAGCGATATTTTTCTATTTCGCTCATTAACGATAAATTAACATCAAAGGAACATTTGACCTACGCACGTTGCTCCCTCCTCACTTTGCGTGTCGTTGGCGATAGCACAGTGAAACAAACCGTGAAAGGTCGAACGACGCAGGAATCTCTCCTGCACTTACTTATCACGCCCTACGTTAAAAACAGGAAATGTGTATGAGTCAATCGCGAATCTCTACATTAAAGGGCCAGTGCATTGCCGAATTTCTGGGCACAGGCCTGCTGATTTTTTTCGGCGTTGGCTGCGTCGCCGCCTTGAAACTGGCTGGCGCCAGCTTTGGACAATGGGAAATCAGCATCATCTGGGGCCTCGGCGTTGCCATGGCTATCTATTTGACGGCCGCGATTTCCGGCGCTCACCTTAACCCTGCCGTCACCATTACGCTGTGGCTCTTCGCCTGCTTCGACGGACGCAAAGTCGTCCCTTACATCCTCGCGCAGATGGCTGGCGCTTTCTGCGCCGCCGCCTTGGTCTATGGCCTGTACTACAATCTGTTCTACGCGACCGAACAGGCTCAGGGGATCGTCCGCGGCAGCGTGGAAAGCCTAAGCCTGGCGAGCATTTTCTCGACGTATCCCAATCCATTGATCTCCGTTCCCCAAGCCTTCCTCGTGGAAACAGTGATCACCGCCATCCTGATGTGCCTAATTCTGGCGCTGACCGATGATGGCAACGGCATTCCACGCGGCCCGCTGGCGCCTTTACTCATCGGCATCCTCATCGCCGTCATTGGCGCCTCAATGGGGCCGTTGACCGGATTCGCCCTCAACCCGGCGCGTGACTTCGGTCCGAAACTCTTCGCCTACTTCGCGGGCTGGGGCAAGGTCGCTTTCACCGGAGGCCGTGATATTCCCTACTTCCTGGTGCCGATCCTCGGGCCGATCGTCGGTGCCGGTTTAGGGGCTTTTGGCTACCGGAAACTGATTGGGCGCAACCTGCCGTGCGACGTCTGCCCTACCGATGACGACAGCGCAGCGCCTGCCGAAACTCGCAACGTGTCTTCCCGATAAAGGACCACTTCTATGACTCAGGAAAAGAAATACATTGTTGCCCTTGACCAGGGAACCACCAGCTCCCGTGCCGTAGTACTGGACCACGATGCCAATATCATCAGCGTTTCCCAGCGTGAATTCGCACAAATTTACCCAAAGGCTGGCTGGGTGGAACACGACCCGATGGAGATCTGGGCGTCACAGAGCGCCACGCTGGTCGAGGCGCTCGCCAAAGTCGGGATCAGTACGGATGAAGTCGCGGGCATCGGTATTACCAACCAGCGGGAAACCGCCATCGTTTGGGAAAAGGACACCGGCAAACCGATATACAACGCCATCGTGTGGCAGTGCCGCCGCTCCGCCGAGATCTGCGAACAGCTGAAAAAAGC
>NZ_CAMKXG010000269.1 GCF_946477055.1 Lonsdalea britannica | reverse complement strand
CCCGGCCCGACGCGGTTCCAGCCGAACAGCATCACGCCGAGGAAACCGGCTTCCAGGAAAAAGGCCGTCAGCACCTCATAGGTCAGCAACGGGCCGGTAATACTGCCCGCATATTCGGAAAAACCGCTCCAGTTAGTGCCGAACTGATAGGCCATCACCAGCCCGGAGACCACGCCCATCCCGAAGTTGACGGCGAACACTTTCGACCAGAAGTGGTAGAGATCGCGGTAGTCCTCGTTGCGGGTTTTAAGCCATAGCGCTTCCAGCACGGCCAGGAAGCTGGCTAAGCCGATAGTGATGGCGGGGAAAATAATGTGAAAAGATACCGTGAACGCGAACTGTATCCTTGCAAGATGAAATGCATCTAATCCAAACATGTCTCGCCTCTTACTGAATAAACATCTCCATTTCCTCCCTCTGGCCTGCGGTTTGTCCGTAAATATCCGTACAAACTGAAAGGGATGAGGGAGGGATAGCCTAATCTTAGGTCGGATTTCGCTATTCAGAGAGGCAAGAGTCTAAATACGGGGTTCAATGAGGGTATTAAGCGAGGTGGAAACCGCGTTGCGGGCATGAGCGCTCAGAGAAATGGGGAGCACCCTGACCGATGCGAGGGAAAAACAGGCGGTGTACGCTTAATCCACACCTCATGTGGCCCTCAAGTGGCCAGCATGATCATGTTGGTTTCAACGGTGTCCCGAGCATGAGGCGATAGATCGGTAAAAGAGGGGCAAATGGCGGCCACTTTCTGCGGGTCACTCCGTATCGAATGCAATCAGCGCATCGCTAAAGGCTCGCGCTTGTTCTAGCGGTAGTAGATGTGCGCAGTCTGGGATATCGACGCGTTGCAAATGGGGAGCCACGGGGACGAGTTGATGATAAATAGCCTCCTTGACGACGCCGCCAACGACCGCCAGCGCGGGCACCGTGATCTGGCTGTTTTCAAGACCGGCGGAGAGTTGGCTGGCGTTTTGTGCGAAGGCCCGATAGTGTCTGAAGCCGCAGGCTAACGCGTTTTCTCCCCGATAGGCCGCCATAAATTCCGCTCTTATCTGAGCCGGGATACCGCGTTTTTGCCAGGTTCCGTTCTGATAAAACCAATCAAGATATTTTTCTTCTTGCCCGGCAATCACGCTTTCCGCAAGTCCCGGTACGTTGTGAAAACCGAACCACCAAGGCGGACCGCCCGCGGTCAACGCTTCTGCACCCGGTAAGTTTCCAATAAACCCTTCGGAAACCGCCAGACGACGTACCCGGTGCGGATAACGTAACGCAAGCATAAAGGCGAGCGCAGCACCGAGATCGATGCCGACGACGAGTACCTGCTGAATATCCAAAGCATCCAGCAGGCCAATAAGATCCTCTGTCTGCGTGATCAGATCGTAACCTTCGGTGGCGCGGGTACTGGCGCCGAGTCCTCTGAGATCGGGCGCGAGGGTGTATTTTCCCGCCGCAGCAAGCTGGGGCATCATCTCGCTCCACAGCCGCCAGGTGTGCGGCCAACCGTGGAGTAAAAGTAGTGGCTCGCCCTGGCCGCAAAGCGCGACGTTGAGCTGAATACCGTTGGTGTCCACCTTTTGTTCTCTGAGTGAATGCATGAGCGTCTCCCGTAGTGATGATAAAATTCATAGTAACCATTGACCATGTTAGTATCAATTAGATACCTTGTTGTCACTTAGTTACCTTGGAGTCACCATGACAGAAATGGATTTGCGTGGGCCGTTCTCATCGGCCTGCCCGACACGCACGTTAATCGACCTGATTGCTAACAAATGGACGATGTTGGTCTTGATGGGGTTGGGTCAGAAGCCCATGCGATTTAATGAGCTAAAACGCGTCATAGAAGGGGTGAGCCAGAAGGTGTTGACCCAGACGGTGAGAAAACTGGAACGCAATGGCCTTATCTCCCGGACGGTGCTGCCTACCGTTCCAGTCAATGTGACTTATGCGCTGACGCCTCTTGGCGTATCTCTGGCGGAAATGATGATTCAGGTCCGGGGTTGGTCGCTCACGCATATTGCAGACATCCTCGCCGCGCAGCAGAATTATGACGCCATCGCGGAGAATCACTCTGCGTGAATGATAGGCAGCGTCACCTAATTCTGCTTTTGTGTCCTCTTGGCTCCCTCCATCATCAGTACGCCCGAAAGCCAGGATAATCTCGGACGGCGGCCTCTCACGGCATAACACGTTACTGTCATGTCACGTTATGCCGCATCCCGGCGCGAATTCTATGGTCAGCGACGCTTGCGCATCACAAACCCCGTGGGGATAAGCGCCAGGATCCCGATGATGCCTGCAACCAGCGCCAGCATAGAAACCCCGCTTTGCGAAATGATCAGACCGCCCATTCCGCTTCCGACGCCAATGCCGATGTAGATCACGGAGCTGTTGAGCGCCAGCACCTGCTGGGACGCCGCGCCCGCGAGTCCCAGCAGCCGGTGTTGAATGGGAACCAGATACATATAGCTGACGATGCCCCATCCCGCGCCGAGCGCGAGCGCCGCGACGGCAGATTCCCGCAGCAGGACCAGTGCGATAAGCCCGGCGGTTTGCAGTACGATGACGCTGCTGAGAACGCTGGCGGGGCCCCAACGATCGGTCAACAGCCCTGTTGCGATATTGCCGATCACCGAGCCGATGCCGTAGGCCATCAGCACCAGTGGCAACACCGGCACATCGCCAAGCTGCGTATTGGCCAGTATGACGCTGATGTAGGCGTAAACGATGAACTCCGATGTAACGACCAGCAATGTGACGCAGAACAGCCCCCAAACGGCAGGTGGAAAACGGCGCGATCTCTGGGTGACGCAGAAGGTGGTGGGGTCAGGCGGGGAAGCGCGGTGTTCCAACAGGATGAATAGCAGGCCTAGCGCGACAAGGCCAAAGAACACGACGCAGTAAAACGCCCAGCGCCAGTTCAGGGCGTGCGAAATCCAGGTGGTCAGCGGCACGCCCAGCGCCTGCGACATCGTCATGCCGCCGAAGATCAGCGCCAGTGCGACGCCTTTGCGTCCCGGAGGCATGCGCTGGGCGGCCAATGTGGTCGCGGTCGGCGTAAACATGGCGGCGCCGTAGGCCGACACAACGCGTCCCGCGATCAGGACGTTGAAGGTTGGACTGAGGGCGCTCAAACCATTGCCCGCGACAAAACACACCAGAGACAGCAGCAGCACCCGCTGGGGCGGCCACGAGCGAAACCACCAGGCATTGAACGGTGCAAACGCGGCGTAACAGAAAGCGGAAATGGACACCAGTCTGCCGGCCGTTGCGGGAGAGATTGCCAGATCCCTCGCCATTTCGTGCAGCGCGCCGATGACGACAAACGTGTCCAGACCGATGGCGAACGCGCCGAGGGTCAACGCCTGCGGCAGCAGCCGAATGCGCAGCGCGTCGCCGGAATGCGCGTGAGGGTCAGGAGACATACTGCGACGCGTTTAGCTCGGGATACGGCATGGCGATGATCTCTCCTCGATAGCGCGGCCGTGGACCGTAGATCAACCACGTCGTGACCACCTCGCCGAAAGTTTCCAACAGTTCGATACAATCGGGATTCTCGGTAGCGACGAAGGTGTAGGCCAGTCCTGCGTCGTACTCGCCGGTCAGCAGTTTCGCCGCTACCACCGGTTTGGACGTTTCGAGAATAATTTCATCCCAGTCTTCGGGATTGATATAGCCGAGTGTCGGTTCCGGCAGGGCCAAATGGCGCGGGTGTTCGACGTCGCGGCGCTTGAGCAACGCCAGGGGTTGAGTGGGGAAAATAAATGTATCCACGACCGGAAGTCGTTCGCGAAAGCGCTCAGTGACTATATGCACCTGATGATGAGCGCTGCACTGTAGCAGGTAGGCATCGCCGTCATCGACGGCCTGCTGGCCTGCGGAGACGAGATCGTCGACCAGGATGATCTCCGCCTCGGTCACGTTCTGGTAACGCAGATAGTGACGAAGGGCATTTTCATGGCAGGTGCCGGTGGGCCCCAGCGTGTAAATACGTATCATATTTCAAGCTTCCCTGTGGTGGCGCAAGGCGTTCAGGCTTTGATTATGGTGTCTTCCAGCCTGCACGCTTCATCAATGATGCGTTCGTAGAGTGCGACCGCAAATTCGGGGTCGAGCCCATGACGGGCTGCCCGCTCTGCACAGCGCTGTTTCACGGCGTCTACCCGTCCCGGTTGCATCATCGGGATATCATGTGTGCGCTTGTATGCGGCGACTTGGGTACACACATCAATACGCCGAGCGATGAGATTGATAATAGCGTCGTCCAGCTCGTTGATTTGGACGCGGAAGGGCTCCAACCCCTCAAGCGCACTGGGTTGTTTTACCGGGGGGCGCTGGGCGGCGGGCGCACAGACGCCGTCAGCCAGCGCGAAAGCGCAGTCGGACAGGGCGTTCATGTGGTATCCGCCTTCCTGCACAAAGCAGATGGGCAGATGGGCTGCGGCAAAACGTTCGCCAATCGCGTGGAACACCTCGGGTGAAAGTTGCCAGATACCGTGAGGATCGCCCTCAATGATATCGAAACCGACGCTGACAACCAGCGAACGCGCTCCCGACGAGACGGC
>NZ_CAMKXG010000268.1 GCF_946477055.1 Lonsdalea britannica | reverse complement strand
TCCGACCGCTCGGTTCGTAGCCGAGTACTCTATCCAGCTGAGCTACGGATGCATAATCAATTAAATGGCGGTGAGGGAGGGATTCGAACCCTCGATGCAGCTTTTGACCGCATACTCCCTTAGCAGGGGAGCGCCTTCAGCCTCTCGGCCACCTCACCTAACATGACCTGTGATACTCAACTCATCTTTCGTTTCGTGCTCACCGGTACTGCGTGGCGCACATATTACTTTCCACGACTTATAAGTCAAACAATTTTTCCCTCATCATGTTTGTTTGCACACTTCGCGGTCAATACGTACAGATTGGCAACACAAAGTGTGTTTTATCAACAGAAAAACAATTGCTTATCATGCTCGTGAGCAGGAAGAAACAAATGCGGAACATAGATGGGGAAAACAGGAAATACGACTAAAACGAGCGATAGAAGCAATGGCGCCTCGTTTTGCGAGACGCATTGTCAATTAATACGATGTAGGCTGAGACTTCTCTGCCTGAATGCGCTGATAAATCTCTTCGCGGTGAACGGAGACCTCTTTGGGGGCGTTGACACCAATGCGTACCTGATTGCCCTTTACTCCCAGTACAGTAACCGTAACCTCATCGCCGATCATGAGGGTTTCGCCAACTCGACGAGTTAAAATAAGCATTCTTTGCTCCTTGAAAAGATTATAAAGAGTCAGGCCCCTTCATTTTCTCACCATTATCCGTCATGGGCCAAGAAAACGTAAACCCAGATGATGATTGTTCATCATCCCACTCATAGTTGTTACTAATGTTCAGTCTAGTCGATATAAGACAGCTTGCGATTTTTGTTATCACAGCCAGACGGTAGGTCTTACTGCCCCCGGTATTCCAGGGGCTTATAAACTCCATCTGGCTTGCGTTCATCCGTTTTCGCAAGCCCAAGGCGCCAAAACTGTTTAAGGTTACGACGTTTGTCTAGATAACATTGATAATTTAGTTATAGCTTATCAACCACCCAGGCTTCAACGCTCTCCAGAGCCGCTGGCAGAGCGTTAACGTCACTGCCGCCCGCCTGGGCCATATCAGGACGACCACCGCCCTTACCGCCAACCTGACTGGCGACAAAGCCGATAAGCTCGCCTGCTTTCACCTTGCTGGTCAGCTCTTTCGTCACTCCGGAGATAAGGCTGACCTTACCTTCGGCTGCCGTAGCCAGAACGATAATCGCAGACCCCAGCTGGTTTTTCAGGTCATCGACCATCGTACGCAGCATTTTGGGCTCCACGTCATTGAGCTGAACGACCAGCAGTTTCACACCTTTCACCTCTTTCGCTTTACCCGCCAAGGAGGAGCTTTCTTGTGCCGCTTGTTGCGCTTTCAACTGCTGCAGCTCTTTTTCCAGCGTACGCGTACGATCGATAACAGAACGTACTTTTTCGGCCAGATTATTGCTATCGCCTTTGACCAACGCGGTCACTTCCTGCAATACATCACTCTGACGATGCAGTGCGTTGATCGCATTTTCACCCGTCACCGCTTCGATACGACGAATACCTGCGGCAGTGCCCGACTCCGACACAATCTGGAACAGACCGATATCCCCTGTGCGGCTGGCATGAATCCCCCCACACAGCTCAATCGAGAAGTCGCCCATCGTCAGCACACGAACATGGTCATCATATTTTTCGCCAAAGAGCGCCATGGCGCCTTTTGACTTAGCCTCTGAGATCGCCATCACTTCGGTTTCGATCGGCAAATTGCGACGAACCTGAGCATTAACAATATCTTCGACCTGACGAATCTGTTCCGGTTTCATGGCTTCCGTATGCGAGAAGTCGAAACGCAGGTGGCGATCATTCACCAGAGAACCTTTCTGAGCAACATGCTCACCGAGGACCTGACGCAGTGCTGAATGCAGTAAATGCGTCGCGGAGTGATTCAGACGAATACGATCACGACGCGCCTGATCGACCAACGCATTCACAGTACCATTAATTCGCAGCGTACCGTGGCTGAGTTTACCGATATGACCAATAGCCTGACCATATTTCTGGGTATCTTCCACCACGAAACGCGCATCTGTCGTTTGGAGCTCCCCCCGGTCACCGACCTGACCACCGGACTCACCGTAGAATGGCGTGTTGTCCAAAATGACCACGGCATCTTCACCGGCATGAATTTCATCGACAGACTGACCTTCACGATAAAGCGCAATCACGTTGGCATTGCCTGCCGTGTTTTCGTATCCGCAGAAGTCAGTGGCCGTATCAACGCGAATCTGGCTGTTATAATCCACGCCAAAGCCGCTAGCTTCACGCGCTCGTTGACGCTGCGCTTCCATCGCGCGTTCAAAGCCTTCTTCATCGACCTTGATATTGCGCTCACGGCACACGTCCGCGGTCAAATCCAGCGGGAAACCATAAGTGTCGTACAGACGGAAAGCGGCTTCGCCATCTAGCGTATCGCCCTGCAGACCATTAATCTCTTCGTCCAGCAGCGCCAATCCACGTTCCAGCGTCCGAGCAAACTGCTCTTCTTCATTTTTCAATGCCTGTTCGACCAACGCTTGCTGACGTTTCAGATCTTCTGCAGCAGAGCCCATCACGTTGATCAACGGCGCAACCAACTTATAGAAGAAGGTATCTTTGGCGCCCAGCATATTGCCGTGACGTACGGCGCGACGAATGATACGGCGCAGGACATAGCCCCGGTTTTCGTTGGACGGCATAACGCCATCTGCGATCAGGAAAGCACAGGAACGAATATGGTCGGCAATAACTCGCAGCGATTTGTTATCCAGATCGTCTGTACCAATCACTTTCGCTACGTCAGCGATCAGCGTTTTGAACAGATCGATTTCGTAGTTGGAGTTCACATGCTGCAGGACGGCTGAGATACGTTCCAGACCCATGCCGGTATCCACCGAAGGCTTGGGCAACGGCAACATCGTGCCATCGGCCTGACGATTGAACTGCATGAAGACCAGGTTCCAGATCTCGATATAGCGGTCGCCGTCTTCTTCCGGAGAGCCTGGAGGTCCGCCCCAGATGTGGTCGCCGTGATCGTAAAAAATCTCGGAGCATGGGCCGCAAGGTCCGGTGTCGCCCATCTGCCAGAAGTTATCTGAAGCATACGGCGCGCCTTTGTTGTCACCAATACGGATGATGCGTTCGCGCGGAACGCCAATTTCGTCGGCCCAGATATTAAAAGCTTCATCATCCGTGGCATAGACAGTCACCCACAGCTTTTCTTTCGGCAGATTGAACCACTGCTCGCCGGTGAGTAATTCCCAGGCGTTGCGGATGGCTTCATGCTTGAAATAGTCGCCAAAGCTAAAGTTGCCCAGCATTTCAAAGAAAGTGTGATGACGTGCGGTATAACCTACGTTTTCGAGATCGTTATGCTTCCCACCGGCACGCACGCAACGCTGAGACGTAGTAGCGCGCGAATAGCTACGCTTATCCAGACCAAGGAAGACATCCTTAAACTGGTTCATCCCCGCGTTCGTAAATAACAGTGTCGGATCGTTATTTGGTACTAGGGAGCTACTGGGGACGATCTGGTGTCCCTTACTGTGGAAAAAATCGAGAAACGCTTGACGGATCTCAGCGGTGCTCTTGCTCATAATTGTCCTGAAATCAAGCTAAAAGAATGGTCGCGGGTCCGATCCATACGACATATCGACGAAATCGGACCAAACACGAACTAAAAAAGTGGGAATAAGATAAATTTTCTCAGGAGGGAAGTAAAATCCCGTATGCATTCAATCTGAAAAATTCGTGTACAGAGACTGAATTTCATCATGCGAAAAACCGCGATACAAGAGGTAACGCTGAACTTTCGCTTTTTCTTTCCATTCGGTGGGGAGCGGATAACCAAACTTTCGCTCAGCGACTTGTTGAACTAATTGATACCAATCAACGTCACTGGCGCGTAACGCGTCGCTTTGAGTCGATTTATCCACACCTTTCTGACTTAACTCGCTGCGTATTCGCTGCACACCGTACCCTTTTCGGCTACGACTAGAAATGTAACGTTGAGCGAATCGTTTATCGTCAAGCCAACCATACTCGGCGCAATAGGCAATGGCCTGCTCAATTTCCTGATCGACGGCAATGGAGTCATCGCCGTTTTCTTCTGACGAAGAATACAAGAACGCCGCAATTTTGCGGCGTAACTCGGTTTCACTGTGGTCGCGGACCGCCAACACATTCATGGCATAACGCAATATTTTAGACATGCGTGACCTTGATCGTTGTATGGCTGCTGCTAGCTAACATAATGAACTAATTAAAAATCCTCTTTGGACTCGCCAGTTGTATCTTCATCAAAACCCGCTTCGCTGCTGGCAGCTGCTGCCGCTGGCTCATTACCTTTATTTAGCAACATATCGCGTAGTTTTTTATCCAGCTCATTGGCAATCGCCGTATTCTCGCGGATAAAGTTACATGCATTGGCCTTACCTTGACCAATTTTCTCACCGTTGTAGCTATACCAGGCACCCGCTTTTTCAATCAGCTTGTGCTTAACTCCAAGGTCGACCAACTCACCAAAGGTGTTAATACCTTCACCGTACATGATCTGGAATTCAGCCTGTTTGAACG
>NZ_CAMKXG010000267.1 GCF_946477055.1 Lonsdalea britannica | reverse complement strand
CGCCACCGACGCCGAATGTGAAGCCTGGTCTGCGCATCGCTGGATTATCGGCAGCGAGTTTTATCACCATCCTCATTTTATTCATCTGACCATGAACCACGCCCTGGGAAAATGTATTCAGCTGTTCACATCCGAACCGCGCCATCTGGAAGACGTTCGATCACGTTACCACCGGCCTGACTGGATGAAGGGACTATCGCCTGACATATTGGAGGTCACCGAGTGACATCAACGACACCTTTAACCACGCCTTTTCTGACCGAAACACAAGATGACGCTGACGGATGGCTGGCACGTATCGACGAGGGCGGGTGTTTCATCGTGGCGGAAGCCGCACTGAACGACGCGGTGCCTTGGCTGGCTGAGCGCTGGGGCGGCGGTCTGGAATACACCCGGCTGTATTGGGGCGAGGCTGGACGCGAGCATGCGTCCATCTCTCCCTATTGCATCCCGGTTACCGCACAAAACTGGCCTCAGCTGGAAGAGTATCTTTGCACCCGGGACGGCTGGGGCATCGGTTTTCAGCTTGAGTGGTTCATGCAGGCCTATACGCCCGGACAGCAGCTGGTTGAGTTGGTCAGTCATCTGCGGCACTGGAGTCTGGTGGCCATTCCGGACGGAGAGAATGCCATTCTGCGCATCAGCGACTGGCTGATAGTGAAACAGCTTCTGTCGGCCAGCACGGCGCAGGAGGCGACGGCTCTGTTCGGCCCTATCGCCCGATTCTACGACATTGCGTTGGAAGGCGGCGCGTCGAAGGTGCTGACCCTCACGCATCGCGAGCCTCACGACATCCCCAATACCTCGCCCCGCCAACTCAGCGACGCCCAATGGCAGGCGCTCCTTGGCCCGTCCACGCAGAACGCTTTGGAAACCTACATGACTCACCTGCGCACCTACCACCCACGTTGGCAGTCCGAAGGAGACGACGTGCTGTTGGCATTTACTCAAGAACAGGTGAAGCAGGCCGAGCTACAAGGGTTTAACAACGACCGCGATATCGTGCGCTATCTGGCGCTGGTGACGGAGCTCAGCCCCGAATTTATCGGCGAGCCTTGGGCGCAAACGGTCATGGCGGAACCGGAAATTATCGGAACCCAGAACAAGATGGATCGCCTCTACGCCGCAGCGGTGAGCCAACAGAGCGAAGCATAAAAGGACGTAGTGCTATGGAACAGACGACATCAGCGACGCTGGTCTCCAGCGAAGAGGCCGCGAGTAAGAAATTTTCCAGCGATAAAGCCATCCCAGGAGGGTGTAAGGAATGCGCTTGTGAAATTTTCGTTCAATATTTATACGACTCGGGAAAACCCGTTCCTAACGCGCCTTTTGTCGTTAAGGACAGCAACGGTACGAATATTAGCGGCCAAACGGATGAGAACGGCTATTTCAAAATCTACGATATGGGTTGTAATGGCTACGAGTTAAATATTCAGGAAGGCAGCGACGAGTTCGAACCCGAAGACACCGTTACCAATAACCCGGTACTCCAGTCCAACCCCGAAGTTGCGGCACTCGCTGGCGAGTACTTCACGCTTTATTTGTTACTCAGCAAAGAAGGGTTGCTGGAATACGATCCGGAAGAGAGCAAACGCTACAACCAAGTCGGTATTAACAGTCATGTTTATGGTGGTATGTATTTTTACTATGAAGATAAATATGAGCTGGCTTATAACCGATTTATGGAGCTGAAGGACAGAATTAATAACGGTAGCCGAGAGCTGAAGCAGGCTATCAATAAAGTCCATCATAGTTTGTCAACGGAAGTCGCCAGTCATACGACGGAAACTGCTGTACTTCTCTTTTGTCAGATCATCCTTGGGTTTATCCCTGTTGTTGGACAAGCGCCCGATGTGTATTTCATTGGAGAATGGTGCTGGGCTGCCTATAAAAATCCTGAGAATCTTAAGGACATCTATTTTATTAGCGAGGGTGTTTTAGATGTTATTGGCGTAGTACCCGGTGCTGGCCATGTCCTTAAATATGCGGGTAAATCAGTATTAAAAGCGGTGGGCAAAGTCGCCGGTGCCGTTGCTGATAAACGCGCTATCCAGCTCGCAATACGAGAAATTCGACACCTGTCTGACGGTAATATTGTGCGATGGCTGATGGATTTTGCCTCCAAAATTAAAGCCATCGCGATTGAAGCCATCGAGTTGCTAAATAAAATTGCTTTGGCCATTGAGCGTATTTTGCAGGATGCGACCAACTCGGCGAAAAGCTGGATCGTGGCTTTCGCCAAAGACAGCTTTAATTCGATGGTTAGGGTTCTGAAATGGCTGATAGAAAAATTCGAAAGTGTCGTTAATACCATTATCGAGAAAGTGGAGTCTTTCATCGCCAAAATTGTGACCAAAAAACCAGGTACGGCACTTGGCAAAGGAAAAGCGAACAAACCGGAGCAAATGACGGCGGGGGCGACGAAACAGGAAAGTCGGGCGGCGGAAACAGAAGCGGAGAACGTGGCGAAGAAAAAAGAGGGTGAGCAGTGTACGTCCAAATCAACCTGCGAGGGTGACCCGGTCGATGTCGCCACGGGTTATGTCGTTGACTGGCGTACCGATTTTCAGATTTCCGGGCTTTTCCCTCTGGCTTTGAAAAGAAGTTATCGTTCGGGAGGAACGCGAGTTTCCGGCTTGCTGGGTGCGCTGTGGCGCAGCAACTGGGATATGAGCCTGAAACTTGAAAGCGACGTCGCGACGTTTACGGATGGGGAATTCAATCAGGCCATATTTACGCTCCCCGATGAAGGTCAATCGAGTCTTTCAAAATCCAATCCAGCATGGCGTTTAACGCGTCAGCAAGGCGTATTGGTGCTGCGTCATTGTGACGGTATGCGTTACTGGTTTGAACATACCCGGGGCGTGCAGCTGTGTTTGACCGCGGTAGAGGATAGCGTGGGCAATCGTACGTCGCTGCTGTGGGAATTTGGCGAATTACGATGGGTGGTGCTCGCGGATGAGCGTTTGGTACACGTGGAAACGAAGCACGGGCGAATCACATGTCTGACGTTATGTGATCGTCAGCGTCGGCCGCTACAGACTCTGGTTGACTACTCCTATGATGCGCAGGGTTACCTGTTGAGTGTCCGGGCTGGAGAGGGACGCAGTTTTGATTACCGTTATTCGCCGGAAGGTTGGATGTTGCGTTGGTCAGATTTGTCGGAAACCTGGGTAGAACATACCTATGACAGCCAGGGCCGAGCCGTGCGCGACCGTGCATCGGAAGGTTACTGGGCAGGTAGCTTCGACTATGACGATGAACGGCTCACCACCTATTACCATAATGGATTTGGTGGTGTGGCGCGCTACATCAGGGATGAACGCAACAATATTCTTAGCCATCAGACGCCCGATGGCGGCGAAACGCTTTACGAATGGGAACACAATCAGCTGGTGGCGCAAACTGACCCGTTGGGTCATCGCACCGAGTTCAAGCGTAATGATTGGGGCCAGATTACGACCGTAACGTTGCCAGACGGCGCGGTACACCACTATGACTATGATGATGATGCGCAGTTGCTGGCGTATACCGACCCTCTCGGCAACGTTTGGCGGTATCAGCGGAATGCTCAGGGTCAGGTGGTAGAAGTTAACGATCCTGAAGGACGTGAGTGGCTGCATAGTTATACCGATCAGGGCCTGCTGGAAACCATCATCGCCCCTAACGGGGTGTTGCAACGTTATCATTACAACGCGAGAGGGCTGGTCAGTACGATCGAAGTAGATAACGCTCCCACGGTACGATTCTTCTACGATGGTCAGGACAGGGTGACAGAACGCCATCAGGAGAGCCAATCTGGTCGGCTGGTACGTCGCTGGGAATATGAAGGCTACCGAGAAGCTCCATCAAAAGTCATCTATGAAGACGGTACTGAAACCACCTTTGGTTTTGATAAAGAAGGTAATCTCACCTCTGTTACCGATGCGTTAGGACAGCAGCACCAGTTCAGGTACGGCGCATTTGATAATCTGATGGAAGCCACCGATCCACTCGGCGCAACGGTCCGTTATCACTACAACGCTGAAGCCGAATTTTCCGGTGTGACCAACAGTCACGGCGACGCCTGGACTTACTCTTTTGACGAGTGCGGACGGCTTTCCGAAGAGCGGCATTATGACGGACGCGTGTATCGCTATGCCTACGACGTGGCGGGGCGATTAACGTGTCGAACCGCCCCCGACGGCAGCCAGCAAGGCTACACGCACGACGCGTTGGGGCGGGTGACAGAAGTCCAGTGCCTCACCGCTGAAGGCGCGACGGAAAGCGTCACCTCGCTCGACTATGACATTGCGGGACGCCTGTTGCGCGCCAGCAACGCCGATGCCTGCGTGGAGTACGCTTATAACCGCTCCGGTCAGGTCATCTCCGAGCGGGTCAATGGGCAGGAAATACTCAGCGACTACGATGCGAGCGGGTACCGAGCGCAGGTCGACGGGCTGCTGGCACCGCTGCAACAGCAGTGGCAATCAGGGCGGTTATCGGCGTTGGGCGTAGGCTCGCATCAGGCGTTGTCGTTCAGCCATACGGACGCGGGTCAGGAAAGCCTGCGCAGCAACGGCGCGGGCTTCGC
>NZ_CAMKXG010000266.1 GCF_946477055.1 Lonsdalea britannica | reverse complement strand
CGGCAGCGTCAGATGTGTATAAGAGACAGCGACTGGATCAATTGGAAAACCGCTGGTTATCACGGCAGCGTCAGCAGGCGACGCTCGGCGCCCTGTCGCAATCCCTTATCATCCTGAGCAGCGGACTCACCGTCACATTGATGCTATGGATGGCAGCGAACGGCGTCGGCGGAGACACGCAGCCGGGCGCGCTGATCGCCTTATTTGTTTTCGCGTCACTGGCGGCCTTCGAAGCCTTAGGCCCGGTCGCCAATGCCTTCCAACATATCGGGCAGGTCGCCTCCTCCGCCGTGCGAGTCGACCAGTTGATGAAGCTGAAGCCTGCCGTCGTCTTCGCCACCGGAGGACCAGCCCCATCCTCTCAGGCTGCCTTGACGCTAGATAACGTGAGTTTCACCTATCCGGATCAGCCCCTGCCGGTGTTGCAACATGTTTCGCTAAGCCTCCAACCGGGCGAGCACATCGCTCTGTTAGGCAAAACCGGCTGCGGTAAATCAACCTTGTTGCAATTGATCACCCGCGCCTGGGACAGTACCGAGGGCGAAATCACGCTTAACGGTTCGCCGCTGTCTGCCTGGTCTGAAGAGCATCTGCGCAGCATGATGACCGTCGTGCCTCAGCGGGTACATCTCTTCAGCGACACACTGCGTGAGAACCTGCGGTTAGCAGCGCCACAGGCCAGTGATGAGCAATTGGCTCACACCCTGCAACAGGTGGGGTTGTCTAACCTGCTGGAGCAGGAGGGGCTGAATGCCTGGCTGGGTGAAGGCGGTCGTCAATTGTCCGGCGGCGAACAGCGCCGTATAGGTCTGGCGCGTGCGTTACTACATCCGGCACCGCTGATTCTGCTCGACGAGCCCACCGAAGGGCTAGACGCTGAAACGGAACAGCGCATGCTTCAGCTGCTGCGCGAACACTGCAAAGAGAAAACCCTGCTGGTGATTACTCACCGCCTGCGCGGCCTGGAAAGCATGGACCGACTGTACATCATGGACGGCGGTGAGCTTATCGAACAGGGTGATCATCAGACGCTCATGGCCCAGCAAGGCCGTTACTGGCAGTTTCATCAACATCTTTAACTGAGGCCTGACATGCAGTTGTTTGAGCTTTCGCCCTTCTCCGTGCAGTTCCCCGATCCGGAACTGGCGTTGAACGATCCTAACGGCCTTCTGGCGTTCGGGGGCGATCTGGCTCCAGCCCGTCTAATAGCGGCTTATCAGCAGGGTATCTTCCCTTGGTACTCGGAGGGAGACCCCGTGCTGTGGTGGTCTCCCGATCCTCGGGCCGTCTTGTTTCCCGACGCGTTTCACCTTAGCCGGAGCATGAAAAAGTTTATCCGCAAGACCGAGTATCGAGTGACGCTCAATCAGGCCTTTGCCGATGTCATCTCCGCCTGCGCCAACGAACGTGAAGAAGGCACTTGGATCGACGATGACATTATTGACGCTTATTGTCAGCTGCATCAGGCAGGACAGGCGCATTCGGTGGAAGTGTGGCATAATGACAGGCTGATCGGCGGTCTGTACGGCATTTCGCAGGGTGCGTTGTTCTGCGGCGAGTCCATGTTTAGCCGGGCGGACAATGCCTCGAAATGCGGTTTACTGGCGTTTTTGCGTCACTTTGTCCGCCACGGCGGCCAACTGATTGACTGCCAAATACTGAATGAGCACAC
This sequence comes from Lonsdalea britannica, assembly GCF_946477055.1. GTDB lineage: Bacteria > Pseudomonadota > Gammaproteobacteria > Enterobacterales > Enterobacteriaceae > Lonsdalea > Lonsdalea britannica_A. The sequence goes on along the minus strand of NZ_CAMKXG010000266.1, from coordinate 2,924 downwards.
GGCATCGCTGGGAGCCACTGAAATACCGCGCCGGGAGTTTCTGCAACACCTTTCCCGACTGCGTCCCATGACGCTGGATGAAACGTGCTGGCAGAGACAACCCCTGCCGCTCGCCTAATCAAACGACCCGCCTATGACGAATTAATCAAGCGCTGAGTAGCAACGCTTCTTTACATAATGTGGGTTTTTCGGCATTATCTTGCCGGTTAAAAACTAAGGTAGTAAAACCTAGAGGATTCGATGGCCAAAGAAGACAATATTGAAATGCAAGGCACCGTACTTGATACGCTGCCCAACACCATGTTCCGCGTTGAATTGGAAAACGGGCACGTGGTTACCGCTCATATCTCCGGTAAAATGCGTAAAAACTATATCCGCATCCTGACGGGTGACAAAGTCACAGTGGAGCTGACCCCGTACGACCTGAGCAAAGGCCGCATTGTCTTCCGTAGCCGCTAACAGGCCCGCCATCGCTTAACGCGATCCCACGAGGATGTTCGCCCTCCTGCCCTTTCCGCTTGCGGTCAGGGCTTTTGCTTTTTGTGCCCGTCTTCACATTTTTCTCATCGCACCCAGTGACCCTTTCTGCAGATCACGCATCCATTGTCCCCTCCTATTTCTCTTTCCCCTAAGATAATTGCACTGAGCAATATTTACAAAATTGTTGCTTTTTTATTGCTCAACTTGCTCATAATAGAGGAGTGGACCAAACGATGTTAACCATCCAGGCGATGAGGACATATCCGTTTTTGATTATTTTACAGATAACCACCATTCTGGCTTTCCCCGTTCTGGTGATGAAGCACGCTCATGCAGAAACCCCACAGCCGCAGCGCATCGCCACGGCTCCGCCGGATATCACAATGGGGCCGCTGTTCGAAGCGGTGCAGAAAGCGAAAATGTTCCCGGATCAAAAAACGTTTGTTGACGCAGTCCCCCGGTACTCGCCATCAGCCATCATGGCGGATTACTACATGCAGCGTCGGTTGGACAACTTTGATCTGCAGCATTTTGTGCGGCACAACTTCATTATTCCTGCGGATGGGAAAGGCTATATTCCCCCCGGGGGCCAGACGCTGCGGGAACATATCGTCGACCTGTGGCCGCACCTCACCCGCAGCACACCCGACATCACCCGCTGGGACTCGCTCCTACCGCTGCCCAACGCGTATGTCGTGCCGGGCGGACGTTTCCGCGAAGTCTATTACTGGGACAGCTATTTCACTATGTTGGGCCTCGCGGAGAGCGACCAATGGGATCTCATCCGTAACATGGTGCAAAACTTTGCCTACCAGATTGACCGCTACGGACACATTCCCAACGGGAATCGCACCTATTACCTGAGCCGTTCGCAGCCTCCTTTCTTCACCAAAATGGTTGAGCTGCTGGCGAAGCACGACGGCGACAATCTGCTGGTCACCTATCTGCCGCAGATGAAGCGGGAATATCAGTATTGGATGGACGGCGAAAACAGCCTCCAGCCGGGACAGGCGGATAAACGCGTGGTTCGTATCGGCAACGATGTGCTGAACCGCTACTGGGACGACCGCAACGTGCCGCGTACCGAATCCTGGCTGGACGATATCACCACTGCCAGTCAGGTGCCGGAAAGCGAACGCCCGCAGCTGTACCGAGACCTGCGCGCGGGTGCGGCATCCGGCTGGGACTTCAGTTCCCGCTGGCTGAAAGACCCGATGAAGCTATCGACGATTCACACCACCGACATCCTGCCGGTGGATCTGAACGCATTGATTTACCACAACGAAATGGCGCTGGCAAAAGCCAGTCGTTTAGCCAACAACATGGCCGATGCCGATCGTTACGCACGGCGTGCCGACAAGCGTAAACAGGCGCTAAATCACTACTTCTGGAACGCGGAAAAACGCTACTACGCGGATTATGGCTGGCGTCAGGGCAAAGTAAGTGAACAGTTGACGGCAGCGACGCTGTTTCCGCTGTACGTTCAGGCCGCTCCGCAGAATAACGCCGACGAGACCGCTCAGGCGGTCCGTGACGCGCTGGTACAGGAAGGGGGCATGGTTACGACAACGGAGCACTCTCACCAGCAGTGGGATGCGCCGAACGCCTGGGCGCCACTACAGTGGGTCGCGGTGGAAGGGCTACGTTATTATCAGCAAGAGGCACTCGCTGAAGAAATCGCGGTTCGTTTTCTGAACAGCGTTCAGCACACCTATGAACGCGAGCATAAGCTGGTAGAGAAATACGCGGTTGAAACCGGTGAACTCGGCGGTGGTGGCGGTGGTGAATACGAACTGCAGGACGGGTTTGGCTGGACCAATGGCGTCACCCTCAAGCTGTTGAGTCTCTATCCGCCCCAGCAGCAAGACAAGTAAACACCCGGCTTGTTAGCTTTCGATCTAATCGCTCATTTATTTCAAAAAAACAAGGGCATCCATTGGGATGCCCTTGAGGTCATAGGTGTCGGTAATGCGGGGTTAACGCTATACCGCGCCCTCGGTTTTGCGTTTCTGAGCGCTATGGAAGCTATAGCTCAGCTGCTGCGTCGAAGCATCCAGTTCCACCGTGACGGATCCCCCTTCTACCAGCGAGCCAAACAGTAGCTCGTTGGCCAGCGGTTTCTTGAGGTTTTCCTGAATAATCCGCGCCATCGGACGTGCGCCCATCGCCTTGTCGTAGCCTTTCTCTGCCAGCCAGTTGCGGGCATCTTCGCTGACTTCCAGCGACACACCTTTGGCATCCAGCTGCGCCTGCAATTCGACGATGAATTTGTCCACCACCTGCTGAATCACTTCGGTCGAGAGATGGTTGAACCAGATGATGCCATCCAGACGGTTACGGAATTCCGGCGTAAACACCTTCTTGATCTCTTCCATCGCATCGCTGCTGTTATCCTGCTGAATCAGCCCGATGGATTTACGCTGGGTTTCACGGATCCCGGCGTT
>NZ_CAMKXG010000265.1 GCF_946477055.1 Lonsdalea britannica | reverse complement strand
CGGAACAGGCCTTTAATTTCAGGGGATTTTCGGATATGACCGACGCCGAAGTGGCCGATATCACCGGGCTTCCTCTGGGGGACGCGACGCTCGCGCGGCGTCGGGAAGGTTCAGAGCCGTTAATCTGGTTGGGCAATAACACTGAACTGGAACGCTTTGCCGCTTGTCTCAAGCTGTATCAGCTTGCGTTAACACAGGGCGGCCGTTTCTATCATGTGATGGGTGAATCCGTCAGCAAAGGCCATGCGGTGGAATGGCTGACAACGCATTATCAACAACGGTCCGGTTCCGCGATAACCACATTAGGACTCGGCGACGGGCCAAATGATCGTTCCCTGTTGGAGGCGACGCAGCACGCCGTCATCATCAAGGGGGCCGTCAGCGATAAAGTGACATTGTCACCACAATATCGTGGCGAGGTCTACCGTACGGAATTTACCGGACCTCAAGGCTGGAGCGAAGGTCTCAGCCACTACCTCAGTCAAATCATAACTTATTAATTTAACGATGTATTATTAAGGGAGAGTGAAGGCATGAGCGATTTTTATCAGGATGGCATTATCACCAACTTCCATAACCTGACCCAGCGCAGCGTGGAAGAGTTGGAATACGACCTTCAGGTTTTTTCAGGCCAAAACAGCATGGGCCTGATTCTGCCCTCTTTGTTTTCCGAGCTGGAAGGCCCGGCTCTTGGCAACATTGTGGATATGTTGGCGCAAGTCCCCTATCTGGGCGAAATCGTCATTGGACTGGACAAGGCCGACCGCGATCAGTTTCAGTTTGCTCATTCATTCTTCTCGCGCCTGCCTCAGCGCCACCGGATTTTATGGAACGACGGCCCACGTCTGACCAAGCTAAGTCAGGAACTGGCTGAAAAAGGTCTGGCGCCGATGGAACCGGGAAAAGGCCGTAACGTGTGGTTCTGCGTGGGCTACATTCTGGCGTCTCGCCGTTCGTCCTGTATCGCCCTGCATGATTGTGACATTGTCACCTATGATCGCAGTATGCTGGCACGCCTGCTTTACCCGATTGCCAACCCCCACTTCCATTACGACTTCTGTAAGGGCTACTACGCCCGTGTGGCGGAAGGAAAGCTGAATGGTCGCGTTGGCCGCCTGTTGGTCTTCCCTCTGCTCAAGTCACTGCAAAACGTCTACGGCAACTCGGATTTTCTGGAATATATGCGCAGTTTCCGTTACCCGCTCTCTGGCGAATTTGCGATGCGCAGTCACGTCCTCCGGAACCTGAGGGTACCGAGCGATTGGGGGCTTGAAATTGGCGTGTTATCGGAAATTCATCGAGGGACAGCGACCAGCCGCATCTGTCAGGTGGATATCGCGGATAACTATGACCACAAGCATCAGCCGATGTCGGAAAGTAATCCGAATACCGGACTGCAGCGTATGGCGATGGACATCACCAAAGCGCTCTACCGTAAACTCGCGATTCAGGGCGTGAATATCACCACCGACTCTTTTCGCGTCCTGCGCGCCACCTACTACCGCACAGCGCTGGACATGATCGATTCGTTCGAGCATGACGCCAGGATGAACGGCCTGCACTTCGACCGTCACACCGAAGAGTCGGCCGTCGAACTCTTCGCTGACGTCATCACGCAGTCCGGGCAGATTTTTAGCGAAAGCCCCGGAGACAAGCCGTTCGTCCCCAGTTGGAACCGCGTGCAGTCCGCCATTCCTGACGTGCTGGAACGCCTGTACGAAGCGGTGGAAGCCGACCGGCAGGAGATCTCGTCCGAGGGTTAAAACGTGAGGTTTATGTGCCAGGCGGTAGGCCGAACAATTTGGCCGCCGCCTTCTCCGTTGCTTCCCGTCGCCGCGCGACAAACGCGGCCTGGTTTCGACGGACATCAGCAACCAGCTCAGGCGCGGCGGTACGTGGAGAGCCACTCACAAACGGCGGTTCCGGATCGTACTCCAACTGGAGCTGAATACGCTGTGCCGCCGAAGCGCCGTAGATCTCTGCGACCACCGTCAACGCGAAATCGATCCCCGATGTGACGCCCGCGCCGCTGATGCGGTTACGGTCTATCACAACGCGTTCAGACACTGGTGTTGCACCCAGTAGCGTAAGTTGGTCTAGCGATCCCCAATGTGTTGTGGCCCGAAAGCCTTGCAACAATCCTGCCGCACCTAAAATCAACGAACCGGTGCACACTGACGTCACCCAGCTCACTTCCTGCGCTTTACGCTGTAAAAATGCCAACGTCTCGTCGTCATCCATCAGCGCAATTTGGCCCGGCCCTCCGGGAACGCAGAGAATATCCAGTTTGGGGCACTCTGCGAAGGTGGTAGAGGGGATCAGTTTCAGTCCGCTATCCGCCGTGACAGGGTCACAATTTTTCCAGATGAGATGAACATTAGCCCCTGGAGCACGCACGAAAACTTCATGCGGCCCCGTCAGGTCAAGCTGGGTCAATCCGGGGAAAAGCAGGAGTCCTATAGACAGCGAAGCAGGCGTCGACACGATGAAGTCCTCCACCGGCATGAATAGCACCGGGCGTTAAGTATGAGTTCGCCCCGCAGAGAAGCGTTTAAGCGGGACGGATAACCGACAGGACGGTAACAAGCAACTTAACACCTCACGATCAGCGTTGCCATATCGCTAGAAAAAGATCCGTCTTCCTCGATAGCAAAATGACGTTTTACCTCTGCAGAAGCGTGGCGTTGAAGCTCGCGTATCGCCGTCACGAAATGTTCCGGCGTACGCATACGGGTTATCCAACTGGAGAATTCAAGGTGCAGCCGTGAGCATTCCACCGAGGCAATTTTCAGTCCGGCTTCCGTGAAGAAAGTCAGCCATTCGCCCGGCGTGTAATCGCGAACGTGCGAGGTGTCCCGCAAGATTTCCACCGTTTGCAAATACACATCCAGTACGGGATGTCCGGGTGAGACCACATCGATAAAAATAGCTTCGCCGCCCGGTTTCAGAACGCGCTTCACCTCGCGCAACGCCTGACCGACGTCCTGCCAATGATGTGCGGAATAGCGGCTGATGATCACATCCATACTGGCGTCGTCGAACGGTAAGGATTCCGCCACGCCCTGTAGGGTCGAGATATTATCCAGTCCTTTATCTTTGGCGGCCGATGACACGGTATCCAACATTCGCGGGGAGAGATCGTAGGCAACCACATGGGCTACCTTGGGCGCGACGGTGAAACTGACGTGTCCGGCGCCACACCCCAGATCAAGCACATTTGCCGTGGATTTACCCTGAAGTCTCTGCGCCAAGGCCTGCAGGTCTGCGCCCTGTGCATGCACAGCGCTGTTTAAGTAGGCCTGAGCCTGCTCCCCAAACTGCTTATCGACCGACTGCAAATGATTGTCGCTGTTTTTCATATATCTCCCGCTGTTACGGACCACAAAAGCATAACGTCTTGTGATTGTTACATATTTACGCGAACAGAAAATACCGTTGCTCATGAAGACACAGGATTTAATACTCCTTGATAGGATCGTAAAGGAGTGTAAAGCTATCGCTGACACGAAATACGCAGCCCCCGTTTTCGGAGCGTCTGACGTGATTAACACCGATAAATCCGAATTCGCCCGTCTTTGCCCTCAGTTTTTAGCCCTGAGTTGAAATATCGCCCCTATCGACCATGATTGGAATGACCATCGCGCAGTAAAGAGGAACTGACATGATTATTTTTGTTACTGGAGCCACCGCTGGATTTGGTGAGGCAATAACCCGTCGTTTCATCAAGGAAGGCCACCGGGTTATCGCCTGCGGCCGCCGTCAAGAACGTCTGGATGTGTTGAAAGAAGAGTTTGGCGATTCGCTGCATACGCTGCGTCTGGACGTACGCCACCAGAAGTCGATCGATCAGGCTATCACCTCCCTGCCCGCCGCGTGGCGCAAAATTGACGTGCTGGTGAACAACGCCGGGCTGGCGCTTGGGCTGGAACCTGCGCATCAAGCCTACGTCAACGACTGGGAAACCATGATCGATACCAATAACAAAGGCTTGGTCTTCGTGACCCGCGCCCTGCTGCCGGAAATGGTGAATAAGAACGCCGGTCACATTATCAATATCGGTTCCACCGCTGGTAACTGGCCCTATGCCGGCGGCAATGTCTACGGCGCGACGAAAGCGTTCGTCCGTCAGTTCAGTCTGGGACTGCGCGCAGACCTGTACGGCAGCCGGGTGCGCGTGACCAATCTGGAGCCCGGGCTGGTGGGCGGCACGGAATTCTCCGGCATTCGCTTTAAAGGCAACGAAGACAAGGTGCAGCAGACCTACGACAAAACCAATCCGCTGCTGCCGGAAGATGTCGCTGAGGCGGTCTTCTGGGTGGCGACGCTGCCGGAACACGTCAATATCAATACGATGGAAATGATGCCGGTCAGCCAGACCTACGCCGGTCTCAAGGTCTATCGCGACGAATAACGTGAGTGACTAGATGGGGGCATCCCCCTTCAACACATGATGGTGTTGACGGAGGGGTGACACAAAACGGGAAAGCGATCGCGACGATGCTTTCCCGTTTTATTGACTCGCCATCAGGCAAAAAAGACTAACCGTGGGCAAAAAGGAAAAAGGTTCCAGCCTCCCCTGAGTTAGGAGGTCCGCTTGGGAAACGGAAAACATCGTACGTTAATCACATTTATAGATCCGTTATTGATCTATGAGCTGTCTCTTA
>NZ_CAMKXG010000264.1 GCF_946477055.1 Lonsdalea britannica | reverse complement strand
TCCAGGTATCACGCCAGCGGCTAGGCTGATGTTTTTCGCGATAAATATTATCGGAAAGCATACTTGGCCGCTTTGATTTTGTTTAATTTGATTGGGCTTTCTTCAAAAAAACCTTTCATAACAATGCATTGCCTTTTCTTGGTGCTTTGAGGTGCTTTACTTCTGTGCGGGTTGATTAGCTTCAATTTATGGTTTTTGTGTACACTCTTGTGTATACGGAAATCGGAGTGTACACATTGCTTACCAACACCAAACTAAGAAAAGCGCTCGGTAAACGCCGTGAGAAAGTAGAAGTCATTTCAGATTCTCACGGGCTAAACGCCAGGCTAACTATCTCGGGAGGCGTCACATTCTTTTATCGCTATCGATGGAACGACAAGCCGGCACAGCTAACCATTGGTGATTATCCGTCGATATCCCTCTTACAGGCAAGGGAACGAAGGCAGCAATTTCGCTTATGGATAACAGAGGGATACGATCCACGTAAGCAGGTGGCGTTAGAAAGGATAAAAAAAGTCGACGCAATGACGGTTCAAGAGGCGTTCGATTACTGGGAAGAGCATTACTGCAAGCCTGAAGGGCTAATCAAGATTCACAAAAACCGTCAGGATTTTCAAAACCACGTTATGCCCGTACTGGGAAGCATGGTCGTCAATCACACGACCAAAACCCACTGGCTAAATCTGTTTGATGGTATGGGAAGACGTGTGATTACTGGTCAAATCCTTAGCTTGATGCAGCGTGCCTTTAGATTCTGCCATAACAGGGGCGTGATTGACGTCAACCCGCTTGCAGATTTAAGACGGTCTGACGTGGCGATCGCTGCCGCTATGAAAGACAGAGTTTTATCCGATGATGAAATCAGAACAATTTGGAATGCTCTGGAGGATATGCCCGTAAGACAGCAAATCGTTATGCGATTTCTGATGATGACTGGCTGCCGAAGCACAGAGATCAGGACAGCGAAATGGGAATGGTTTAATTACAGCGAAAAAACCTGGACGGTGCCAGGTAGTGAATACAAAACGGGTAAGACGGTGAGAAGGGCGCTACCTGATGCAGCGATAACCATGCTGAAAAGTCACCAGAAAGTTTCAGTGACTAAACACGTATTGACCCGGTCACGTTACAACGGGCCAAGTGATGATAAGCCCCCGGCTCAGCCAAACGTTTCATTCTTCTCTGCTCAAATAATTATGAAGACAGGTATGAAACAGTGGTCGCTTCATGATCTGAGAAGGACGGTGGCAACGCGCCTTTCAGAACTTGGCGCGCCACCACATGTTATTGAAAAATTGCTTGGTCATCAGATGGCAGGGGTGATGGCACGTTATAACCTTCACGACTACCTGAGCGATCAACACCAGTGGCTTAAGGTTTGGGTCCAGCACCTTGAGACGGTGATTGGTCATCAGTTGGAGTAGCATTAACCTCGTCTTCCCATTTAAGCACATCAGCCTTACGCCACCGTTTAGGGCTCCCTCCAATAGCTGGCTTGGGAAAAGGACGGCTGAAACATGCAGGCATCCGCGCTGGTGTGCTCCAAAAATAAAGGGTGCTACGAGAAATCTTATAGCGCGCCATAATTTCACTGGTCACCATAATTTCAGAATTGCTATGGATACTCTCTCCGCCATTAAAATCCATGTTTTTCCCCCTCCAAGTCTTCGATCCGCGCCAGCAGTTTGGCATTCTTCTCCCGCTCCGATGACTCCCGACGGATAGCGGCGTTCAGGTCATTCAGCATCGAGTTCAGCGCGTCCCGCTGCGCCGTCATCTCATGCACCATAGCCCGCAGGGTTTCGTTGTCCGCCAGCAGTTCTGTGAACTTGGTGATCACCTGTAGGCTAAACGGGCCATCGCCGTTCAAACCCATCGCATCTGAAACGTTATTAATGCTCAGAGTTGTCGCTGACAGGTTGCCGTTTAATTCGATATTTTTTGCTTTCAGGGCTGCGTTTTCTTTCTGCAGGTTTGCGAGCGCCTGCATGGTGGACGGCCGGGACTCAAAATCCGATTGCTCAGTTTGCATAATTCTTTCTCCACGCTGTTTTCAGGTTGAGTTAATCCCTCACCGTGAGGTGATGTTGTCAGGTTTAAAGGTAGGGATGTGGCGGTTAATTGATGATTAGCGATGGCTTTCCGAGGCTGATGTGGGCGCCGGGAACGTCGATACCAGCTTCGAGCTGTTTTTTGATAGCCAGCTTGTTAGCTTTAATGATGGTTTCGTAATCAACAAACTCTGAGGGTAGGGCCGCTTCATCTGTAATTTTCACAGATTTTGATGGGGCGCGAACGGTCACTTGATGCAGTCCAGCTTTCAATGACTTTTTTCCAGCCGCTTCCAGTGATGCCGCTACATATTCCTTCATTTTGGCTACCCGGCTTTCCGTAGCTTTTGCCCTTTCCGATAATGAGCGAGACTCTTCTTTAAGAGCGTCGGCGTAAGCAAGCTCGTTTTTACAGATTGCGAGAATCTGTTCAACCTTTGCCTCCATCGCCCATTCGATACCTTCGAGCGTATCGGCTATCATTTCTGGGTCCATGTCGGAGTTTGTCAGCTTCGCAAAATCATTCGCTATTTCGTACAGGGCGGTCATTGTTGCGCCTCCAGTTTGGCTTTGCATTCGGCATAAATCGCTTGAACGCTTTGTTGCACCTTCATGCCGGTAGTCATCAGGTAAGCTGATTTAAACGTTTCCTTTAGCTCGTTCATTGACTGGCATTCCGGCATCAGGTCGCATAATTCATTCAGCTTGTTATCAAATTCTTTCTGTTTTTGTTGGTCTGCCTCTATCACCTTCTCTTCAGGGACGTATGGCATATCGGGTTCCGTGTACACGCCTTCGTACTCATTTAGTACGCTGGTTGCGTGATCCAGTCGCTCAGACCGAGGCCAGTATTTGCTCGCCCGCTTAACAATTGTCTTCCGTGCCATTTCTTCCCAGAAATTCTTCCATGGTCCATTTTTGGCCTTGCTGGTTGCTTCTGTCGCTTTGATCTCCGCAAGGCTCATTTCTTCAGTGAGGTAGTCACCACCGGGCGTTTTTATTGTGCAATAGCCACCTACCACCGCGCCGCGATCGCCAAATGCGTTGTATTTGTGCGTTGGCGCCGTATCGAGGCCGTTTGACTCATAGGTGTCGTTTGAATAAACGAGTTTGCACTGGCCCCACAGGATGCATCCGGATGATTGGGCGAGGTGGAGCAGGCCCATGTAGCTGATATCAAGGCAAACCATCCCATCACGAGGAACCAGATAAGCCAGTTTGCTTACAGGGTTGAGAGTTATGCCTATTGCGGCGACGTTGATTATTGCGTTCTGGGCGCTGGTTGGATTGGCGATGGCTGTTTTCGCCAGATAATCGTTCTTCTGAAAAAGCTGAATAGCGAACTGGCTTTCCTTTGCCCACGCCACCGAATTATCTGATACCGCGCCGACGAATAGCGGCTCCTGTTTTTTGACGAACTCAATGAGGTCGAACGACATTGAATGCCTCCCGATCATGAATTTTTAACATGGTTATTTCTTCCTGATGGATTTTGATTTCACGCTCTAACCGGCACAAAGCAAGGTGATAGCAGACGTCCTGCATGTACTCGTCGGTGATGTCGTGATAGCCCTCTACCTCTATAGCTTCGCTAATGAAGTCCGTGGACTCGTTAAGTATTTCACGCCACATGCGCTCGACTGCCAGCCGATTAAGTTGGCTCATGTACTCCTCTGCGTACGCATCAACCACTTCACGCGATTCGGGAGATAGCTTTGATAAACGCTTGTCGAGAATATCCATTACGGCTGCCCCTTCTGGCTTAGGAAATCAACGATGATCTGCCAAATTGACTTGCGCGGCGGCGGGGTGAAGCTGGCGCCTGAAAGCACGTTGCTATGATGGAATTGGATATATTTACGTGCGTCGAAACCGGAGCTACCCACATGGGCAGCCCCAACAAATGAATGTTGCATGGGTAACTCCTAAAGGAATAAAAAAAAGCCCTCCTGAGAGGGCAATAGGGTGGGTAACATCGTAAGCCGCATATAGCGGCGTGGTTTCCCGGTGTTGGCGAAAATTCGCGATTAAATTAGTGGTATGGATTTGCCTTTGAACTTCTGCGTACCGCGGCAGGTAATGTTTTCACTCTTACGATGGCCGGCAGCGTAGATAGCGACGTTAGGCAAACACTGTCCTGATGACGGTAATACCTTCTCGCTACGAGCTGGCTTCATCTTGCCGTCGATGGTGCTGACCGCTTTCTCAACGCGGCCCTGCGACTGTTTGCAATCGGCGCCAAACACCGCATCAATGATCCCGCACAGCGAGTCACGTTCGATTGCCGCTTCCCGGCGGCGCGCCTGACGACGTGTCTTGGCGTTACCGCGTGGTGATGCTGATTTGCCGTAGATAATCGTTGCCATGATTTCCCCCTCAGATGGTTTTGGTGGTGGTGGCTGGCGCCGATCTCCAGCTGGACAGTGACCGCGCATTGCAGCCAGCTGCCTCTGCAGCAAATTCACCACCCCAAAAACATCTTGGTAATTTCGCGCTTTGTCAGCGCATCAGATTCTTAATGAGCATCCCGTTTCCGGGAACGGCTGGTTGTTTCGTTTGCCGCGTCGCTGTTTCGTTGCGATGAATAAACAATACCGCAAGTATTAATCCTGTCTCTTATACACATCTGACGCTGCCGACGAAGAG
>NZ_CAMKXG010000263.1 GCF_946477055.1 Lonsdalea britannica | reverse complement strand
TTGGCTGTTTTAACCGCTATTTGTCTACCTGATGCGTCAACGTTAACGCCTTTTTGCGTTTCGGTTTTAGAGGATGCGCTCACTATTCTTGACAGAAGAATAAAACCTCACGCCATTAATAAATACGCATCTTTAACATGAGCATCCTATGCATTAATTAACCAAACTATGTAGCAAAACTAATTATTACCATTGATTGACTATATCGTGTGTCGATTACTGAATGGAAAATAGTGGTCTTTTCATCACTTTTTATCCCTGAATAAAAAACGACATCCTGCATTTCAACCACGCGATGGCGATATGGGCGTGATTTGAGGTGGAGGAAATTAAGTACTTAAGGCTGGTCTTGTGATTATTGATCGAGGGAATGACATTGCAGGTGAATGATTCGTTTCCTCGCGTTGTGTCATTGAACATCCTACTGATAAATGGAACAATCCCGACCACCAAGGCAGGCGTTCGCCGCTAAATAGAGGAAGAAACATGCGAAAAATACATTGGATGGCGTTGATTCTGGGATTGTTCATGACGACAGCTGTTTGTGCCGCCACAGAGGCTCCGCGTCCGCCGGTCGGCGACAATGTGGTGGCTTATAGTGGCGAGCAGGGCGTAAAAGTCTGGACCTTACGTTATGGTGAACGTGCCGCCAATCAGGCGTTAGTGCAGATCGATGGGATCGATCACGACTGGAAAATGCGCATCCAGAAAATGGATGTGGAGAAAACCAGCAAAGATACGCGCTACTCGACGCAGGTCGACGGCAAAAAATTCGTCGTACTGATTATTCGTAGCGGTTATGGGGAACTGTATCTGCCCGGCGAAGTACAGGAAACGATGGTCGGTTATGACGATACGCTGTCGCAGTCTGGCAACGCGCAGTACTTCCTGACGGATTATCTGCAGCAAGACACCCCGCAGTAACCTACCTCGATGAGGCGCTACTTTCTAATCGATGTAGCGCCATCGCTGTTTTACTTTTCCTTTGACCTTCTCCACGACATACCCGCCAAGCGTGAAGCCATAGAGGCAAAGGGCTATTGCCCGGCCTGCATAATTTTCGGCAAATTTAGCTCAATCCAATCCGCTAACTGAATGACGCGCTCGTAGACCTCGCGGCCGAGCGGCGTGAGCGAATATTCCGTATGCGGGGGAACCACGGGCAACATGTTGCGGTGTACGAAACCATCCCGCTCAAACATCTGCAGCGTCTGGGCCAGCATCTTTTCGCTGATCCCGCTGATTTTCCTGCGCAGCTCGCTGAAACGCAACGTGTCCTCGTCCAGAGCAATCAGCACCAGAATGCCCCAGCGGCTGGCGATATGTTGCAGCACATCCCGTGATGGGCAGTTGGCATCCAGCAACTTGCCGTAGCGAATTTCTTCATGATTGGGGCCGAGTTCACGGCTGCTTTGGGTAGGCATCTCGTCTTCCTGATAATAAAGTTTAAACTTACCAAAAGGTAAGTACTTACTAAAAGAGAGTGTATCCTTTATAGTCTCCCCTGTCTACGAAGTGAATATCGATACTGTGTGGGCATGACGGGAGTCTTCGCGTGCCCTACAACCCTAAACGGAGGTCATCATGATTGCAGTAACCGGTGCAACAGGTCAGTTAGGTCGTCTTGTCATTGAAGCATTGCTGAAAAAAGTTCCCGCTGATCAGATCATTGCCGCAGTTCGTAACCCGTCGAAAGCGCAGGATTTGGCTGAGCGTGGCGTACTCGTTCGTCAGGCGGATTACAGCCAACCGGCGACGCTGGCCACGGCGTTCCAGGGGATTGATAAACTGCTGCTGATCTCCTCCAGTGAAGTGGGGCAGCGTACCACGCAGCACCGTGCGGTGATTGATGCCGCCAAGGCAGCGGAAGTCGGGTTGATCGCCTACACCAGCCTGCTGCATACGGATACCTCGCCGCTGATGCTGGGTGAAGAACACCGCCAGACTGAAGCCGCACTGAAGGCCTCAGGCGTGCCTTTCGTCTTGCTGCGCAACGGCTGGTATACCGAAAACTATGCCGCCAGCATTGCCCCGGCTTTGGCGCACGACGCCTACATCGGCGCAGCGCGTGAAGGACGCATCGCATCGGCGGCGCGGGCGGACTACGCGGGTGCGGCAGCCGCCGTTTTGCTGCAAGACGATCAGGCAGGAAAAGTCTACGAACTGGCGGGCGACGACAGCTATACGCTGGCGGAGTTTGCGGCGGAGATCTCCAGTCAGTCTGGAAAAACCATCGCTTATGTCGATCTGCCGGTCGCAGAGTTTGCCAATGCGCTGAAGGGCGCGGGCTTACCGGATGGTCTGGCCGATGTGCTGGCTGACTCCGATGCGGGTGCAGCCGAAGGCGCGCTGTTTGATGACAGTAAAACGTTGAGCCGTCTTCTGGGACGCCCGACCGTGTCCTATCAAAAAGTGATCGCCGACACGTTGGCGTCGCTGTAATGCAAACGACCCCGCCTTCTCGTGGAGAAGCGCGGGGTCATCGTCATAGCAACGGCTGTCGCCGCCGGACATCACTTTCTTCGACCTCAGTGCGGGTCGGTCTCGTGATTAAATGTGAGTGCCTAGCGCAATACAGCCCGTCAGCATCAATACGGCAGTCATGCCGCCCAACCAAAAAAGACCTTTCATCGAATCTCCAGTGCGTTTAATCAACGTGGATCTGAGCGCTCGCCGAATAACGTTCGCCTAAAATAAAGAGACACAGCCGGACAACATCAATACTGACGTGATGCAGCTCAACAGCAGTACACCTTTCATAACCTCTCCTTTCTCACATAAATGCCATCGTTAGAGTACGCCATAAAAATACCGTACAGTACGGTTCATTTATGAACTGACAGGACTAGACTGTCAAGCCAATGTATGAACCTATGCCACGCGTTGCTTAAAACCGGGCAGGGTCCTACTGCTTTTTACTCTCATTCAGGGAACACGGCGGGTGAGTTAACATAGGGCCCATCGATGATATTTGACTGAATTGATTGAATAAAAAATGACATTTGGGGGGAGGCGTTGGCCTGTCGGCAGATGTTGTCCGGTAAAAGAGTGATCTGAGTCATAAAAATCAGAACGGTGCAGACGTAGTATAAAAGGGTATATAACGATATATATCAAAAGGATAAAAAATGCTCTCAAGCGCCGTATCCTGCCCGCAATGATCATCGCGCTTCCCTCAGTTCACACCCTTAACCAAGCCGCTATCGACCATCAACCGGCCAGACCTTGTGTCTGCTAATGCCGCAACGTGCCCTCCAGCGGCTCGAATCCTATCGTGAACAGACAAAAACAGCCTTGCGCTGTGGTCGCGTGGAGGTACGGGGTTATTGCCTCCGCCTTGGCCCTCTTTCCGGTGCCGCGCAGGATACGTGGGATTTCTGACGCAACAACTTTGGCATTTCGCTGTCTCATAGCCAACGAACGTTATCCCGAGCGCATTGGTGAGAAAATGCATCGGAGCATCACGGATAGGCCCGGGGGCGAATCAATACCATCCCCCTTTAGCCGCGGATATTGAGCCGTAATCTGCATAGCCTTGATGCGGTATGAGAGTGACCGCCGTCGCGAGAAAAACGTCAAGGTCGACGCGGTCAGCGGAGCTGGAAAATAAATGAAACGGATATCTCATCGTTATTGAGTTGGAGAGGGCATTGACCCCTCAGCTACGACTAGACCTTTATCATGGAAAAGAAAGATGACGGATAAACAGCGCGAAGTGCTTCCTGAAACCTACCGGGCATGGACCTGGCATGACGGTAACGATCCCCACGATCTGAAACTCGAACGCATTCCCTTGCCGCCGCCGGCCGCCGATCAGGTGTTGGTGCGCAACGTCGTGATTGGCTTGAACCCAGTGGATTGGAAAGTGTTGGGCGCTGAGAGTCTGCGTTGGCAGCCCGGTAAAGTGCCGGGCGTCGACGGCGCGGGCGTCGTGGTAGCGGTTGGTGAGGACGTCTCCGACCGCTGGCTGGGCCAGCGTGTCGCCTACCACCAGAACTTGCAATCTCCCGGCAGTTTTGCCGAGTTTGCGCCCGTCGATATGCGCGCACTGCTACGCCTGCCTCATCAACTGGATTTCTCCATTGCGGCCAGCGTGCCATGTCCGGCGCTCACCGCGTGGTTGGCGCTGGATAAACTGCCCCCACAGTCGGGTCAGCCGGTATTGATTAGCGGCGCGGGCGGGTCGGTCGGGCACTATCTGGTGCAGTTGGCCGCCGCTTATGGATTTAACGTGACCGCCATGAGCCATCCCCGCCACTGGGAACGGTTGCGGACGCTGGGTGCGAGAGCGTGCGTCGCGAGCGAGCTGGCGGACGATCCATGCTGGCCGAAAGAGAACGTGGGGTTCTTTGCCGTCATTGACAGCGTGAGCGCCGACCACGCCGAACGATTGTCCCCGGCGTTGCAGGCGAACGGTCATCTGGTCTGTATTCAGGACCGCGTTGCGAACTGGCCTTGCGCACCGTTCGGGCGGGCGATCTCCCTGCATGAAGTGGCGCTGGGCGCGCTGCATCAGTTTGGTGACGAAGCTGCGTGGGCGCGGCTGACGGCTGCGGGCGAACTGCTGCTGATTGACCTGGAGGAGGAGCGATTGCAGTCGGAAGCGCGCGTGGCCCGCGATTTCTCTGAGCTGCCGCTGCTGCTGGACGAACTGCGCCACCGCTCATTTTCCGGCAAGCCGCTGGTGCGGGTGTGACCCTGAACTGAGTAAAAC
>NZ_CAMKXG010000262.1 GCF_946477055.1 Lonsdalea britannica | reverse complement strand
CGGGTACTACACCATTCTTGCCCAAACATTGATTTTCATGGCCTGAGACCCCATCTTAGAAAGTAATCTGCAAGTTATGTCAGCCTTGTCGGCCACCGGGACAAGGGATCGATCATCATTACTATTCAGGACCGTGCCATGACAAATCCATTACTTACCCCGTTTACCCTGCCCCCGTTTTCCCAGATCAAGACCGACGATATCGTTCCTGCGATTAAGAGCGCGTTGGATGACTGTCGCAAAACGGTGGAGCAAGTTGTGGCGCAGCCAGGTCCGTTTACCTGGGAAAACCTTTGTCAGCCGCTGGCGGAAAGCGACGACCGGCTGGAGCGCATCTTCTCCCCTATCGGCCATCTGAACGCGGTGCAGAACAGTCCTGAACTGCGCGGCGCCTACGAGCAGTGCCTGCCGCTGCTGTCCGAATACGGTACTTGGGTGGGACAGCATCCCGGCCTGTATCGCGCCCACCGCAATCTGCGCGACGGCGAGCATTTCGCCTCGCTGGACACGGCGCAGAAAAAAGCCGTGGAAAATGCGCTGATCGGCTTCGAACTCTCCGGTATCGCCCTGCCAGCCGAGGAGCAGAAACGCTACGGCGAGATCTCCGCACGCCTTTCCGAACTGAGCTCGATCTACAGCAACAACGTGCTGGACGCCACGATGGGCTGGTCCAAGCTGATAACAGACGTCAATGAGCTGTCCGGTCTGCCGGAAAGCGCCCTGGCGGCCGCCAAAGCGCAGGCCGAAGCGAAAGAACAAGACGGCTGGCTGCTGACGCTCGACATGCCGAGCTACCTGCCGGTCATGACCTACTGCTCCAACGCGGCGCTGCGCGAAGAGATGTACCGCGCATACGCCACTCGCGCCTCCGATCAGGGGCCGAACGCCGGTAAGTGGGACAACACCGAGGTGATGGCCGAGAAAATGGCGCTGCGTCATGAACAGGCTCAGCTGCTCGGCTATCCCAGCTATGCCGATAAATCGCTGGTCACCAAAATGGCGGAAAACCCGCAGCAGGTGCTGGACTTCCTGACCGATCTGGCCAAACGCGCGCGTCCGCAGGCCGAGCAGGAACTGGCTGAACTGCGCGCCTTCGCCAAACAGCATTACGGCGTGGACGAGCTGAATCCGTGGGATGTCAGCTACTACAGCGAACAGCAGAAACAGCATCTCTACTCCATCAGCGACGAGCAGCTGCGCCCGTATTTCCCGGAAGAGCGCGTGCTGAACGGTCTGTTTGAAGTCGTCAATCGCATCTACGGCATTACGGCGAAAGAGCGTAAAGATGTCGATGTCTGGCATCCTGAAGTGCGCTTCTTCGATCTGTTCGATGAAAGCGGCGAGCTGCGCGGCAGCTTCTATCTCGATCTGTACGCACGCGAAAACAAACGCGGCGGCGCATGGATGAACGACTGCGTGGGCCGTATGCGCCTCGCTAACGGCGAACTGCAGAAACCGGTCGCCTACCTGACCTGTAACTTCAACCGCCCGGTCAACGGCAAGCCTGCGCTGTTCACGCATGATGAAGTGACGACGCTGTTCCACGAATTCGGTCACGGCCTGCACCATATGCTGACGCTGGTTGAAGCCGCGGGCGTCACCGGCATCAGCGGGGTACCGTGGGATGCCGTCGAGCTGCCGAGTCAGTTCATGGAAAACTGGTGCTGGGAGCCAGAGGCGCTGGCGTTTATCTCCGGTCACTACGAAACCGGCGAACCGCTGCCGAAGGAAATGCTGGATAAGATGCTGGCGGCGAAGAACTATCAGGCAGCGCTGTTCATCCTGCGTCAGCTGGAGTTCGGCCTGTTCGACTTCCGCCTGCATACCGAATATGACCCGGCGAAAGGCGCTCAGATTCTGCCGACGCTGGCTGACGTCAAGGCTCAGGTCGCCGTCATGCCCAGCCCGAGCTGGAACCGTTTCCCGCACGCCTTCAGCCACATCTTCGCCGGCGGCTACGCGGCAGGCTATTACAGCTACCTGTGGGCGGACGTGCTGGCGGCCGACGCCTTCTCTCTGTTCGAAGAAGAGGGCATTTTCAACCGCACGACCGGCCAGTCGTTCCTCGACAACATCCTGTCTCGCGGCGGTTCAGAAGAGCCGATGGAGCTGTTCAAACGCTTCCGCGGCCGTGAACCGAAGCTGGACGCCATGCTGAAACATTACGGCATCAAGGGATGAAGATCGGCCTGATGACCGAAGAGGGCGCCGATAAAGGCGCCCTCGACGCTCTGGCCGCGCGCTGGGGATTGATAGAAGATAACGACCAGCCCTTCGCGCTGGTGTTGACGCCCGAACGGCTCGAGCTGCGCAAGCAGGATGAGCCGAAGCTGGGCGCCATCTGCGTGGATTTCGTCGGCGGTACGCTGGCGCACCGGCGCCGTTTCGGCGGTGGTCGCGGCGAGGCGGTCGCCCGCGCCGTCGGCATCAAGAAAGGCTACCTGCCTGACGTGGTGGATGCCACTGCGGGGCTGGGGCGGGACGCTTTCGTGCTGGCGTCGCTCGGCTGTCGGGTTCGCATGGTGGAGCGGCATCCGGTTGTTGCGGCGCTGTTGGACGATGGTCTGCAGCGGGGTTATGAGGATGCGGAAATCGGCGGTTGGTTGAGAGAGCGTCTGACGCTGCTGCATGCCTCAAGCGCCGAGGCGCTGAAAGGCATCGAACCGCCGCCGGACGTCGTCTATCTCGACCCCATGTTTCCTCATCGGCAGAAAAGCGCGCTGGTGAAAAAGGAGATGCGGGTCTTCCAGACGCTGGTCGGCGCCGACGACGATGCTGACGCGCTGTTGGCCCCGGCTCGCTCGCTGGCGAAAAAGCGCATTGTGGTCAAACGACCTGACTATGCGCCGCCGCTCGCGGGCGTTCCCGCCCAGTCCATGCTGGAAACAAAAAGCCATCGCTTCGACTTCTATCTACCGCTAGCCTGAGAGTTTCCAATTCGTTTCCAAAAATAACGGCATCACGATGTTCTCAGGGGAGATACCGTCTCCCCGGCGGATAATCGTGAATCCTCTCCTTCGCCAGGGCGCAGCAACCGCACCCCGGCGAGCGTGACGGGGAAGCCGTTACTCTTCTCCCAGAGAAAACAGAAGCGTGCCGTAGCCCAGCTGGTCAAAACTTCCCGGCGATGCGCCATAAGACCAGGGACCGCCTTCAGGCTGAATCTTGGTCGCCATCTCGGTAATATTGGGGCTGTTGAGGCCTTTCAAAACAACGTAATGGTTATAGATCAGTGCCCAAATCGCCCTGACCTCTCCTCTTGCGCTGGCGGAGATCTGCGTTTGGGTCACGTCGCTGTTGGTATACGTGGTATAGGGCACCGTTTTGCCGAGATTATAGGCCGCCACATATTCCGCCCCTTTCATGAGCCGATTATCGTCGTAACCGAATAAATCATCGCCTTGATTCCAGGCCATTTGGCAAATGGCGCCCGCCAGCGCGATATCTAATAATGAGTGAGCCTGATCCCTGCCGCTTTCCTGTATTTGTCCCATCCCTTGCTCGGGATACAGTTTCCAGACCAATTTCCCAATGGCGCCATTTCCGTCGCCGTTTTTGTAATAGTCGACGGCTCTGTCGTAGAGATCTTTTCTATCTAATAAAATACCGATGGCCATAATGGAACTTAACTGCGCTAAATCCCAGTTCGCCCAATAGTGATCGATTTTCGTATTATTATGACGAGCGATAAAATCCAGATTAATGGGAAGAAAAACCTTCTCCATCATGGTTTTAAACGTATCGAAATCACTCGTTTTCCACCCCGGATAATCCCGCATAATTTCCGCAGTATTCGCCAGTTCATAGCCATAAATTCCCGCAGCGAGCGCGGCATCGGTAGAACCTCGGATCTCTTTTAGCGTGCCGCCCCACGCATTCAGAATCGCTACGGCGCTGTTGGCGTAAGCCTCATCTCCGGTGATCTTCCAATACAGCGCATGGGAATACGCTACCGCTATGTCTCTGTAAAGCTGGGGATAATTTTCGCTATGCTCGCTATTTCTTCCCCGATAGACGATGTCGACGGCGCGGGGCTGCCAGCCAAGCGAAAGTTTCAGCTGTTGGAATCCCTTGAGCCAGGGCTCGGATTGCTGCTTCACCTGCGTCGTCATTCTGGCGAGATCGTCGCTGTTACTGAGCATGCCTGGATGTTTAAACGTGTCCGCTGACCAGCCGGAAAAAGGAAATAACAAGATGGCGCACGACAGCACTAAACCTGCCGGTTTTTTGATGAACATATTAAATAACGTCCCTGTGATATTATTTTCGGGAAAAGAGTATCACACATGTATTAAATAATAATTTCATGCCCCGGAATACGTGGAATTATGCTTTTAATATTTGCTAATTCAGAACAGCGACCAGTCATAAAAAATAAAACCACGATGTGCTACCTATTAAGACACGTGGAATCCGCCCCCTTCTGCCATACTTTTTATTAATTCTGTACCCAATGCTGCTCTTCCATTTATGGCAGCTCATGTCATCGGAATAACGCCCTTGTCGCCTCGCGGATACTTCATGCCTTGATCCTCCGGATCCGCCAGTGGCTATGCGATCACAGACACAACAAATGGGTTTCCATTGGTTTCCAAATAAACTTTTATCATCGCTGATAAAGCAATGCTTCGCAGCGCTACCGACCCGTCAGACGAACCAGAGATGAATCTTTTTCTGGCCATCGGCGTGTATTGCAAGAGACGTAATGAAATAGCGAGGAGGTGTTGCGGATCATATCG
>NZ_CAMKXG010000261.1 GCF_946477055.1 Lonsdalea britannica | reverse complement strand
GTGATGGACGCTATCAGAGCGGGTCATGTGTGAAATAAAAAACCACAAAACACACACAAATTGGCACGATTAATTACGTGAAAACATAAAAACCCTGCTGTTTTACGGGTTTTTGCGCCAATGAGGTATCCCGCCAACCCTTGTCCTGCCTGGGCTTATTGGGTGTTAATAAGCTAGTCTTATCTGAGCGATCGGGTGATTAAATTTCGCAAATTGCCTTTTCCCTACAGAAACGGGTACAACTGTAAAGATAGTGCTCAACACAGATGGGCGCGATCCTCCATTGCCAGACAACAGCATCACTCCACTTTTGAAGCGTAATATTTTTACAGGACAACGAGAGACGGGTCAGGACAAATATGAATGAACAATATTCCGCAATGCGCGGCAACGTCAGTATGCTCGGCAAATTGCTTGGGGACACCATCAAAGGCGCATTGGGAGAAAACATACTAGAACGTGTTGAAACCATTCGAAAACTTTCCAAAGCCTCCCGCGCAGGCAGCAATGAGCATCGGCAACAGCTGCTGAATACGCTGCAAAACCTTTCTAACGAAGAACTTCTGCCCGTCGCGCGCGCGTTCAGCCAGTTTCTCAACCTGACCAATACCGCCGAGCAATATCACACCATCTCTCCGCACGGAGAAGCGGCCAGTAACCCGGAAACGCTGGCGTTAGCCATCCGCCGTCTGAAAGACAGCGATAAACTGGACGAAAATCAGATCCGCGAAGCCGTGGAATCGCTCTCCATTGAGCTGGTCCTGACCGCGCATCCTACCGAAATTACCCGTCGTAGCCTGATCCACAAGCTGGGTGAGGTGAACCACTGCTTAAAACAGCTCGATCACGACGATCTGGCGGATTATGAGCACCATCAGATCATGCGCCGTCTGCGTCAGCTTATCGCCCAGTACTGGCACACGGACGAAATCCGTAAAGAGCGCCCAACGCCGGTCGACGAGGCCAAATGGGGTTTTGCCGTGGTCGAAAACAGCCTGTGGGAAGGCGTTCCGGCCTTTCTGCGCGAGCTGGACGAACAGCTGGAGCAGGAGCTCGGTTATCGTCTGCCGGTAGAAGCGACTCCCGTCCGATTCACGTCATGGATGGGGGGAGACCGCGACGGCAACCCCAACGTCACGGCGAAAATCACTCGTCGCGTGCTGCTGCTGGGTCGCCGAAAAGCGGCGGCGCTGTTCCTGAATGATGTACAGGAGCTGGTGTCCGAACTGTCCATGTCCACGTGTACGCCCGAGCTGCAGCAGTTGGCGGGCGGCGACAGCGTTCAGGAACCCTATCGTCAGTTAATGAAGAAAATGCGCGCCCAGTTGGTCGCGACGCTGAACTATCTCGATAGCCAGCTTGAAGGGAAATCGGCTCCCGAACCGCAGAATCTGCTGGTCTGTAACGAGCAGCTGTGGGATCCGCTATACGCCTGTTACCGGTCTCTGCACGCCTGCGGCATGGGGATTATCGCCGACGGTCAGCTGCTGGATACCATGCGCCGCGTACACTGCTTCGGCGTGCCGCTGGTCCGCATCGACGTCCGTCAGGAAAGCACCAATCACACCGAAGCGATCGCCGAAATCACCCGTTATCTGGGACTGGGCGACTACGAGAGCTGGTCGGAAGCTGATAAACAGGCTTTCCTGATCCGTGAACTGAATTCCAAACGTCCGCTGCTGCCGCGCCAGTGGCAGCCGAGTCCAGAAACGCAGGAAGTGCTGGACACCTGCCAGGTCATCGCGCAAACCCCGCAGAACGCCATCGCGTCTTACGTCATTTCGATGGCGCGTACGCCGTCCGACGTTCTGGCCGTCCACCTGTTGCTCAAGGAAGCCGGTTGCCCCTACACGCTGCCGGTGGCTCCGCTGTTTGAAACCCTGGATGACCTGAACAACGCCGACGGCGTGATGACGCAGTTGCTGAATATCGACTGGTATCGCGGCGTGATCCAGGGCAAACAGATGGTCATGATCGGCTATTCCGACTCGGCCAAAGATGCGGGCGTGATGGCGGCCTCCTGGGCGCAATATCGCGCGCAGGACGCGCTGATTAAAACCTTCGAGAAATATGGCGTAGCGCTGACGTTATTCCACGGTCGCGGCGGCTCTATCGGCCGAGGCGGCGCGCCGGCGCATGCCGCATTGCTGTCTCAGCCGCCGGGAAGCCTGAAGGGCGGTCTGCGCGTCACCGAACAGGGCGAGATGATCCGCTTCAAGTTCGGCCTGCCGGAAGTCACCATCAGCAGTCTGTCGCTGTATACCTCCGCGATTCTGGAAGCCAACCTGCTGCCGCCACCGGAGCCCAAGAAAGAGTGGCACCACATCATGGACGAGCTATCGCGTATCTCCTGCGATATGTACCGCTACTACGTCCGCGAAAATCCCGATTTCGTTCCCTACTTCCGTGCGGCAACGCCGGAACCGGAACTGGGCAAACTGCCGTTGGGTTCGCGCCCGGCTAAACGTCGCCCGAGCGGCGGAGTCGAAAGCCTGCGCGCCATTCCGTGGATTTTCGCCTGGACGCAAAACCGTCTGATGCTGCCCGCCTGGCTGGGCGCGGGCGCGGCATTGCAGAAAGTGATGGATGACGGCAAACAGGATCAGCTGGAAGCGATGTGCCGCGACTGGCCGTTCTTCTCCACCCGCATCGGCATGCTGGAAATGGTGTTCTCCAAAACCGACCTGTGGCTGGCGGAGTATTACGATCAGCGCCTGGTGGAAGAAAATCTGTGGCCGCTGGGTCATCAGCTGCGCGGACAGTTGGAAAAAGACATCAAAGCGGTGTTGACCATTTCCAACGACGATCACCTGATGGCAGACCTGCCGTGGATTGCAGAGTCTATCTCGCTGCGCAACGTTTATACCGATCCGCTCAACGTTCTGCAGGCTGAGTTGCTGCATCGCTGCCGTCAGCAAGAGACGCCGGATCCGGATGTGGAACAGGCATTGATGATCACCGTCGCCGGGGTCGCCGCAGGAATGCGTAACACCGGCTGACGTTGGTTCCATCCCATGACGGCGGAACCCCTCCGCCCGTCTGGCCGCGACGACACGGTCTACGTCGTCGCGGCCCAGCAAGATCTTAAGATGCGGGCCGATCGTGCCATTACCCTATGGCAAGGTCGGCCCGCCTTTTTGCCGTCGTACTTAATCTAAATAGCGTTTGCGTAAGCGTTCCCGCGCTGGCACATCCAGCCCGTAATCCCGCATCAACCAGTTGTCGATCGAGCCGTGTCGCTCACGGATCGTCCGTAGCGCCGTCTGCAGAAACTCCTCGCGAGCCGATAAGATGAAGGAGAACGGCCGCATGGCCGCCTCGCCCAGCACGGGCGTCAGCTCTTCTATCAGGCGCTGGCGGAACGGCTCCAGCGTGGTTTCCGTCAGAAGATAATCTTCCATGACCGTCTGTTCATCCGCGCCCAGCGCGAATAACACCAGCGCGACGCCGACGCCGGTGCGATCCTTACCCACGGCGCAATGCTGCACCAACGCGCCCTCGCCCGGCGCCTGCAACAGCTGGACCAGATGGCGGTAGGCGCTGTTTTCGAACGGCAGACGTTCGTAGACGGTAAGCATGAAAGCGCGCGCATCCAGTTCGGCCAGTTTCTCCGACCCCAGCGATTCAAGATTAGCGGTCACCTCATGACTCGGCGGATTAGCCGGCATGGCATGATAGTTCGCCCCCGACCATAGTCGGTCAGGACGCTGCGCGGCCTCAGAAATATCACGATAATCAATCACATGCGCGACCGGCACCTCGGCCAGATACGTCAAATCCTGATCGCTCAGTTCATCCAGTGAGCCCGCACGCAGCAGTTTGCCGGGACGGACTCGCCGACCGTCGGCCATAGCCAGCCCGCCCAGATCGCGAAAATTGATCCCGCCGTTCAGCGGCAGGACAGAAGGATGCAGCGTTTTGGCTAACGTCATAGCGTTCCTTTATTCAGTTAGAAGGAGGGGTTCAGGAAAGCAGCGTGCGCGCCGCGGCCAGCACCACGTTCACCGACGCGGTTTCGGCCAGTTTCATCGTCGCAGCGTCCGGGATCTCCTGCTGGGTGCGATTCACGATAACGCCCGCGACCATGCCCGCGCGTAGCCCCTGACTGGCGCACATCGTCAGCAACGTTGCGGATTCCATTTCATAGTTCAGCACGCCCATGCCCTGCCACTCTTCCATCGATCCACGGAAACGACGAACGACCCGACCTGAGAAGGTATCGTAGCGCTCCTGCCCCGGATAAAAGGTGTCGGAAGAAGCCGTGACGCCGACGTGTAGCGTATGACCCGCGGCGCGAGTGGCCTCCACCAGCGCCGACGTGCAGGCGAAGTCCGCGACGGCGGGGAATTCCATCGGCGCAAAATGCAGGCTGGCGCCGTCGAGACGTACCGCCGCTGTCGTCACCAACACATCGCCCACGGCGATATGAGGCTGGATCGCGCCGGTCGTGCCGACGCGCAGAAACGTACGAACCCCCAGCTGCGCCAACTCTTCCACCGCAATTGACGTAGACGGGCCGCCGATGCCAGTCGAGCAGATAATCACGGGCTTACCCGCCAGTTCGGCGCGCCAGGACGTGAATTCGCGGTGAGAGGCCAGAAACACCGGGTTCTCCATCAGACGGGCGATTTTCTCTACCCGAGCCGGATCGCCCGGCACAATCGCCAGTTCGGCGCCGTGCAAATCTTTTGGGGTTAATCCCAGGTGAAATACGTCAGACATATCGCTCTCCATCGATGTAGTAAATGAGAGGGCATCGCCCTAATCTA
>NZ_CAMKXG010000260.1 GCF_946477055.1 Lonsdalea britannica | reverse complement strand
GAATAACCCCCTCAGATAATGCGGCTCGCAGCGCAAATATTGCGGCGAAACCGAGATGGTATCGCCTAATTTGGCGGCGGCATGCCACGGCCAGCGCGGGTCGAACAGTACGCCACGGGCAAGGGCGACAAAATCCGCCTGTCCGGTCGCTATAATGGCTTCAGCCTGTTCCGCTTCGGTAATCAGACCCACGGCAATCGTCGAGATACTGACCGATTCGTGGATCTGTGAGGCCAGCGGCACCTGATAGTTAGGGCCAACGGGGATTTTCTGCTCAGGCGACAGGCCGCCGCTGGAGACATGGATATAATCACAGCCTAATGCTTCCAGCTGTTTCGACAATACCACCGAGTCGGCTTCGTTCCAGCCGCCATCAACCCAATCCGTGGCGGAAATTCTGACACCCACGGCGATAGATACCGCCTCACGAACATCCGCGAACACCTCCAACACCAACCGCATGCGGTTTTCCAGCGAACCGCCATAGTCGTCGCTGCGTTGGTTGGATAGGGGGGAGAGAAACTGATGCAGCAGATATCCGTGGGCGGCATGCAGCTCGATCAGATCAAATCCCGCTTTTTCGGCCCGTTCCGCGGCGGAAATAAAATCCGCTCTGAGCTGGTGGATCTGTTCTATGGTCAGCGCTTGCGGCTGGCGGCTATCCGCATAGGCCAGTGCCGAAGGCGCCACCGTTTGCCAGCCTCCGTCGGCGATAGCAACATCTTTTCCACCGTTCCAGGGTTCTGCGGTGGAAGCCTTACGCCCCGCATGAGCAAGCTGAATACCGAGTTTGATTGGCGAATAGCGTCGAATATGCGCTACCTGTTTCGTCAGTTCGGCGGCCTGTTCGTCGTTCCAGATCCCTAAATCCTTAGGGCTGATGCGGCCTTCAGGCTGAACTGCGGTCGCTTCCAAAATCAACAGACCGGCGCCGGATTGCGCCAGATTGCCGAGGTGCATGGTGTGCCACTCGCTGGGAAACCCTTGCTCGGCGGAGTATTGGCACATCGGGGCGATGACAATGCGATTATCGAGTGTCAGCGCTCCCAGTTTTGATGGAGTGAAAAGTTGGCTCATACGTTTGCCTTACCGGTGAGAGAAAAAATGACGGAAATAGCATCGAACGGTGAATACTGAGTGTATGCCAGAAACATTCAGACGTCAGGCGTATATCGGGACAGCAAATGAGACCGATAGGGGATTTATCGTTAGCAAGTCAGGCAAGATCGGCATGACTTTCTATACTTACTGTTCAGTCTCATTAACAGGAGAGTAAGCATGACCATTCATAAGAAAGGGCAAGCCCACTGGGAAGGCGACATCAAACAGGGTAAAGGTACGGTATCGACGGAAAGCGGTGCGCTGAGTCAGCAGCCCTACGGCTTCAACACCCGTTTTGAAGGCAAACCCGGCACCAACCCTGAGGAACTGATTGGCGCCGCGCATGCTGCCTGTTTTTCCATGGCGCTGTCGCTGATGTTAGGTGACGAAGGTTTTAAGCCGGACAGCATTGATACGACGGCCGTGGTATCGCTGGACAAGGCCAATGGCGGATTCGCCATCACCAAAATTGAGCTGGAAAGCGCGGTGAAAGTGCCGGGCATTGAAGAAGCGACTTTCGACAAAATCATCAATAAAGCCAAAGCCGGCTGCCCGGTTTCGCAAGTGCTGAACGCCGAGATCACGCTGCAGTACAAACTCAACTAACTCGCATCACCGTTGTCTCCGGGATATGTCCCGGGGACAGTCAATGACGGAAAAACTTCCTCCGGCGTTATCACCACCTCGCAATCACCACTAATTTTCCGCTAAGTAGTGTGTGAACGCATCAATGAAAACGCGCGTTTTCGATTCATGCCGCTGCGTTGGGCTAAACAACGCATGCAGCGGCCTGTTCGGAAAAGTGTAATCAGGCAGTATCTGGACCAATTCCCCACGATCCAACGCCTTTGCCATAGCCTTATCATATCCTAATACAATGCCTGTTCCGCTGAGCGCGGCGCTAAATAGGGCGCTCCAGTCATTCACCGTCAAACGGCTGGCGACCTCAACGATAATCTGTTCCTGATCTTTCACGAAAACCCAGCGATTCGTTAATCCCGCTCGCCAGGGGGAAAACCCCAGACATTCATATTGAGAGAGTTCTTCCGGGCGTGTCGGTGTACCGGCCTGACGCAGATATGCTGGCGCCGCGCAGACAATGAGCTGATAGGCGGGCAAGGGCAAAGCAATCTGGCGCAAATTCTTGTCAGGCTCGCCGATACGAATCACGACATCAAAGCCATCCGCCTCCGGGTCAGACCACGCATCCGAGAGGATGACTTCAGCCTTTACGCCCGAATAACGCGCCAGAAATTCCGTCATAAAGGGCATCAGCGCATAGCGTCCGAAGGTGACAGGCGCATTTAGACGCAACGTGCCAGACAGCACGTCGCTGTGGTTGCTCGCACACCGCTCCGCGTCATCGATATCCGCGAGAATGCGCAGACAGCGCGGGTAATAGTCCCGACCTACGGCGGTGAGGCTCTGTTTTCGCGTCGTACGGTTCAATAACCGCGCATTGAGCCTCGACTCCAGGGAAGCGATATGACGAGCCACCATTTGCGGCGACATATCCATTTTCTCAGCCGCTGCTGCAAATGACCCCAATCTGACTGCGGAGATAAACACACGCATGCTAGTGATCGTATCTGGCATTAACAACTATCCGTTGTGAGTGAACCTATCAGATGCTGATTTTAGCCATCAAAATGAAGCATTACACTTTCTCTGTTGTTGAATAACACATCAGGAGAATCGTTATGGGCATTTATATCGTCAGAATGGACCATCCAGATGGGACAGGCTGGAATACTCACGTTGCGGAACATGTCCGCTATCTTCAGGGATTAATCAAAGCGGGTCGCCTGATAGCATCAGGACCGCTCAAAGACACGCCATTAAGGGCAGGGTTTCTGATCTTCCGCGCGGCGACGCTGGATGAGGTGAAGTCAATGATTCATGGCGATCCGTTCACACGTGAAAATTTGATTGTACGTTTGGACATACAACAGTGGGATCCGCTGTTTGGCCAGTTGGCGAATCTGTCGAGCCAGGATATTCCAGCTGAATTGCAGTAAGGCCAAAAGTGATTCGTGCGGTTGATGTTCGCGTGCAACGAACAACGCGACTGAGGCAGTAAAACAGGATGTCGGGCTCATTTTAAATTCTGTTGCGGAGCAACGTCACGTTGTATGAGAAACGGGACCGCGTGAAAAACGTAATATGTCGAGTGACGGCTGGGGCTGTATCGGATCAACAGCGCCAGTTTTCCAGTGACAGAGATCCACCCAGCATGTATTAAAAACTTGGTTCCACAGAGGTGAAGAATGAATGACAGACATTATCGAGGATTAGTGTGTAGACGATGGCGGAGTTATCAATGTCGATAATCTCATCCCACATGATGAAGTGAAGAGCGGGGGTTTTGCACAACGACATGTGAAACGGTCTGGGATGGTGTAATGCATCGGACCATAAATCTAATTTAACATAATATACATTATGCGAACCAAGGTGCGGAAGTGTGGAAACTGGCATTCCCGGTGCTGTCATTGGTCGTGTTGATGCGCTGAATCAAACACCACTTCTTCAGTGCCATGCTCCAGATCGTGATGGATAATCTGAAAATCCAACGGCTCATTATCTTCATCGCTGCAATCATCCAGCCAGCGTGTCTGATACGCTTCCGGCAGATCGCTTTTACACATGGCACCTGATAGTGGTAAATCTTGCCATGCAAACTGACGAACGACAGCGATGCGTAGAAATGATAAAACTTAGCTTTGCTTCAGTCCGCAAAAGTTTACCGCGCCGTTCAAGACGCTGGCCGTTTTTCATATCGGCCTGCTGGCCTGAATAACGGATAAAAAAATCCATCGGAATGTTGTTAAGGACCGCCTTTCGCCACGTTTCATAATACGGTCCTTGCTCGAATCACTACTCTGCTGCCGCGCCGAATCAACAATAAAGATTAAAGGGTGTCACAGAACCCCGAACCGCTTCGCGGCGATGCTGAGAATTTTAGCCACTAAAATGTATGCTATAATTGCTTGCAGAGCAGAACGTACAGTTGCAAGGTAACTCAATGAAAATAAAACAAAAAATAACCCCAAAAACTCCAAAAAAAATTAGTAGCTCTGTTCGGTTTTTGGTCAGGAGCTTAGGGCTAAAAACTACCCCAATGTATTTACCATTAACTAAAGCACCTAATACAAGAGCTGGTTATTGCTTTAATAATTGCGAAGACTATATAAAAGAAAACGGCGGCGAAGCAATATATGGATGGATGTTGTGGGAGGATAGGAAAAAAGGGTTTATCGAGGCTGAATTTCATGCTGTAGTAAAAAAAGACAACCGTTATTTAGACATTACGCCAAGAGTTGACTATGAAAATAAAATCCTTTTTATTGAGGACAATGCACGGCAATCAGGTCGAATGAATAGTCATTCTTGGTATTCATGGTCAAATATAAAAATTATTGATAACTGTCTAGAAGAGATGACAGAAGCACTACAAGTTAAAGAATTAAATCATGAAGATAGTCTAATTCTGCCGCTAGACACAAATTGATAAGCATAATGTACTCTATGTATAAAGACGAACCTTCGCCATTCCGGTAAACCCCAAAAGCCAACCCATTCTACCGGAATGACTCAGAACTCTTTTGAAACATAGCGTCATACATTATACGAACCAATGATGCTGCACAGGGTCAAAAATAACTCTGCGATGTGAATCAGTCATACA
>NZ_CAMKXG010000259.1 GCF_946477055.1 Lonsdalea britannica | reverse complement strand
AGAATAAAGACTGGGGTCTGGCGGATGCCGCGCGCGATCGTCTCAATGAAATGAAAATCGTGCTGGAAGACGGTCCTCAGGGGACGATCTGGCGACGTAAGTAAACCGTTCACCCCCACGCGGCGAACCTGATGTTTCGCCGTGTTTCACGCCCTCCAACGGGCCGGAAGCCAACAGGCACCCGGCCCGTTTTCATTTCTCCGCCGTCTGGCGCGAGATCTTCCCGCTTTTTGCCTAAATGCGAACATTGACGATCTCGAACCCCGGTGGGGTGGGGCGTATTCCAATCGGCATGATGGCAGCGGAAATTATGGAAGAGGGTGAAGGGGGATGGGAGGAAATAAAACGCATCTCCGCGAGGGCGAAGATGCGGGTGAACGAGGCGATGCCGCGTTGATCTCAGTCGGGCGAGTTACGCCTGAACGGTGACCGCCTGGTCTGCGAAACGCACGACCTGACCGGCGACGATTTTGCAGCGCTTACGCGTTTCAATCTGGTCGTCGACGCTCACGTCGCCGTTGGCGATGAGCTGTTTGGCGGAAGCCCCGCTGTCGCTCCAGCCAAGGAGTTTCAGCAGGTCGCACAGTTCAACGTGCGGATGTTGGTTCAGGTGAAAAATTTCCATAATGTCTTTTTATGCCTTTGCGGGTGTGTCGTGATATTCCTCGCATGCCTGCAAGGTATTTTGAATCAGGGTGGCTACGGTCATCGGGCCGACGCCGCCGGGGACTGGCGTAATGTAGGATGCGCGTTCGCTCGCACCGGCAAAATCGATATCGCCGACCAGTTTGCCGTCGTCCAGTCGATTGATGCCGACATCGATAACGACCGCGCCGGGTTTGATCCAGTCGCCCGGAATAAAGCCCGGTTTGCCCACGGCTACGACCAGCAAATCGGCGTTCTCAACGTGCTGACGCAAATTTTTCGTGAAACGGTGTGTCACGGTGGTGGTGCAACCGGCCAGCAGCAGTTCCAGACTCATCGGACGCCCAACGATGTTTGACGCGCCGACGACGACGGCATTCAGGCCGAACATGTCGATGTTGTACTGCTCCAGCAGCGTGATAATCCCACGCGGCGTGCAGGAACGCAGCAGCGGCGCGCGCTGGCAGAGACGGCCGACGTTGTAAGGATGGAAGCCATCCACGTCTTTATCGGGCGCGATGCGTTCAATAACGCTGGTGTTGTCGATGCCCTGCGGCAGCGGCAGCTGCACCAGAATACCGTCGATGGTCTCATCGGCATTCAGCCGGTCAATCAGCGCCAGCAGCTCGCTTTCGGAGGTGGTGGAGGGCAGATCGTAAGAGCGGGAAATGAAACCGACTTCCTCACAGACCCGGCGCTTGCTGCCGACATAAATCTGAGACGCAGGATCGTCCCCTACCAGGATAACCGCCAGACCCGGCGCTCGCTTACCGGCGGCCAGACGCTCTTGGACACGCGCAGCAACTTCGCTCTTAACCTGCTGCGCAATCGTTTTACCATCAATAAGTTTCGCAACCATCTACAGAAAATCCATCATTTCACAAACGGGGGATGGCGCGTATTTTGTCAGAAGCGGCGCGTGCTGTCAGGCGTTGTATCGACATTAATTGCTGACGGTCAATCGTTTCCGTCCGTCATCGGCCCGACTGGACCATCGACCTGTGCCGGATAGGGCGGAAAAGGGCGGGACGGAGAGCGAATGGAAGATGCGCCGCCGTCCCGTGCCGTCACGGTTCCGGATGACCGACAGAGAGAACGCATTTCACCGCCGCAGGTGCTAACGTGGAGAGAGGTCGTCAGGAATGCCGCACGGAGAGCGTCTGCACGGTGTCTGACGCCATCCTTGGTTTACGCTAAAAATAGGCAGGAAAACACATGACACAACAGGTTATTTTCCCCGCGAATATTGTGCGCGGGGCGGACGCTAGCCATCAACTCGGGGATATATGCGCCGGGCTGGGTCAGCGCGTACTGGTCGTTGGCGGTCATCAGGCATTGGCGGCGACGGAAGACAAGATCCGCGCTCAGCTGGCGCAGGCGGGCCTCACGTTAAGCGCCGTCGAAGGGTTCAGCGGACATTGTAGCGTCAAGCAGGTCGAACGGCTGCGCGCCCGCGTGGTGGAAACCAACAGCGACGTTCTGTTGTCCGCGGGCGGCGGGAAGTCGCTCGACACCGGTAAGCTGGTGGCGCATCAGGCGGGGATCCCCATCGTAACGCTGCCGACCATCGCCGGTACCTGCGCGGCGGTCACTCCGCTTTCTGTTATCTACGAAGAAGATGGGCATTTTGTCGAGGTGCGTCATCTTCCGTCTGCGCCGAATGCGGTCATCATCGACAGCACGTTGTTAGCTCAGGCGCCGCTGCGCTGGCTCGCCGCAGGGTTGGGGGATACGCTGGCGAAGTGGTATGAGTTCCGGGCGATCGATACCGGAAACAATCACAGCGGTTTGGCCGCGTCTTCCCGCGCCCACGGCGCCATCTGTTTCCAGCTGATCGAACGTTATGGCGCCGAAGCCTGCCGCGCGGTGGCGGAAGGGCGCACCAACGAGGCGTTGGATCAGGTGCTGGATGCGATATTCCTGTTCGCCGGGCTGACGTCGATCATGGCCAGCGGCGCGCATGCCGCGGCGGCCCATGCGCTGTTCGAGGGCTTTACCGTCTGCGACAAGACCCGCGACTTCGGCCACGGCCTGCTGGTGGGATTTGGCAATCTGTGCCTGCTGGCGCTGGAGTCGCGCAGCGACGAAGAACTGCTGGATGCCTTGTCGCTGGCGCAGGCTTGCGCCGTGCCGCTGACGTTGGCGGATATCAGCCCGGACCTGACCAATGACGAACTGCAGGCCATTGTGCAGGCCGCCGTCAACACGTCGGATATGGACGCGATGCCGTTTGCGGTGACGGACACGATGCTGCGGGAAGCGATTCGTCGCGTCGCGTCGTTGGCGACCCGAATTGCCCGTTAAAACATCTGACGGAACCCGAGGCGGCGTGGGGGGATTACGCCGCCGGAGATAACAGAAGTTGTAGCAGATGCCAGGCAATAAACAGCATGTACACGCCGATAAAACTGTCCAACACGCGCCAGGTGCTGTTTTTCTCAAACAGCCGGGCGCAGGCGAAGGAGAGGTAGCCGATGGCGTAAAACCAGATCCCCGATGCCAGCAGCGCGCCGAATAGATAAAACGTTTTGTGCTCCTGGCTCAGTCCGGATGATATGCCGCCGATGATGGCGATGGTATCCAGATACACGGAAGGGTTGAGAAGACTGACCGCCAGACAAGCGGTCACGGCCGAAAGACGGCTGGCACCGGCATTACCGGTCGCGCCAAGGCGCAGACTCTGGTTGCCGCGCCAGGCGCTACGCAGCGCGCCGAAGCCGTAGTGAATCAAAAACAGCACGCCTGCCAGCGTCAGTAATTTCAGCGCCCACGGGTGGGAACTGAGCAACTCGCTGACGCCAAACACGCCTGCGCTGATCAATATAATGTCGAGCATGAAGCAGAGGGAACAGACTAAAAAGACATGTTCCCGACGCACGCCCTGACGCAATACGAATGAATTCTGTGCGCCGATAGACATTAATAATCCGGCGCTGGTCATAAATCCGGTCATAAATACGGTCGTAGAGATCATGTTGAATTCGCTCTGGTTGGATAATAAAGAAATAATTAATATGTTCTTGGCGATAAAAATAACGAGCACGGCACACCATCTGTGACGCAATAACGGCTAAATAGAGCGTGTGATAATTGCCTTTTTATCAACGCGGTCACTTTATTTCTGGTAGATAAAGTGTCGATTTTAAAATAATTAATGCCGATGGCCTTGCCTGGATTTTTATATCGGGCAGACAACGAGAAAAATTTAATTACCATGTTCATGGCTGAAAATTTATCTATTTTCCTCTCGGTTTAGACCGAACTGATTTGATGTCGCTATCATCCCGTTTGGCGGCTCATTAGGCCAATTAATAATATTGATTGTCGATTAGCAAAAGCGATAAGTGCCGTAGCCACGGGCGGAATGTGACATTGCTTTTAAACGTACCCCATCATGCGAAATTGATTATTTAGTCAATGAAAATCAATGGATTGCTTTATTTTTGTCGCGTTTTCGTCGTGGGTGTCTGGTATTACTCCAGACGAACGATGACGTCATTGCGATAGGGATTGATCCATGCCGTCCGCCAGCAGGCAGGTTCGAGAGACGGCCATTATCAATCCTGAGGGGACTTCGTCGCTTCTCGCCAAAATAACTGCAATGCGACGACAGGTTTATAAACGTGCTGGAAAGAGCGTTCATGTGCGCTGAACTTCAGTACGTAAAATATCTATTTAGCCTCTCCGGCGAGATTCTGTATTGCCGTGGATGTTATTTTAAATGCTGCTTGAGTGTCGTTATTTTTTATCGCGTGGGTGATGATCGTGTTTATTTTACCGTGAATGTTATTTGCGTACGTTCACTTTTTTCTGAAGGCCTGAATATATTTTTGTTCCCTCCACTATTAGCGCGATTCCCTCCCGCCATGATCTTCGGCATCATGCTTAGACGGGAGAAATAAGAGCGCATGAGGGGAAACATTGCCTGAAGTGTTTGATGAGTATCGGAGACAATCTCTATCGCATTTCAGTTTTCCTCATAGACACTCATGCCGTTATTCGTAGATGGCAGACATGTGCCTTAAAAAGGTGCGCGTCGATCATGCTGTTGCACCGCTGCTAAACGCTGATTCCCAGAATACCCGTCTATCAATAAAACCTATTCCACCGGAATGACCTGTGGTTTGCGGCTAAAGCAGCTCGGGTTAAGCGGTTTCTCATTATT
>NZ_CAMKXG010000258.1 GCF_946477055.1 Lonsdalea britannica | reverse complement strand
AGCCTGTTCGAGACGCTGGATTTCACCCAGCCGATCGACGACGAGTGGCTACTGGAACAGCTGCGGCACTATGGCATTGAGGATGAGTGGCTGTCGGTGCTGAAACCCTGGATGGAGAACGTCCTGAGCCTGCCGCTCAACGATGACGGGATTCGGCTCGTCGAGTTGGATAATGGGCATAAACAGGCCGAGCTGCAGTTTTATCTGCCGATACAGCGGATGCTCACCGCCGACGCGCTGGATAGCCTGATACGACATCATGACCCGCTCTCCGCGCTCTGCCCGGCCTTATCGTTCCAGCAGGTCAAAGGCATGCTGAAGGGATTTATCGACCTGGTGTTTGTCTGGGAGGGGCGTTACTACCTGCTGGATTACAAATCCAACTGGCTGGGTCATGACGCCAGCGCCTATACGCAGGACGCCATGATGCGGGCGATGGCGGAACATCGGTACGACCTGCAGTACCAGCTCTACACGCTGGCGCTGCATCGTTATTTGCGACACCGACTGCCGGACTACGAGTATGAACAGCACTTCGGCGGCGTTTTTTATCTGTTTTTACGTGGCGTCAGCGCCGAGCATCCCGGCAACGGGATCTATTTCTCGCGTCCATCCCGGGCGTTTGTCGACGATATGGATGGTTTGTTTTGCGGCGAAGAGGTAACGGAGGGCGCGCATGTCGGGCATGATTGAGCTGTTGGAAGAAGCGCGTCAGCGGCGATGGTTGCGTCCGCTGGACGTGCAGTTTGCCCGCATGCTGGCGGACGACGACCAGCCGTACCTCCTGCTGGCGGCGGCATGCCTCAGCGCCTACGTTGGCGCGGGGCACGTTTGTCTGCCGCTGTCACAGCTTCATCCTAATTCCTTGTTTGACGGGCGGGATCGGGCGCTGGCTCAGGAGATCTGGCAGCGGTTAGGGAAACCGGATGAAAGTGAATGGCGACAGCGGTTGTTGAACGATCCCGCCGTCAGCGAGGGTGAAGATCCTGCTCCGCTGGTTTTTCAGCAGGACAATCTGTACCTGCAGCGCAGCTGGCAGGGCGAGTGCCGAGTCGCGCAGTTTATCGCCGGTAATCGTGCCGAGCCTGTCTATGACGAAGCCCATATCCGCGCGGTGTTGGATGGCCTGTTTCCTGCGGTGGAGGGCGAAGCCGACTGGCAAAAGATCGCCGCGGCGGTCGCATTGACCCGGCGAATTGCGGTGATTTCAGGAG
Organism: Lonsdalea britannica; assembly: GCF_946477055.1. GTDB lineage: Bacteria > Pseudomonadota > Gammaproteobacteria > Enterobacterales > Enterobacteriaceae > Lonsdalea > Lonsdalea britannica_A. The sequence goes on along the minus strand of NZ_CAMKXG010000258.1, from coordinate 3,611 downwards.
GGCCGGGTACTGGTAAAACGACGACGGTCGCCAGACTGCTGGCGGCGCTGATAGAACTGCAGGATGGGCCGTCGCCGCGTATTCAGCTGGCGGCGCCCACCGGAAAAGCCGCCGCGCGTCTCACCGAATCATTGGGCAGCGTGTTAAGCCAGCTGCCGCTCAGCGACGCTCAGCGAATGGCTTTTCCGCAGGAGGCGACCACGCTGCACCGCCTGTTGGGCGCGGTGCCTGACAGCCAGCGCCTGCGCTACCATCAGGATAATCCGCTGCACTTGGATGTACTGGTGGTGGACGAAGCCTCGATGGTCGATCTCCCGATGATGGCGAATCTAATCGCCGCGCTACCGCCACAGGCCCGCATCATCCTGTTGGGCGACCGAGACCAGCTGGCTTCGGTCGAGGCCGGGGCAGTGCTGGGCGACATCTGTCGCTTCGCCGAACAGGGCTACAGTCAGAAGCGGAGTCAGCAGCTGAATCGCCTTACCGGTTGCACGCTGGAAGCGGGCTCGGCGGAACATGCCTCGGTGGCCGATAGCATTTGTCTGCTGCGCAAGAGCTACCGCTTCACTGCGCACTCGGGTATCGGACAGTTGGCGAAGGCGGTCAACCGGGGAGACGAAGCACAGCTACAGGCCGTTTTGCAGCACGGGTATGACGATATCGTCTGTTTGCCGCTGGCGGATAACGCAGACTATCAGCGCCTGCTGGACCAGGCGGTGGAAGGGTACACGGATTATCTTCAGCGTATTCAGCGCGGTGATGCTCCGGAGCAGGTACTGCAGGCTTTTCAACGTTACCGACAGCTGTGTGCGCTTCGGGAAGGGCCGTTTGGCGTCGCTGGACTGAATCAGCGGATTGAACGCGCATTGCAGGTGGCGGGACTGATTCAACGGCCCACGCTTAATGGCGGGCGCTGGTATGTCGGCCGCCCCGTAATGATTGAGCGCAACGATGCCGTGCTGGGGTTATTCAACGGCGACATCGGCATGAGTATGACGAACGAACAGGGTGAGCTGCGGGTCTATTTCCAACTGCCGGAAGGTCGAACCAAATCGGTCGCGCCTAGCCGCCTGCCGCCGCATGAAACGGCCTATGCCATGACCGTGCATAAGTCTCAGGGCTCGGAGTTCGAACACACGGCGCTGGCGCTGCCGAATCACTTTCTGCCTGTCTTGACGCGGGAGTTGGTGTACACCGCGATCACTCGCGCTCGACAGCGGCTGTCGCTTTTCAGCGATAGGGCAATACTGTGCCGGGCGGTGAGTACGCCGACGCAGCGCTATAGCGGACTTGAGGCGCGTATTCGATCTTTGATGGCGGAGTCGTCGGGCGACATGGAAAAGGGTTAAAGAAAGGGGCGGCGCGAAAGAATAGAGCTTTCGCGCCGGTCTGGTCCTGCGATAGCGCTTTAGAGATCCATGACCAGTATTTTCGAGCGGCGCTGATAGTTATACAGCTCCTGCTTACGCCTTGGCAGCATCGCGACTTCAGCGGGCTGGAAGCCGCGCTCCTGGAACCAGTGGATGCTGTGCGTCGTCAGCACGAACAGGCGTTTAAGTCCCTGATGACGTGCCTGAGTCTCGATGTGATGCAGCAGCTCGTCGCCACGGGAAGAGTTGCGATATTCCGGATGCACCGCCACGCACGCCATCTCGGCAATGCTTTCTTCGGGGAACGGATAAAGCGCCGCGCAGGCGATGGTCAGGTTATCTCGGACGACGACGGTGAATTTGTCGATTTCCATTTCCAGCTGTTCGCGGGAGCGGCGCACCAGAATGCCTTGCTGTTCCAGCGGATGAATCAGTTCCAGAATCCCCCCGATATCGTTGATGGTGGCGCGGCGTACCTGCTCGGCGCTCTCCATGACCACCTGAGTCCCGATACCATCGCGAGAAAACAGTTCCTGCAATAGCGCGCCCTCTTCCTGATAGCTGATGAGGTGGCTACGGCGTACCCCGCTGCGGCAGGCTTTCACAGCGCCGCGCAGGAAACGCACTACTTCGGAATTGAAGTCTTCCACTTCCTCCTGGCTCTGAATCAGGTGTTGCGCCTCTTCCGGCAGCATCTCAGGGATAACATTGCCATTCTTGTCGGTGACGCCTTGTTCGGCGCAGAAGCCGATCATCTTTTCCGCCCGCAGTTTTATCGCCAGCTGCGTCGCCACCTCTTCTGAGGTCAAATTGAAGCTTTCGCCGGTCACGGAAACCGCGACGGGGCCGAGCAGCACGATAGCGCCGCTCGCCAGCTGGCGGTGAAGCGCCTCTTCGTCGATACGACGAATACGGCCGCTGTGGCAGTAGTCCACGCCGTCATCCACGCCAAGCGGTTGGGCGATGACGAAATTGCCGCTGACGACGTTAATATGCGCGCCTTGCAGCGGCGTATTGGTCAGGCTCATCGACAGGCGGGCGGTGATGTCCAGCTGCAGCATACCGGCGGCTTGCTTCACCAGTTCCAGCGTGGTGCTGTCGGTAATGCGGGTATGTTTGTGATAGGTCGGCTCGCAATGGTGTGCGACCAGATTGGCGTCGATCTGCGGACGGGCGCCGTAAACCACAACCAGCTTGATGCCCAGACTGTGAAGCAGACCGATGTCGCTGACGATATTGCTGAAGTTTTCATGCTCAATCGCTTCACCGCCCAGCATGATGACGAACGTTTTGCCGCGATGCGCGTTGATATAAGGAACTGAATGGCGGAAGCCTTGCACCAGTTCTGTACTACGTTCCTTCACTGCGAGCCTCCTGAATTTTTATTCGGTATTTTTGTATTTTTATTCTTAATGGCGTAAAAGGCAAGCGTTTCATCGTCCGCATTTTTTCATGCCGCGACCCCAGTATTCACGCTTAAACGGGAAACTTTTTCCATGACAGTATGGGGCAGATTCGCTAAAGTTTCGGGCGTTTCTGAAAAACATAACCTTTTTTATCGTCATTGGTTGTTACCCCGTACGTAAACCGGAGCTGCATGTCTGATTCGAATCACCCCCTGACCCGCCGACGACTATTACAGGGTGCGGCTGCGACCTGGCTGTTGAGTGTTACCGGCGTGGGTATTGCCGCCACGTCGCAGGTTATCGCCGTGCGTATCTGGCCTGCATCGGCCTATACCCGCGTTACGCTGGAATCCAGCCACCCCCTGAAGTATCGGCAGTTTATGCTGGATAATCCCCGGCGGTTGGTGGTGGACATCGAAAATGTCTCCCTGAACAGCGTGCTGAAAAATGTCGGCCAGCGCTTCAATCAAGGTGACCCTTACATCAAGACCGCCCGGGCAGGGCAGTTCGATAAGCAGACGGTGCGGCTGGTGCTGGAACTGAAGCAGCAGGTCAGCCCCAAAACATTTGCTCTGTCGCCGGTCGCCGGATTCAAAAATCGTCTCGTGCTTGATCTTTATCCGGTCGAGGGGCGTTACGACAATGCGGAAGATCCGCTGCTGGCGTTGCTGGAGGACTACAACAAGGGCGATCTTGAACGTACGCTGCCGCAGGAAGCGCCGCTTGCCGGAAAGCCCGGGCGGGAAAGACCGCTGGTGGTGATGCTGGATCCGGGGCACGGCGGGGAAGATCCCGGCGCGATCGGCAAAAATCGGACGCGTGAAAAAGATGTTGT
>NZ_CAMKXG010000257.1 GCF_946477055.1 Lonsdalea britannica | reverse complement strand
GCTTCGACGGACTTCAGAACGGCGATGATCTGGTGCTCAGTGAATCGGGCTTTACACATGATGATCTCCTCCGGGTACATAGTCAGTATGCCGGAAGATCTCTAAAAATGAATGGTCCGTATCAGAGGGATACTTACAACCTCATCCCGCAGCCTCAATATCTTCCGACTTAATCGTAACATATGCTATCCCCCCATCCTCAATAACCTTTGTTCTCCGGCCACGGCGATTTACGACACGGATTTACCGTGCCGCACTGAACAATACCTGCGCGCCGGAGCGGCAGCGGTTGAGGTATAACGGGGATATCGGTTATGCACTCTGTGCAGCCGCCTGCATCAGCAGGGTAATCCCCTCAGGCTGAAAGCCTGCCTCAGATATCGGTTCAGCCCTCCTCTGATAAGTGGGTCGATGAAAATTGACGCAGCAAGTGTACGTCAGATGACAGGTCGCGCCGGAAAGCGCTGTGGCGTAAGGGTTGGCGCAGAGTTCGTTAGCGGCGTCACTTGCAACGGCTTTCCGCCGTATGAAGTGACGGGATGCATTCGCTGAGGCAGCAAAAGACCGCAGACGGCTGCGTCAGCTATAAAGGTTGTTGTACGCATCAGTGTGTATGCAAAATGCAGTTGCTTCACTAAGAGCAAAAAGGATGCAGCCCTAAGGCATTGGGATAAGGTAGCTACCATCGCCGCAGCGATCACCCACAAACTGGTAGAACGCTGTCGAGATCGTCGCCCGAATGCCGTGACCGGTTAGTCGATCCTTATAACCCATACGTTTCAGCGCGCTATTAAGCGTATTTTCGCTGATGCGCTTTTGCAGGTTGTTGCTATTGGGAAGCAGGTAGCGTTGCACCGGTCGTCGCTTCTGCAACGTTAAAAGCGCTTTCACGATATCGATGGCCTGTCGCGGAGCGGCACCACATAAGCCGGAACGCTATTACCCTCCCGGCGTATCCTGACCTGCAACTGCTTGACCGATGCGGGCGGAATAATCCACAGCCCACGCTTAAGATCGAACTGCTCAGGCTCGGCAAGGCGTAACTCGCCGGTACGCACGCCCGTCAACAGCAGCAGCCGTAACCCCTGTTGCGTCGTCTCCTGCCCGCCATAGTCGCGCAGCGTGCGCAGAAACGCAGGCAGTTCATCCATGCGTAAAAAGGGATTGTGCGTCACCGGCGGGCGGGGTGCGGTCACGATATCCAGATCGCTGGCAGGATTGTAGCGCACTCCCTTTTCCACTTTGGCGTAGCGAAACAGTTGGTTCAGCCACGTTCTGATTTTCTCAGCGGTGGTAAACGCCTTACGCCGCTCAATTCGGCGTAAAACGTCCAGAATATGCAACGGTTCAACGTCGAAAATCGACAGACTGCCCAGCGACGGCAGCACGTCTTTGGCGAAGATGCGATCGATCTGCGACAGCGTGCTTTGCCGTCCACTCTCCAGACTCAACGCCTTGAAGTCGCGCCACTGACGGAACACCGCGTCAAAGGTATTTTGCACCTCAGAGTTGGACTGCTGACGATAGCTGCGCGGATCGACACCTCCGGCCAACTGCGCACGCAATTCGTCGCGCTGCTGGCGCGCCTGTTTAAGGGAGAATTCAGGATAAGAGCCTAAGGAAATGCGCTGCTGTTTGCCCTGCAACGAAAAACGGAAGTGCCATTTCTTCGTGCCGTTGGCGGTCACGAACAACGACAGCCCATCGGGGTCGTTCAGGGTATAGGCTTTGCCGGTGGTGCGGGCTTGCCGGGCGACTGCATCAGTTAACGCCATAGGATATGCCTCCTTCAAGGTTGAAGAGAGGTGTACCGCGCACAAGGAAGCGACTCAGCAAACAATCCGCATCCGTAACGCACCCGATTTCCGGGTACTAATTTGTGTACTACTTCGGCGTGGTTGACGGTGGTTTTCAGTCGATTTTTCTGGCTATTCAACAGAGCGATTACCCTGTTGAATCAGAGAGCTATAGACGTTGGTGGCTGTCTATAGAACAAGAATTGGAGCGGGAAACGAGACTCGAACTCGCGACCCCGACCTTGGCAAGGTCGTGCTCTACCAACTGAGCTATTCCCGCGTAACAGATTGACTTCATCTGTTAAAGTGACTTACAAGCCATGCTTGCTGTCGATGCGGTGCATTCTACTGACCTATCGCAGCGAGTCAATGAAATTATCGGCCGAAATCACTCACTCGCTGATTTTTGCGCCAGCTCGATTAATGTTCGAACAGATCATGCCGCGAAGCGTTCAAATATTGAAACATCGACCAGAACGTCAACACCGCAGCCACGTACAAGGCCGCAACGCCAACACCTTGAACCAGCATGTCAGGACGCCACAGCAATGCAAACAGCGCCAGCATCTGGGCGGTCGTTTTCACTTTTCCGATCCAGGAAACGGCCACACTACTCCGCTTTCCAATCTCCGCCATCCACTCACGAAGAGCGGAAATAATGATCTCACGGGCGATCATCGTTGCGGCGGGCAGTGTGATCCACCAAGAGTGGTAATGCTCGGCGACTAAAACCAAAGCAACGGCAACCATCACTTTATCCGCTACCGGGTCGAGAAAAGCCCCAAAACGGGTAGTTTGTTTCCAACGACGCGCCAAAAATCCATCAAACCAGTCAGTGACCGCCGCTCCAACAAAAATGACGGCGCAGGCCAGAGGTGCCCAGGCGAAAGGAAGATAGAACGCCAGCACAAAGAAAGGAATTAATGCAACGCGAAACAGGGTAAGCCACGTAGGTATATTAAATTGCATAGTTCTTTTGATAACTGTCTGGCCGGAGTGGGTATTGTGAGTATGTTGCTACATTGTCCCTAGTGTTTCAATGCATAGTAAATTTTTTCTGCCAAAGCTGAAGAAATTCCCGGCACATTAGCAATTTCTTCGATACTGGCATTCTGTAGCGGTTGTAGCCCGCCCATATACTTAAGCAACGTTTGACGACGCTTTGGTCCCACCCCCTCGATCAGTTCCAGGCTACTGGTATTTTTGACCTTGGCTCTTTTCTTCCGATGACCGGAGATAGCGTGATCGTGGGAGTCATCGCGAATATGCTGAATAACATGTAGCGCAGGTGAGTCAGGCGGCAAGGCGATGCCCTCTCCCGTCGCCTCAAAAAACAGCGTTTCCAGCCCGGCTTTTCGATCGCTCCCTTTCGCGACGCCCAAAAGCAGCGGCTTAGTTTTATCCCAGGAAACCTGGAGTTCATCGAAAACGGCTTTGGCCTGCCCCAACTGCCCTTTCCCGCCGTCAATAACGATGACGTCCGGAATTTTACTGTCATCCAACGCCTTACCATACCGCCGTTTCAGCACCTGCGTCATCGCCGCATAATCATCGCCTGGGGTGATCCCGGTAATATTATAGCGCCGATACTCGGAACGGAGCGGTCCATTCGCGTCGAAGACCACGCAGGAAGCGACCGTTTGCTCCCCCATTGTGTGGCTGATATCGAAACATTCCATGCGTTTGATTTCAGGCAGTTGCAAAACATTGGCTAATGCGGTCAAACGCTGACGAATGGTTGATTGCTGAGAGAGTTTGCTGATCAGCGCGGTGTTGGCATTCGTTCGCGCCAGCTTGAGATAACGAGCACGGTCGCCGCGAGGACGGCTTTGAATCTGCACTTTGCGTCCGGCGATCTCGGTCAATGAATCCGTCAGGAGCTGTTGTTCCGGCAGCGAAAAATCTAACAAAATCTCTGTGGGAAGCGTCCGGGAAAGACTTCCCTGCAGATAAAATTGCCCCACGAAAGTTTGAACGACCTCAGCCAGTTCCGTGCCTCCCGGAATTTTGGGGAAGTAACTACGACTTCCGAGAACCTTGCCCTGACGAACGAACAGAACATGCACGCAGGCCAGACCCGCATCGAAGGCAACGCCGATAACATCGAGATCTTCGCCATCGCCTGCCCCGGACACAAACTGTTTTTCCGTTACACGACGTACCGATTGAATTTGGTCGCGTATCCGCGCCGCTTCTTCGAAGTTCAGCGTTTTGCTTGCGGCTTCCATCTGGGCGATCAAACGCGTCAGCACCTGCTGGTCTTTTCCCAGCAAGAATAATCGGACGTATTCCACCTGCTGACGGTACTCTTCATCACTGACTAGCCCGGAGACGCAAGGACCGAGGCAACGACCAATCTGATATTGCAGACACGGGCGGGAGCGGTTGCGATAAACGCTATCTTCACACTGACGAATAGGAAACAGCTTTTGCAGAAGCATCAAGGTTTCGCGTACCGCATTCCCATTGGGGAAAGGTCCAAAATACTCGCCCTTCGCATGCTTGGCACCGCGATGAATAGAAATTCGGGGATGTTTATCAGAGCTCAGGAAGATTAGCGGATAAGATTTATCATCGCGCAATAACACGTTGTAGCGGGGCTGGTAACGCTTGATATATGTATGTTCGAGCAGCAACGCTTCCGTTTCGGTGTGCGTGATGGTCACATCGATCTGATGAATGCATTTGACGAGCGCCTCCGTTTTGCGGCTACCCACGTTGCGACGGAAGTAGCTGGAAAGACGCTTTTTTAGGTCCTTAGCCTTACCGACATAGATGACCGTATCGTCAGCATCATACATACGGTAAACCCCAGGTTGGCTGGTTACCGTTTTTAAAAACGCCGGGGCATCAAAGCTTTCACTCACTACTGGTCAACGTCTCCGCATTAAAAAGACCATGCCGGATGGCAAGGTGGGTCAACTCCACGTCCCCGCTAATATTCAATTTACTGAACATTCGATAACGATAACTGTTCACCGTTTTAGGGCTGAGGTTCAGTTTATCTGAAATCTCGACCACTTTCTGCCCCTTAGTGATCATCAGCATAATCTGTAATTCGCGGTCGGAAAG
>NZ_CAMKXG010000256.1 GCF_946477055.1 Lonsdalea britannica | reverse complement strand
GGCGTGGTGTACTCCTACTTGCCGTTTATGGTGCTGCCGATTTACACCGCGCTGATACGGCTGGACTATTCGCTGGTGGAAGCATCGCTGGATCTCGGCGCTCGTCCGTTCAAAACCTTCTTGAGCGTGATCGTGCCGCTGACCAAAGGCGGTATTATCGCGGGGTCGATGCTGGTGTTTATCCCGACCGTCGGCGAATACGTTATCCCGGAACTGCTGGGCGGCCCTGACAGCATTATGATTGGCCGTATTCTGTGGCAGGAGTTCTTCAATAACCGCGACTGGCCGGTGGCGTCCGCGGTGGCGACGGTCATGTTGCTTCTGCTGATCGTCCCTATCATCTGGTTCCATAAACATCAAAACAAAGCGGCGGAGGATCAGGCATGAATGATTTACCGGCAGTACGATCCCCCTGGCGTATTTTGATTCTGGTGCTGGGCTTCACCTTCCTGTATGCGCCGATGCTGATGCTGGTGGTCTACTCGTTCAACAGCTCTCGTTTGGTGACCGTGTGGGCCGGATGGTCCACTCAATGGTATACGGCGCTGTTCCATGACTCCGCGATGATTAGCGCGGTTGTGCTCAGCCTGACGATTGCGGCGGCGTCGGCGACGATGGCGGTGGTGATTGGGACGATGGCGTCGCTGGTCATGGTGCGCTTCGGCAGTTTCCGCGGGTCGAACGGTTTCGCCTTCATGCTGACCGCGCCGCTGGTGATGCCCGACGTCATCACAGGTCTGTCGCTGCTGTTGCTGTTCGTCGCGCTGGGGCATGCCATCGGCTGGCCGGCGGAGCGCGGGATGCTGACCATCTGGCTGGCGCACGTGACCTTCTGTTCAGCCTATGTGACCGTAGTCGTCAGCGCGCGTCTGCGCGAGTTGGACCACTCAATCGAAGAAGCGGCGATGGATTTGGGCGCGACGCCGCTCAAAGTGTTCTTTATTATCACCGTGCCGATGATTGCGCCTGCGCTGGTATCCGGTTGGCTCCTCGCGTTCACGCTGTCGCTGGACGATCTGGTGATCGCCAGTTTTGTCTCGGGACCCGGCGCAACCACGCTGCCTATGCTAGTCTTTTCCAGCGTGAGGATGGGCGTTAATCCACAGATTAACGCACTGGCTTCGCTGATACTTTTGGTCGTGGGCGTTATCGGTATTATTGCGTGGTGGTTTATGGCACGGGCGGAGAAACAGCGGCAACGCGATATGCAAAAAGCCCGTCAGGGCTGAGGGGCATACTGCGAGTGAGCGCCGGTCCAGCCGTCATCATAACGCCACCTTGATTCGAGGTGGCGTTATTGTTTATGGGGAGGAGAGTCTTATTCTGTCTATAAAAAAGGATGCCTTGCGACTGTACCGACGCGGCACGCCTGTCGCGGTTATGGTAGCGGGAACCGGTATTATCGCCACCCGCTGCGTGGGGCTGGCGTTGGTGATAGGCGAGCTGGGGCTGGATGGTTTCGGCGGCTGGCTCAGCGACAGCGCCGAGCAATGGGATACTACGTTGCTGATGCTGGCGGCATGGTTACTGTTCTGCCTTGAGGTCCGCTGCGGGTTTGCGGTGCTGTATGGACGCGACTGGGGACGCTGGTGCTATCTGGCTTGCCAATGTCTGACGGTGCTCTACATTCTTATCGCGTCGGTAGCGAATGTGCTGCCGCCCATTTTTTATCTGAGCGCAGAGGATGAGATGGGCGTGCTTCAACAGCTGCTGGAGCATAAGGCGGCGGATGTCGTCATGCTGCTGCTTCTGTTTGTTCCCCGGCGCAGCCAACGCTTTTTTATGCGCCACAAATAATCTTTCACTCAAGGGGGTGATACAATTCGCCTCCTTTGGTTTCTTAACAGGTTTCAGATTCACCGTGATGCATTGCGCCCGCTACAACGACGGCACCTGCCGTTCCTGCCAATGGTTGGAAAAAGAGTATCCGCAGCAGTTGGAAGACAAACAGCAGCACTTGAGTGAACTGCTGGTCGACCATTCGGTTCGTCAGTGGCTTCCGGCGTATCCGTCGCCCCTCGCGGCCTTTCGCAACAAAGCTAAAATGGTGGTGAGCGGCAGCGTCGAACGCCCGCTATTGGGCGTACTGCATCGTGACGGCACTCCCGTCGATCTGTGCGATTGCCCGCTCTATCCCGACAGTTTCCAACCTATCTTCTCAGTATTGAAGACGTTTATTGCGCGGGCAGGATTAACGCCGTATCAGGTCGCCCGTCGGCGCGGTGAACTGAAATATCTGTTGCTGACGGAAAGTCGGTTGAACGGGCAATGTATGCTGCGGTTTGTTCTACGCTCGGAAACCAAGCTGGAGCAGCTGCGCGCGGCCTTGCCGTGGCTACAGGAACAGCTGCCCCAGCTGACCGTAATCTCTGCGAATATCCAGCCGGTGCATCAGGCGATCATGGAAGGCGATCGGGAGATCCCGCTGAGTCGCCAGCAGGTGTTGGAGGATGCGTTCAATCAGATACCGCTCGCCATCCGTCCTCACAGTTTCTTTCAAACCAACCCTGACGTGGCCGCCGCGTTATACGACACCGCCCGACGTTGGGTGCGCGCGCTGCCGGTTCACAGCCTGTGGGATCTGTTTTGCGGTGTCGGCGGCTTCGGGCTTCACTGCGCAACGCCGGAGATGACGCTGACCGGCATTGAGATCAGTGCCGAAGCCATCGCCTGCGCGCGCCGTTCCGCCGAGCAGCTCGGTCTGGAGAAGGTTCATTTCGAGGCGCTTGATTCGACGCGGTTCGCGACCGGGGAAGGGGCCGTGCCGGATCTGGTGATTGTGAACCCGCCTCGTCGCGGTATCGGGGAAGATCTCTGCCAGTATCTCAGCCGTATGGCGCCGCCGTACATCCTGTACTCCAGCTGTAATGCGCAAAGCATGGCCAAGGATATGTCGCTTCTACCGGACTATCGCGCCGAGCAAATTCAGTTGTTCGATATGTTTCCGCATACCGCGCATTATGAAGTGCTGACCTTGCTGAAGCGGGTGGCGTAACCTATCGGGCAATTTCTGGCTCGTCACCGAGTTGTCGCGGGTAAAACCGGGTTAAACGTGAGGGGGACAGAATCGGGAAGGGGGTTAAAACGGGCCGCGGTGCAGCCCGTTGACGATAATGTCTCTTCCGACTTACTGCGCCGGGAACCACTTATCGCTGATCGTTTTGTAGGTGCCGTTTGCCTTCACATCGCTCAGCGCCTGATTCAACTTGGTCAGCAGGGCGGTGTTGTCCGGACGTACGGCGATACCCAGACCAATGCCGAAGTAGGCCGGGTCAGTGATTTTCTCGCCTACCGTCGCCAGCTCAGGATTGTTTTTCAGCCACTCATTGACCACCGCAGTATCACCGAATACTCCATCGATACGGCCGTTTTTAAGGTCGATGATGGCGTTTTGGTAGCTGTCGTAAGACACCGTCTGAATCTCAGGATGCTTTTCATTCAGGTATTTCTGGTGAGTCGTGCCATTTTCCATACCGATACGTTTACCTTTGAGATCGGTGAAAGTGGCGAATTTCCCTTTCTGCGAGATCACAATGGCGGAGTTGGCGTAGTAGGGCTGTGAGAAAGCGACCTGCTTGCTACGCTCTGGGGTGATGTCCATTCCAGAAATCACGGCGTCATAACGGCGGAATTTCAGCGCCGGGATGAGACTGTCGAAAGCCTGATTGGTGAAGGTACACGTCGCCTTCATCTGATCGCACATGGCCTTGGCCAGATCGATATCGAAGCCGGCGATTTTATTATCCGCATCCATGAATTCAAACGGCGGATAGGTAGCAGAAGAGGCAAACCGAATGCTGTCTGCAGCCGTCGCGCCAAAGGTCATTCCAGCCAACAACGTGGCAAGTACCAATTTCTTCATTGTGTTCACTCCAGATCATTATTTTTAGACGAAATCACGGTCCGCCTTAGAGACTCACTTTGCCATTGAGTGAATTTATATGCAAATAAAATAACTATAAATTCAATAATAAGGCAGGGCGTTCAGCGGTATGATTGGATGGAAACGCTGAGGTGAAGGCCGTTCGCCGCCCGGCAACGAACCTCACTTATCATGGGTTGCGTACTGACTGCATAAAAAAGCCCGAGAGAGTCGGGCTCTTTCGGGCTGGCAGCATCACGGTCGTGCGTCGTTATGCATCGTGATTTTCAAAGGCTAAAGCCCTGCGTTCAACCATCCGTAGAATTAACGTTAGCAGACCATTCACACAAAGGTAAACGATGCCGGCGGCGCCAAACACCAGAACGTCGTAAGTGCGGCCGTACAGCTGTTGCCCGTAGCCCATCACATCCATCAGCGTGATGGTATAGGCGAGGGACGTTCCTTTGAACACCAGCACGACTTCATTCGAATAGGATGACAGCGCACGTTTAAAGGCGAAAGGCAGCAGAATACGCAGCGTCTGGCGTTTGTTCATCCCCAGGGCTGCGCAGGATTGCCATTGACCGTCGGGAATCGCCCGCACCGCACCGAAAAACAGCTGGGTGGTGTAGGCGGCACTGTTAAGCGCCAGCGCGATCATGGCGCATAGCCACGGCTGAGAGAACAACGACCACAGCCAGGGGATCTGCTTGATGGCGTCAAACTGGCCCGGGCCGTAGTAGATCAGGAAAATCTGCACCAGCAGCGGGGTGCCGGTAAACAGCGTGATGTAAGCGCGGGACAGCGTAGAGAGCAACGGCGTCTTCAGCGTCAGCACGACGGTCAGCAGCAGCGACAAAAACAGCGCCACGATAAGCGCGGTGACCGTCAGCGTGATGCTGGTGTGCAGCCCCTTGAGCAGCTCGGGAATGTAGTCAAGCATCAGGAGGGCCTCCGTTCGAAGCGAGTGGCGCGGGTTTCAATACGTTTGAGGACCCACTGGCTCAG
>NZ_CAMKXG010000255.1 GCF_946477055.1 Lonsdalea britannica | reverse complement strand
CGAGCGTCTGCTGCTGGCCTGCGGCGTGAACATTATCGTGCCGTTCGGCACCTCGTTGTCGCGCTTTCTGATCATGTTGGAAGGGCTGCAGGGACAACGCTATCAGCGCTATGTGCCGAAAGATTTTACGGTACTGCGGAAGCTGCAACAGCCGCTGCGCCAGAAGGGATTTATGCCACTGGAGTCGTTCTGCCATACCGTAACGCTGCTGATGAACGATCCGCTGCTGCCGGAAAACAGCAAGGGCGTGCTGGTGGCGTTGACGCCGGTGAGCCAGCTGCGGGCGGAGCAGGCATTGACGCTCTGCAAAACCCGTCGTAACGGAGATGTGTTCACGGTGATGGATAACCGATTGTATCTGTTCCTGTTCTCCTGCCATCTGCACGACCTGAAAACGGCGCTGACGTCCATCTTCCCGTTGCCGTATGACGAGCTTTTCTCCGACCATCAGGTCTGGTGCGAGGATCTGCCGATTCTGTCGGAAATCCGTCTGATGAGCACGTGGGTTCCGCGCACGCTGACAGAGGTAACGGTCGCTGCTGCCAGCGTGGCCAAAACCGTGTCGGCTTCCGCGTCGGAGCGCCGGGTGCCGCAGCGCATCAGACTGGCGCAGGGCGAGGGAGCGGCCAAATGAATCTAATGGAAATCATGCATGCAGGCATTTTTTTCCTGCTGACCCTTTTAGTGTTAAGGGCATTTCTTCCTCGCTGGCTGTCCGCACGCTGGCGGGGTTTTATTCATCGTCTGACGCCGTCGCGCGCGATGAAGTATGAGGGAACCTGGCGGCGAAAATCTTCACAATCGGATGTGAAATAATCATGACTGAAGTAAAACAAGCGGCGCCCGATGCGGCGTCCTCCCGAAGCGGCTGGCGAGGTTTGGGCGGCTGGAATTTCTATTTCTTGCTGAAGTTCGCACTGCTGTGGTTCGGCTATCTCAACTTTCACGCGCTGGATAATCTGGTTTTTCTGTGCTGGCTGGTGTTTCCGCTGCCCTCGCAGCGCCTGCACCGGCTGCGTCAGTGGATCTCAATCCCCATCGGGATCGCGCTGTTCTATCACGACACCTGGCTGCCGGGGATGCAAAGTATCCTCAGCCAGGGCGCGCAGCTCACCGAGTTTTCGGGCGACTATCTGCTCGATCTGGCAGACCGATTCATCAATGGTCGCATGGTCGCTTCTGCGTTCGTCCTCTGGGTTCTGTACCTGTTTGTCGCCCAGTGGGTGCGCATTACTGTGCTGGTGACGGCCATGTTGTGCTGGATCAATATGATCAACATCGCCGGCCCGGCTTTCTCTCTGCTGCCCACAAGGGCCGCCACGCCTCAGGTGGTCATCAACAACGGCGCGCCGCAGCCCGGTACGCCGACCGCTTCGCCGGATGGACTCGACGAGAGCGCGCCGCCGACCAGCGCCAATCTGACGGCCTTTTTGTCGCGTTTTTATGCGCAGGAAAAGCAGCGAGTGACGCATTTTCCTGACACGCTCCCGGCGGATTCGCAGCCGTTTGACGTGTTGATCATCAACATTTGCTCGCTGTCGTGGTCCGATTTGGACACGGTGCAGCTCCGTCATCATCCGCTGTGGAAACGGTTCGATATTCTGCTCGGCAATTACAACTCGGCGACGGGGTACAGCGGTCCTGCGGGGATTCGCCTGCTGCGCGCCAGCTGCGGTCAGACGTCGCACACCGATATCTACAAGCCGACGGCGGATCACTGCTATCTGCTCGAAAATCTAGAAAAACTGGGCTTCCGCCAGCAGCTGGTGCTGGATCATCCGGGTCTTTTCGGCAACTACATGAAGTCTCTGCGCGAGCAGGGCCGCATCGCGGCGCCGCTGCTGTCTCAGGCGGGGATCGCCCCGGCCTATACCTCGTTTGACGGCACGCCGGTATTCAACGACGCGCAGCTAATGCAACGCTGGCTGGATGATCGTCAGCAGAGCAGTGACGCGCGCAGCGCGACCTTCTTCAACGTGATCCCGCTGCATGACGGAACGCGCGATTTGGGGACAACGCGCTCCGCGCCGTATCAGCCTCGGGCGCAGCAGATGTTCGATCAGCTCGAAGCCTTTATGCGTCAGCTTGATGAGTCGGGACGGCGGGTGATGGTAGTTGTCGTGCCGGAACACGGCGCGGCGCTGGCGGGCGACAAGATGCAGATGTCCGGTCTCAGGGATATCCCAAGCCCGAGTATCACGCACGTGCCGGTCGGTATTCTGTTCGCTGGTATGAAAGCGCCGCATCAGGAGCAGCCGCTGCGTGTGGATACGCCGACGAGCATGCTGGCGCTGTCCGAGCTGATTTCCCGCGTGGTGGACGGTCAGGTGTTTAACGCGGCCAACGTTAACATGTCGGTACTGACCCACAATCTGCCGACGACGCCGGTGGTGTCGGAGAATGATGGGGCGGTGGTGATGCGTTATCAGGGGAAAACCTGGATACGGCTGAACGGCGGCGACTGGGTGAATTACCCCTGACGCTCAGCGACGCTGACGCTCTGACGATGACGCCGTGGATCACGCCACGGCGTCTTTTTTTGTGCCTGACAGACAAAACGGCCCGCTTCGCCGTGAACATCACGATGAAACGGGCCGTGGGCTGACTTCTGAGCGCTAAGCCTTCAGCGAAGCCATGTCGATGACGAAGCGATACTTCACGTCGCTGTTGAGCAGCCGCTCATAGGCGTCGTTGATCTGCTGGATGTTGATCATCTCAACGTCGGAGACGATGCCGTGCTCGCCGCAGAAATCGAGCATTTCCTGTGTTTCCGCAATTCCACCGATGCAGGAGCCCGCGACGGAGCGGCGTCCCAGCACTATCGGCATCGTGTTCAGCGGCGGTTCGACCTGGCCGAGGAGGCCGACGAACACCAGCGTCCCGTCGAGCGCCAGGGTGGTCATATACGGATTGACGTCGTGTTCGTAGGGTACCGTATCGATGATCAGATCGAAGTGATTGCTCACCGCTTTCATCTCCTCCGCATCGGATGAGATCACGATGTGATGCGCGCCCAGACGGCGAGCGTCGGCCTCTTTGCTCTTGCTGCGGGTAAACAGCGTGACGTCCGCGCCCATCGCATGCGCCAGCTTCAGCGCCATATGACCCAGACCGCCGAGTCCGACGACGGCGACTTTACTGCCTTGGGTCACGCCCCATTTGCGCAGCGGGGACCAGGTGGTGATGCCCGCGCACAGCAGCGGGGCGACGGCCTTCAGATCGAGACTGTCCGGGATCCGCAGCACGAAGTCCTGTGACGCGAGGATTTTTTGCGAATAGCCGCCGTAGGTCGGCTGGTGATCGTGGCGATCGCGCCCGTTGTAGGTCTGAATATTGCCCTCTTCGCAGTACTGCTCCAGACCCTGCCGACAGGGGTGACACTCGCGGCACGAGTCCACCATGCAGCCGATGCCCGCCAGATCGCCGGGTTTGAACCGGGTCACTTCGCTACCGACCTCCGTCACGCGGCCGACCACTTCATGGCCGGGGATGAGCGGATACAGGCTGATCCCCCAATCGTTGCGGGCCTGATGCAGGTCGGAATGACAGACGCCGCAGTACAACACGTCGATGACGACATCGTCAGGTCGTGGTTCGCGGCGGGTGAATTCAAGCGGCGCCAGAGGCGTCTGGGCCGACTTAGCGGCATAACCGAGCACTTTCATGTTCATTCTCCTGTTTCATTGGGTAATGACCGTAGTGCGCAACGACCGCCAAACGGGTGGAAGTCGGTGACGCGGACCTGCAGTGAGAAATAGCAATGTGCGGGCTGAGGGACGAGGCGGGCGATAGCGCGGCGGAAGGGCGGAGATGCCGCCCTGAGGAATGACTCCGCCGGTTTTTCCTGCCGTCAAATCCGCTGTGGTCTCTGTGGTGCAATTAGCATTATAGGAAAACCGCCTTGAACCGTTAGGTTATGGATGCGGCGCGGTGCGATGTAACGCATCCAGCCAGCCGTGAACGGCGTCGGCCAGCGTATCTGCCGAACCCTGTGCGAAACCGGAACTGCGGGCTTCGTAGGTGTATCGGTCATAGCTGGCGTCGTCCGGCAGATATTTTGCCGCGCCGTCGACCATCGTCAGCACCAGCGTATGCGCAAACGGCGATTCGGCCTTGATGCGTTTGCCGATCTGCGCCGCCAGTTCCGGCTGTATGCCGACCAGCGCGATATTGCCGATCCGGATGAGCACCACCGGCAGTGCGACGGGTTGACCCAGTGTATAAGTATAGGCCGTCACCGGGCCTTTGGGCGCATTCTGAGGCGAGTGCGTTTGCGAGGTGACCATGACGCTTTTTCTTTCTATCGCCAGCGTGGGCGTGTCGACGGCTTTGATGCGGTCAGACACCTGCGCCGCCGTGCTGCCTAACTCTGTGCCAAGGTGATCGAGCAGCGTGAAGCCCTCTTCATGTTTGTCGACGCGCGTGACGCTGCCGTCGCTGTTGACGACATGGCGATTAGCCTGGAGACGGGGCGCCTGATCGCCTGCCGCACCGACCAGAAACGCTGCCACCGGCTGGCTGTCGCGCTGAGCCGCATCCTGCTCCACGTAGCGCGTGGCGACGCCCGCAAGATCCGCGGTGATCAGCTTACCGCCCGCTTTGAGCGTAGAACCCTCCATCACCGAAGACTGCACGGCGTAATTCATCATGACCGCCAGCGGCGCACCCTGCGCGGTATCGATGCGCAACACGGACAACGTTGGGTCGTTGTCCCCCAGCTCGTTGGCGCCTAGCCACCAGCCGAACGGCGTTGAGACGTCGCGATTGACGTTTACCCGACTGACGCCTTCCCCGTAACCTACGCGGGCCGCGCTCATCGTCTTCACCGCTGACTGTGCCGCCGCGCGGACCGCATTGACCAGCGCCTGTTGCATCTGCGTGGTTTGAGCCTGAACTTCCGGCGCAGTATGTTCATGCGGCAGAACATGCGG
>NZ_CAMKXG010000254.1 GCF_946477055.1 Lonsdalea britannica | reverse complement strand
GCGAAGCCCGCCTGCGGGGTGTGCAAAATGAAGCCGCGGTCATCCGCCAGCGGACCGCCGGAAAAGACCGGTTTATCCAGCCGGATATCGGATTTTGACTCCGGCGGCGTGATTTTCAGTTTTTTCAGAATATCGTCGACGGTGAACTGTTCCATCGGTTTATTGATGATCAGCCCCATCGCACCGTCTTCGCCGTGTTCGCAGATATATACCACGGACCGTTTAAATACCGGATCCTGCAGCGCAGGCATCGCGATAAGAAAGTGATGCTGTAAATTCATGGTCTGTTCTTATCGTTTTTCTGTCGTTATTTCGGTTCGCCGCCAGCCGACGAACCCGGCAGATGTGCATGGTCGACCGGGGATCGGTTCCAGGCCGTCGAAGGGTGATTAACGCGCGGACAGCCGCCGTTCGATGGCGTCCATCAGCATGCCGGTAATCGAGACATCAGGGAACGCGGCTTCGATTTCACGTACGCAGGTCGGGCTGGTGACGTTAATCTCGGTCAGACGGTCGCCGATGATATCCAGGCCGACGAAAATCAGTCCTTTCTCTTTTAATATCGGGGCGATAGTACGGGCGATCCGCCAGTCGCTTTCGCTCAGCGGACGCGCTTCTCCCCGGCCGCCAGCGGCCAGATTGCCACGAGTTTCTCCCCCTTGCGGGATGCGGGCCAGGCAGTAAGGCACCGGTTCTCCGTCCACCACCAGCACGCGTTTGTCGCCGTCTTTGATGGCGGGCAGATAATTCTGCGCCATGCAGTAGCGGCTACCGTGTTCGGTGAGCGTTTCGATGATGACCGATACGTTAGCGTCATCCTGTTTCAAGCGGAAGATGGACGCGCCGCCCATGCCGTCCAGCGGTTTGAGGATGACGTCTTTATGCTGTTGGTGGAACTCGCGCAGTTTGTCGGCGCGGCGAGTGACCAGCGTCGCAGGCGTCAGCTCGGAGAACCAGGCGGTGAACAGCTTTTCATTGCAGTCGCGCAGACTTTGCGGCTTGTTGACGATCAACGTGCCTTTTTCTTCGGCGCGCTCAAGGATATAGGTGGCGTAGATGAACTCGGTATCGAACGGCGGGTCTTTCCGCATCAGCACTACGTCCAGTTCATGCAGGGCGATATCCTGCGCATCGCCGAACTGATACCAGCCGTCGTAGTTGTGCTCAACGCTCAGTTGACGCGTGGTGGCGCGCGCTTCGCCCGCGTTCAGATAGAGATCGTCCATCTCCATATAATGCAGCTCCCAGCCCCGGCGCTGCGCTTCCAACAGCATGGCGAAGCTGGTGTCTTTTTTAATGTTGATGGCTGCAATCGGGTCCATCACGATGCCGAGTTTGATCATTCTCTTTCTCCTTTACCCCAGATCGCCGAATCGTACCTGCAATGCGGTGATTGCAGTGAGCGCTGTGGTTTCTGTACGCAGAACGCGAGGCCCCAGCAGAATATCGGTAAAGCCATGTTCTGCCGTCATCGCAATTTCATCGGACGAAAGGCCGCCTTCCGGGCCAATCAGTAGCCGGACTCGCTGCACCGGCGTGGGCAGCGTGTTGATGCTGTGTGTCGCCCGCGGATGCAGGTTTAGTTTTAACCCATTGTCCGGCTCTGCGCACCAGCTTTCCAGCGACAGGGGAGGACGAATGAGCGGAATACGGTTTCTACCGCACTGTTCGCAGGCGCCGATGGCGATTTTTTGCCATTGAGACAGCTTCTTCTCCAAACGTTCGCCGTCCAGCTTGACGCCGCAACGTTCTGAAAACAGTGGGGTAATTTCATTCACGCCCAGCTCAATGGATTTCTGGATGGTGAATTCCATTTTCTCTCCGCGAGAAATCACCTGCCCAAGATGCAGGTGCAGCGGAGACTCTCGGTCTTCCTGCTGCGCGGCGTCGTAGCGCACCTGTACCCGTTTTTTGTCGGCCAGAAGAATTTCCGCATCGAAAATGCAGTTGCTGCCGTCAAATAACTGTAGCGCCTGACCGCGGTTCATGCGCAGTACGCGGCCGATATGGTTGGCGGCATCTGCGCTCAGGTCGGTTTCGCCGCCGTTGGGCGATAGCGTTTCGGGATGGAAAATGCGCGGTATTCGCATTGATGTTCTGGCCTTTACGTCATGTCTGTCGGAATGGGCGGGTCGCCCGGGTGGAGCCACCACCGTCCACGGACGGTGGTGTTTAGGACCTAAGCTATAGTAGGTAGCCGGATCACTGCTGGCAAGCTTGTTGCACGTAGGGGTTGTGATTGCCTTGTACTTTAGCGATGCGATTGTCGCGGGTGCATTCCCACTGTGTCACGGGATACAGCCGGTTCCAGGTTTCAAACAGCTGGGTCTGCTGGCGGGAAAGCGTCAGATGATAGCGGTCGCGCATGTAAAAATAGGTACGAGCAATTGGTCCGCGTGCGCGTTCAGGCGGTTCCGCCATCTTGTTTTTAAAGTCGATTTTCATCTCGCACTGGCCGTACTGCTTCTCGCCGCCGTTCCACTGGTTATACATCAGATTACCGCGGTCGCCGTTGACTTCGCCGATGGCTGGTTCCAGGTTATGCAGGTCGGTTTCCATCTCGCGGTAGACCTCGTCCTGCTCGCAGTTCTTGCGGCCGCCGTTCTGCCAGCATTGACGCTGGTGGCCGAACTGCCAGGCGGGTACGACGTGTTCCCACTCGATACGGTTGGCGCGATTGGCGTTCTTACGGACTTCGTAGCCGCAGGACTGCAGGTCGGGGATGCCTTTTTTACCCTGCCAGGTGATACGGCAGCCGCAGTAAAAGCTGCCCGGCGCGTCTTGGTTGATTTTCACCGCAGCGGCTTTGGCCTGAGTGAAACTATGAATTTCCTGGCTGAGCGCAGAAAAAGTGAGCAGGCCGCAGCCCACGGTAGCAATAACAAGAATTTTGCGAAGCATGTTCCAAAACGCCTTAGGCAGAAAAGCGAGCAGAGTACCGGAAGCGCCCCGGTGAGGCAACGCCACGCCCGGTCGGAAAAAACTGGAATCTGTGGTCAGCGCGCCTCTTTGTCATCGCGCCTGAGAGGGGTTCCGCAGCGGCGGCAGCGGTACTCGGTTTCGCCGCGAAGAATGCGGTTATGGCGCCTCACCGTCAGTTCGTGTTGCTGACAGTCGCACTGATAAAGGAAGGTTTTTCCTCGCACGGATGACACGGCAAAGGTGTGCGTTCGCCGAGCCGGCACCGCCAGAATGTGCTCCATCATCCATCGCCAGGCTTTACCGTGCGGAGGCGCTTTACCAAAGCGCGCGTAAACCAGCAGATGCGCCAGCTCATGGGGCACGACTTCATCGATAAATGCCTGCTGATTTTCCTGCAATAGCACGGGGTTGATGCGAATTTCCCACTCCTGCAGCCAGGCGCTTCCGGCGGTGGCGCCGCGCTGGTTATAGGCAATGACGGGTTCGGGATAGTCGCTGTCGAGAGCGGTATTGGCCAGCGCCAGCTTTTCCCGCAGGCAGCGCATTACCGCCTGTTGGAGTGCGATAGGGACGCGTTCAGTCTTCATGGCGTCAAGCATACGGTGACCGGGGCACGGTTGTAAACGTACCCCGGCGGGGGAGGGTTATTCGCCGATATTACGCAGACGCTTGCCGGACATCAGGTTATGTTCGATGTGCTCCAGCGAAACGTTTTTGGTTTCTGGAATCAGCAGCAACGTCAGCACGATAAACAGGACGTTGAGGCCGCCGTAGACCCAGAAGGTGTTTGCGTTGCCCAAGGTGTTCAACAAGGTCAGGAAGGTGGCTCCGACAATCATGTTGGCGATCCAGTTCGTGGTCGTTGAGACGGTGATACCGAAATCACGGCCGCGCAGCGGCTGGATCTCGGAACACAGAACCCAGATCAACGGACCGGCGCTCATGGCGAATCCGACAATAAACATCAGCAGCATGATGATGGCGGCATACTGCATGGCGCTGGAGGTAATGCCGACGTGCAGCATCGTTCCCAGTACGCCCATACCGCAGGCCATGACCACGAAGCCCAGAATCAGCGTCGGCTTGCGTCCCCAGCGGTCTACCAGACCGATGGCGATGAAGGTGGCCAACACGTTGACGGCCCCGACGATCACCGTTCCCCACATCTGCTGCCCGGTGCTGGTGAAGCCAGCGATGTCGAAGATCTTCGGCGCGTAGTACATGATGACGTTCATGCCGGTGAACTGTTGCATCACCTGCAGCAGAATGCCGAGGTAGACCGCGCGGCGGAAATTGGCATTGCTGGTAAATAGCGCCCAGCCGCTCTGCTTGATTTTCAGGCTTTCTCGGATCTCATCCAGCTCTTTTTTCGCCTGTTCGGTCGAGTCACGTAGTCTGTCTAGGACACGTTTAGCGTCGTTGAAGCGCCCTTTAGCCGCCAGCCAGCGCGGGCTGCCCGGCAGGAAGAACACGCCGATAAACAGCAGCACGGCGGGGAGGGTGATCACCCCCAGCATCCAGCGCCAGGAGCCGGTATAGCTGAACGCCGTGTCGGACAGATAAGCGCCGAGAATACCTATGGTAATCATCAGCTGATACATGGAGATCATGCTGCCGCGAATTTTCTCGGGCGCGATCTCGGACAGGTACAGCGGTGCCGTATAAGACGCCACGCCGACGGCGAGACCGAGGATGACGCGGGAGATGATCAATACATCAACGTTCGGCGCCAATGCCGAGCTTAGCGATCCGACGACGAACAGAACGGACGCTATCATCAGGCTGGTTTTTCTGCCCAGATGAGACGAAAGCCAGCCGCTGCCGATAGCGCCGATAGCCGCGCCGAACATCATTGAGCTGACAACCCACTCCTGCTGATGACTCGTCATTTGAAACGTTTGTGTGATAAACGGCAGCGCGCCTGCAATCACCCCGATATCCAAACCGAACAGCAGCCCTGCCAGTGCGGCAAGAAAGCAGACCAAAAACGTCATGGTTTTATTGGATGCTCTGTTGTTAT
>NZ_CAMKXG010000253.1 GCF_946477055.1 Lonsdalea britannica | reverse complement strand
GCCTGCGAGCAGGCCATGCTCGCGGCGACGCGAGGGGTCAACACGCACAAAGGCGGCATCTTTGCCTGCGGGCTGCTGTGCAGCGCTGCGGGCTGGCTGGCGGCGAACGGGGTGGCGTTGACGCAGCGGAGCTTATGTCAAACGGTGGCGGACATGTGTCGCGATCTGGTGCGTGATGAGCTGTCTCAATCTCGTCGCTCTGCGACGGCCGGAGAGCAGTTGTTTCAGCGCCATGGCCTGACCGGCGCGCGGGGAGAGGCCGCCAGCGGCTTTGCCACGGTGACTCGCTGGGCGTTGCCCGCCTATCGACAGGCGCTGCGCAAGCACGATCAGGAAACGGCATTACTGCATACGCTGGTGGTGCTGATGGCGCATAATCCTGACACCAACGTCGTGTCTCGCGGCGGGCTGGAAGGGCTGACGTTCGTTCAGCGCTACGCGACCGATCTGCTGGAGCAGGGCGTGACCCTTCCTCGTTTACAGGCGATGGACCGTGCCTTAACCGAACGTCGTCTCAGCCCCGGCGGTACGGCCGATCTTCTGGCGCTGACCTGGTTGCTGCATCATTATCCCGCCGAATAATTTTTTTTAATAAACCCCAATAATGTCAATCCAACGTAAAGTTGGAGACGCAAATGACGATATCCTACCTATAACTCTAAGCTGTGGCCGATCGGGACTGATTTGTCAGCGGCAATGATTTAACTCTGGGATGGACAAAATGGACGAAACCAAAAAAGAACAATTTCTGAAGAGAAACAAACTGGCGATTTGCGCGACGCTACGCGAGCTGCATAAAAATAATACGGCTCTGATGGTGAATCACTCACGGGGCCATTTCATCAGCAATATTCTGGATGTTCAGCCGGACAACAATACGTTTATCTTCGATCTCGGCGGCACGACGCACGGAAGTGATGTCTTTGACGCAGAGCTGAACTTTGTCGCTGAGCCGGCAGGGGCGAAGGTGGAGTTCAGGGCGAACGTGGTGTCGAAAATCGATTATCAAGGATTCCCGGCCTTCTGCGCTGAAATCCCGACGGACCTTTACCGTATCCAGCGCCGCAGCTACTTCCGCATTAATTCCCCCGCGTGGCCGCCGATGATTTGCCGCGGCAATCTGCCGGATGACAGCCGTTTCCAATTTACGATTAAAGATCTTTCTCTCGGCGGCGTCTGTCTGCTGAGTGAACAAGAAGACGTCGCGGAACAGCTGGGGAAGGGCGAAATTCTGGAGAACGTCACGCTGGAACTGGGCACCTATGGCGAGTTCAGCATCGACGTGCAGTTCATCAGCCATGCGGTCAGCCGTCTGGTCGGCGCTAAAGGCGAAGTGAAAAAGGTGCAGCGGCTCAGCTTCAAGTTCCCGTGCCTGACCCCCGGACAGGAGCGGAGCCTGCAGCAGGTGATTACCGCGCTGGAACTGGAACAGCACGAAAAAAGAAAACGGGTGCTGTGATTTTCTGCTAGCGGCAAGCGATTTGCGTGATGTTACCGGTGACTTAATTTAAATAACCCCTCCGACGCCGCAAAGCCTTGTCTCTTGCCCCCCTCTGCGGCAGAATACGCGCCCTGAAATAACCGACGTTAATAGCGTCGGTTATTTTTTTGAGACTTTTTTCTTAATGAAGGGGCCGGGCAACGTACCGGAACGATATCAGATTAGGCCTGCCGCGAAGGCAGAACAGAGGAATATGTGAAATGGGGCATTCTGTTGTAGCAGTACCGGTGCCCGCCGGTTTGCGCTGTGTGAGCAGCGACTATGGCGCCGCTGCGGCGTTGACTTTCTTTGATCGTGCGTCAGCGTCCGTTGACGGCGGCAACCTGTCTTCATCTACTTCAAATCACCACGTTTTTTATCGCCTTCCCGTGTCCAATAGATCCACGACATCCTTGAACCGTACGTCTATTGCCGGCAACGGAGGGATGCGTCATGTCGCATAATGCAGCGGTTTCCAGCCAACGAGTACAACTAAGAAAAACACTGACGCTCTGGCAAGTCGTGATGATGGGGCTCGCCTATTTGCAGCCCATGACAATTTTTGACACCTTCGGCATTGTTTCCGGCCTCACTGATGGCCACGTGGCGACCGCTTACGCCTTTGCCTTGACCGGCATTCTGTTCACGGCGGTGAGCTACGGAAAACTAGTGCGTCGATTCCCGTCCGCGGGCTCGGCCTATACCTATGCGCAGAAAGCGATTAGCCCGCACATTGGTTTCATGGTGGGCTGGTCCTCGTTGCTGGACTATCTGTTCATGCCGATGATCAACATTCTGCTCGCGAAAATTTATCTGGAAGCTATCTTCCCCGGTGTACCGTCCTGGATCTTTGTGGCGGCGCTGGTCGGACTGATGACGCTCTTCAACCTGCGCGGTATCAACATCGTCGCGAACCTCAACTCGGTGATCGTGGTGGTGCAGGTGGCGATTATGGCGGTCTTCCTGACGCTGGTGATCCAGGGCATCTCCGGCGGTGAGGGAGCGGGTACGCTGCTGAGCAGCAAGCCGTTCTGGTCCGAGCACGCGCAGGTGGTGCCGATGATTACCGGGGCGACGATACTCTGCTTCTCCTTCCTCGGCTTCGACGGCATCAGCTCCCTGTCGGAAGAGACGCCGGATGCCGGTCGCGTGATCCCGAAAGCGATTTTCCTGACGGCGCTGATCGGCGGGATTATCTTCATCGTGGTGTCCTACTTCCTGCAGCTGTTCTTCCCGGATATCTCGCGCTTCCACGATCCGGACGCGTCTCAGCCGGAAATCATGCTCTACGTCGCGGGTAAACTGTTCCAGTCTATCGTGTTGGTCTTCTCCTGCGTGACGGTGCTGGCATCAGGCATGGCGGCACACGCAGGCGTTTCCCGCTTGATGTATGTCATGGGACGCGACGGCGTCTTCCCGGAGCGTTTCTTCGGCTATATCCACCCGGAATGGCGGACGCCCGCGCTGAACGTCCTGCTGGTCGGCGTGATTGCTCTGTCGGCGGTGTGTTTTGACCTGGTGACG
Source organism: Lonsdalea britannica (assembly GCF_946477055.1). Lineage (GTDB taxonomy): Bacteria > Pseudomonadota > Gammaproteobacteria > Enterobacterales > Enterobacteriaceae > Lonsdalea > Lonsdalea britannica_A. The sequence goes on along the minus strand of NZ_CAMKXG010000253.1, from coordinate 1,943 downwards.
GCGACGGCGCTGATTAACTTTGGTGCGCTGGTGGCGTTTACCTTCGTCAACCTGTCCGTGATTTCTCAGTTCTACATCCGTGAAGGTCGCAACAAGACGCTGAAAGACCACATCAATTATCTGGTGCTGCCTGTCATGGGCGCGCTGGCTGTGGGCGCGCTGTGGCTGAATCTGGAAGAGACGTCGATGACGTTGGGACTGGTCTGGGCCGCGATTGGCCTGCTGTATCTGGCGGTGGTGACCCGTCGCTTCAAACAGCCGGTGCCGCAGTGCAGTGAAGACATCGTCTAACTCTGCTAGGTGAGTCTGACGTGAGAACGGCCGCTGAGGGAGTGATCCCCAGCGGCCGTTTTTTTTATCGCCAAACGGTCGGAAGTGTGGCCGTCCGGCACAAATATCGCCCGTAAAATAAGATCGCCCGCCAGAGGGGGATCTGACGGGCATGGCATTGACCTGCGGGTGATGTCGCGTCTTCCGTCGTCTGTGACGGCGGTCAACCTTGAGCCTTATCCCGTCGGTCAGGCGTTGGTATCAGTTCACCACCTGCTGGGCGTAGGCGAACAGCGACTTAAGCAGCTGGGCCTTCTTCTCGTCATCCTGATGCAGCTGATACAGCTCATGGAGGTTATTCAGGTAGGTCTCCAGACGCTCCGGTGTAAAGACCTCTTTGCGGTGCTGCAGCCAGCGCTGCTGCTCGCTGTCATCCAGCGTGGCCGGATAATTGCGGGCCCGGAAGCGGAAGAGCAGTTCTGCAATGCGGCCGTCGGCGAATTTCAGATCGAGCGCGGGCAGATTTTGCGGCGAGGTTTCCTGAATAATGGTCATCGCTGCCCGGTCCGCCTCGCTGAAAAAGCCATCGTACAATTGAAGATCTACATCGTCAGCGGCGGCGAAAGCGGGCGCGTCGGCGTACAGCGCCACCGCTTTTTCCCGCACCAGCGGGTGTTGACGCAGACGTTGCAAGTTGTCGAGACAGTGCTGTCGGTCAATCCCCAGGCGCGCCGCATCTTCCGGGCGCAACGTGCTGGCGGGCGCGAGCACGGGACACTTGTTGATCTGCACCAGCTTGATGGGAACGGGGGACTGTCCCTCTTCCAGTTGGTCGCGCTTGGTGTACAACCGCGTGCGCAGCTCATCAGGCTCCAGCTCCAGCAGCGGCGTAATATCGCCCGCCAGATCGCACATGATCACCGCGTTACGATTTTCCGGATGCCAGGCGAGCGGCACAATCCAGCTGGTATTACCGCGCGCCGCGCCGAACATGCCGGACACGTGCATCAGCGGCTTCATGTTCGGGATATCAATCAGCGCGTTGACCTTGTTCTTGTTACGCAGCTGGAACAGATAATCAAACAGCTTGGGCTGCGCGGTTTTCAGCCGTTTAGCCATCGCGATCGTCGCGTAAACGTCGGACATCGCATCATGCGCGTGGGCGTGTTCGACGCCGTTCGCTTTAGTCAGGTGCTCCAGTCGGAAGCTGGGCAGGCCGTCTTCATTTTCCGGCCAGACGATGCCTTCCGGCCGCAGCGCGTAACAGGCGCGCAGCGCATCCAGCAGGTCCCAGCGGGAGTTGCCGTTTTTCCAGCTGTATGCGTAGGGATCGTAGAAGTTACGGTAAAAAATGTTGCGGCTGACTTCATCATCGAAACGAATGTTGTTGTAGCCCAAGATACAGGTGCCCGGCACGCTAAAGGCTTCGTGGATTTGACGGGCGAACTCCGCCTCGTTAACGCCTTTGCTTTTGGCAATCTGCGGCGTGATACCGGTGATCAGAACCGCTTCCGGCTCCGGCAGATAGTCGTCCGTCGGCTGACAGTAGATGACCAAAGGTTCACCGATGATATTGAAGTCCATATCGGTGCGGACGCCCGCGAACTGCGCCGGTCTGTCCCGGGCCGGATGCTTGCCGAAGGTCTCATAGTCATGGATGAAAAATGTCGGAG
>NZ_CAMKXG010000252.1 GCF_946477055.1 Lonsdalea britannica | reverse complement strand
TTGGGCGAGCTGCATCGCGTGACGCGTCCTGGCGGCGCCGTCGCCTTCTGTACGCTGGCGCACGGCACGCTGACGGAGCTGGAAAACGCATGGCAGCGTCTGGATGGGTCGCGCCGGGTCAACCGTTTCTTGACGGTGACGGAGATAGAGGCGGCCTGCCAGCCCTATCGCCATCGCTTGGTCAGCGCGCCAATCACCTGCTATTTCCCCGATGTGCTGAGCCTCATGCGCTCGCTGAAGGGCGTAGGCGCGACCTGGCTGCACGAAGGGCGCGCTTCCCGCGCGATTAACCGGGAACGGCTGCGGGCGCTGGCGGAGGTCTATCCGCGCGAGCCGCAGGGTTATCCTCTGACTTATCAACGGATGTTGGGAGTGATTGAACATGACTAAGCGCTGGTTCGTGACCGGCACGGACACCGACGTGGGCAAAACGGTCGCCAGCGCCGCGCTGCTACAGGCGGCCGGACGCGCCGGGTATCTCACCGCAGGCTATAAACCGGTGGCCTCCGGCTGCGACATGACGTCGGACGGGCTGCGTAATCGGGATGCTTTGTGGCTACAGGCCAACAGTCGGCTGACGCTAGACTATGACGAGGTCAATCCGCTGGCCTTTGCCGAGCCGACATCGCCGCATATCGTCAGCTCGGAAGAGGGGCGTCCTATCGAATTTGACGCGCTCAGCGCCGGTTTACGCGCGTTGACGGCTCGTTCGGAGTGGGTATTGGTGGAAGGCGCGGGCGGATGGTTCACGCCGCTTTCTCAGCGGCAGACGTATGCGGACTGGGTCGTACAGGAGCAACTGCCGGTCATTCTGGTTGTTGGCGTCAAGCTAGGCTGCATCAATCACGCCATGCTCACCGCGCAGGCCGTGCAACAGGCAGGTCTAACGCTGGCGGGATGGATAGCCAATGACGTCGCTCCTCCCGGCAACCGTCATCAGGCGTATTTGCAGTCGCTTCAGCAGCTGATTCCTGCGCCGATGCTGGGTGAAATTCCGCATTTGACCGATCCTGAGCCACGGCACGACTTGGGGCAGTATCTGAACCTGGCTGCGCTCAGCGCGTAATCAGAGACGAAAAGGCTAAAGAAGCTAAAAATTGATAGGAAAAAGCATCTTGAAAAAAACTTTTTCACGGTGATTTTGGGTGGTTTTTTTGACGTTAATCAACACACAAGCGCCTTTTTTCGCCTCGCCGGATCATCATTACGTCAGAAAATAAAGTTTAAAAAAATGGTTGCATCCCCATACAGTGAGTTTGGGTCTCTATCTCCAACTCAGGACCACCGGGCTCTTGTGGGAGTTATCCACCATTTCTGTGGATAACCGTGTGCATGAGGATTAGAAAAACTCATCCAGACGAGAGCTGGCGCGGGTTTTGCTCAGGTTGACGGTATTCTCGGCTTTTTGGTCAATGTAATAAAAATCAATAGCTTAATTAAAATCAAGCGTCATTTCTCGCGCCGCTGGCGAGTTGTGTAAATTCCGGTCAACGTTCAATACATTTTAATGTCACTGCGGTGACAGCTGGGGATAAGATGCATTTTCGCGCTGGCTAAGGCCATCGCAATATGCTATCGCGGCACACAAAACTTGAGGCTGTGGTTATATCCAGTATCATGTGGCTGGCATTCAACCCGATCGCTTTCCATACTGAGGAAGTCGACTTAGTGACCGACCGTCGTTTCTTTCATCTTCTCCAATCAGGTAGCCCAGCTCATGAGTAAAGAATTTAAACTGCATTCCGCCTACAAACCTGCAGGCGACCAGCCGGAAGCCATCCGCAGGCTAAAGGAAGGTCTGGAAGACGGTCTGGCACACCAGACGCTGCTGGGCGTTACCGGTTCAGGCAAGACCTTCACGGTGGCTAACGTCATAGCCGACCTCAACCGGCCCACGATGGTGCTGGCGCCCAACAAGACCCTGGCGGCGCAGCTGTATGGCGAAATGAAAGAGTTCTTCCCGGAGAACGCGGTGGAATATTTCGTCTCCTACTACGACTACTACCAGCCGGAAGCCTACGTACCGAGTTCTGACACTTTCATCGAGAAAGATGCCTCGGTGAACGAGCATATCGAACAGATGCGTCTTTCCGCGACCAAAGCGCTGCTGGAGCGTCGCGATGTCGTGGTGGTGGCCTCGGTCTCGGCAATCTATGGTCTGGGTGACAAGGCGCTGTATCTGAAAATGATATTGCACCTGTCTCAGGGCATGTTGATCGGGCAGCGGGATATCCTGCGTCGATTGGCGGAATTGCAGTATGCCCGTAACGATCAGGCTTTCCAGCGCGGTACCTTTCGCGTGCGCGGCGATGTCATCGACATCTATCCGGCGGAATCGGACGACGTGGCGCTCCGCGTGGAGCTGTTTGACGACGAAGTGGAACGGCTGTCGCTGTTTGATTCCCTGACCGGGCAGATCATCAGCAACGTGCCGCGTTTTACCATCTATCCCAAGACGCACTATGTCACGCCGCGCGAGCGTATTCTGCAGGCGATGGAAGAGATCAAGGATGAGTTGGGCGACCGACGCAAAATCCTGCTCGCCAATAATAAGCTGTTGGAAGAGCAGCGCATCATGCAGCGCACCACGTTCGATCTGGAGATGATGAACGAGCTGGGCTACTGCTCGGGTATCGAAAACTACTCCCGCTACCTCTCCGGTCGCGGGCCGGGCGAGCCGCCGCCGACGCTGTTCGACTACCTGCCGGCGGACGGCCTGCTGGTGATCGATGAATCCCACGTCACAATTCCGCAGCTAGGCGGGATGTATCGCGGCGACCGGGCGCGCAAGGAAACGCTGGTGGAGTACGGCTTCCGCCTGCCGTCGGCGCTGGACAACCGACCAATGAAGTTTGAGGAATTTGAGGCTCTTGCGCCGCAGAGCATCTATGTGTCGGCGACGCCGGGCAAGTACGAACTGGAGAAGTCCGGCGGCGAAGTCATCGATCAGGTCGTGCGTCCCACCGGTTTATTGGACCCGATCATCGAAGTGCGGCCGGTGTCCACGCAGGTGGACGATCTGCTGTCGGAAATTCGCAAGCGCGTCGCCATCAACGAACGCGTTCTGGTCACGACGCTGACCAAGCGGATGGCGGAAGACCTGACGGAATATCTGGAGGAGCACGGCGAGCGTGTCCGCTACCTGCATTCGGATATCGATACGGTTGAGCGGGTGGAAATTATCCGCGACCTGCGGCTTGGCGAGTTCGACGTGCTGGTCGGGATCAACCTGTTGCGAGAAGGGTTGGATATGCCGGAGGTGTCGCTGGTGGCGATCCTGGATGCGGATAAAGAAGGCTTCCTGCGTTCCGAGCGCTCATTGATCCAGACCATCGGACGTGCGGCGCGTAACCTGAACGGTAAAGCCATTCTTTACGGTGACAAGATCACCCCGTCGATGGAGCGGGCGATCTCGGAAACAGAACGGCGCAGAGAAAAACAGCAGGAGTACAACTTGCAGCACGGCATCGTGCCGCAGAGGCTCAACAAGAAAATCGGCGATATTCTGCAAATCGGCCAGTCGCCGAACCACAAGGGCAAGGGCCGTGGCCGTCAGGCCGCCGAGCCGGATGCGAGTTACGCACTGCTGACCCCGAAGGCGCTGGAGCAGAAGATCGCCCAGTTGGAAGCGCAAATGTTGAAACATGCGCAGAATCTGGAATTCGAGGATGCCGCCAACCTGCGCGACGAGGTTCAGGCGCTGCGGGCGCAGTTTATCGCCGCCTCGTAATGGCGGCATGATGACTTAGACGATCAAAAGGACCCGCGATGGATACGTTAACGTCAGGTATCGATGTGCTGTTTATCGCGGGCTTTGGCCCGATCACGACGTCGGCGCCGGACAGCGCCGCGTTTTACGTCGATATGTTGCAGCTCCCTCTAAAACCCTATCCCGACAACCCGGACTATCAGCTCACTGATGCGCTGGAGGGGGCGAAGCACTTTGCCCTCTGGCCGTTGGCGCAGGCCAGTCAATCCTGCTTCGGCAGCGAGCGCTGGCCGGAACAGTATCCGATCCCTCAGAGCTGGCTGGAGTTCGAGGTGAGCGATCTCGCCGAGGCCACACAGCGCCTCAAACAGCAGGGCATTTCACTGCTGGTAGAAAACCGGCTGGAACCCTGGCAGCAACGGGTGACGCGATTCCTGAGTCCCGAGGGGATTTTAGTCGGACTCACCGTGACGCCGTGGCTGCGTCAGCCTGACGATACGCAACGCTAGCGCGGCGAGTCGGCTTGCATGCGCCGGGCGGCCTCCGCCTTCAGCGCGCTGCGGTCAATCTTATTGGTGCCCGCCAGCGGAAAACGGTCGAGCAGCCAGATGCGGCGGGGATGCAGGTAGGCCGCGCCGTGCGTCAGCGCAAACGTCTTGAGCGTCTCTTCGTCAGACTGCCGTCCCGGACGTAAAATCACCCAGGCGACCGGCTTGGCGCCCTTGATCTCATCGTCCACCGGCACCACGCAGGCTTGCTGTACGTCCGGGTGGCGCTCCAGCAGTTGCTCCACCTCGCTCGGGTAGATATTTTCCCCTCCGCAGACAAACATGTCGTCATGACGACCCACAAAGGTGTAAAAACCCGCCTCGTCGCGCCGGAACACGTCGCCGGTGCGGTAGTAGCCGTCCGGGGTGAACGGCGGGGGAATGTCCGGCCGCTGGTGATAACCCTGCATCAGCGCGGGACTGTTGATCTCCAGTACGCCGTAGTCCGACAGCGTTCCATGCGCATCTCTCAATCGCAGCTGCACTTCTGGATGCGGATAGCCGGTCGCCAACGGAGGCGGCTCCAGCCCGTCGGGAGGCGGGCCGAAAACCACCGGACCGCCTTCGGTCGTCCCGTAGGCGTTGATGATGCGGGCGGCGGGCAGCAAACGACCAATTTGCGTCAGCAGGCTGGCGCTGACCGGCGCCGATCCCATCCGCACCACACGCCTGTCTCTTATACACATCTCCGAGCCCACGAGACTAAGGCGAA
>NZ_CAMKXG010000251.1 GCF_946477055.1 Lonsdalea britannica | reverse complement strand
GCCATCGCCAGGATCGGATCGCCCGGCAGCAGCTTTTGCAGCGAAAAAACGAAAATGGAGATAATCAGGAGCGTCGGTATCGCCACCAGCAGGCGCTTGCCGATATAGATGTACATTGGCGCGTTTCCTTATTCAGTGAGTGCCTCGACCGGGTTCGCCGAGGGGCCGCTCTGCCTCCCGACGAACGCACGCCGGACTAGTCGCTTTTTTTGACGCCCGTCAGGCGGATCATCCCGTCAGCCGACGGAGTGAATCCGGCGATTTTTTTGGAGTAGGCATACAGATAGGCCTGATGGCCGAGATAGATCAGCGGCAGGTCGTCATCCAGAATCTTGGTCGCGGCGTCATAGCGGGCTTTACGTACCGCGTTATCCGTGGATTCGCGCGCTTCGTTCAGCAGCTTGTCCACGTCCGGATTGCAGTATTTGGTGTCGTTGATACCGCCTTTGCAGGTCACAAACTGGTGAATGTTGCCGTCCGGATCGGCACGGCCCGACCAGTCGGAGCGCGACAATACGTAGTTCCCCGCCGTCTGCTCGGACAGCAGCGTGGCGAATTCAGTGGCTTTCAGTTTGACGTTGAAACCGGCCTCGGCCGCCATTGACTGGATCACCTGCATCATCTGGGTCTGCGTCGTGTTGTTGGCGTGCTGGAGTTCGATATCGTATTTCTCGTAGCCCGCCGCCTTCATCAGCGCTTTGGCCTTGGCCACATCTCGCGCGGGAACCGGCAGGCTCTGGTTGTACCACGGGCTGCTGGAGGGCCACGGCTGATTCCCGGCCAGCGCGGTGCCTTCGAAGACCACCTGATTGATCGCCTCACGGTCAATGGACAGCGAGAAGGCCTGACGCAGACGCTTGTCTTTGCCGAATGGATTGTTCGCCTCCGGCCCGTTGCCGATGTTGACGTACAGCGCCATGTAGCCCGGCCCGATGACTTTGCCGTAGTTCAGATTCGGGTTCTGCTGCACGGCGGCCACGTCCGACGCCGAGATGCGCTCCGCCAGATCCAGCTCGCCGGACTGCAGGTTCGCTAAGCGCACGGTCGTGTCCGGAATGGGGAGGAAGGTGACCTTATCGATAAAGATGTTGTCGGCATTCCAGTAACGGGGAAATTTCTCCAGCACGATGCGGTCCTGCTGAACGCGCTGCACGAACTTGAATGCGCCGGAGCACACCGGATCCGAGCCGAAGTTCGCCCCCAGCCGCTTGCCCGCCGTCGGAGAGATCATCATGCCTGCGCGGTCAGACAGCTGGGCCAGCAGGCTGGCGTCCGGGCTTTTCAACGTGAACTTCACCTGGTAGTCGCCGTTCGCTTCGACGCTAGCCACAGAGGCCAGTTCGCTCTTGCGACGGGACTCCGGCATCGTCATGTAGCGATGAATGTTGTACACCACCGCTTCCGCGTTAAACGGCGTACCGTCATGGAACACGACACCCTTGCGCAGATCCATCGTTAACGTTTTACCGCCGTCGCCCCACGTCCACTGCGTCGCCAGCTGAGGGATAATCGACAGACGGTTGTCGACGTCCACCAGCCGATCGCACAGGCTGGTGTAAATGATGCGGCCGACAAACGTGCGGGACTGAGCCGGGTCCAGTACGTCCGGATCGTCCTGCAGGCCGATGCGTAACTCCACCGCCTGCGCCGTCGTCGCCATCACCGCACCGGCCAGCAAGAGTCCGGTCTGTTTGATAAGTCGGTTCATGTCATGTTTCCTCTGGTCGATAGCCATCGCCGGGATTCGGCGCAATGAAAGGCAGGTCAGACGGCGCTGGCCTACTGAAAAACCGTTAGCGGCGGAGCGCGTCGGCGTCGGCCGGGGCATAGTGGCCCATCGAGGTGTGGCGGATCAGCCGCTCCTCCAGCGTCAGCAGATGTTGGCGCATCGCCTCGCCCGCCCTGACCGGGTCGTGGGCGGCAATCGCGTCGATGATTTCCGTGTGGTCGCTATGCGAGTCGGTAAGCGACGCATTGTGGCTACGGGCCAGCGCGCGGAGCGCCTGCCAGGCCGGGTACTGCCGCACGCGGTTCACCACGTCGAACAGCGACAGGAACAGCTGGTTGCCTGCGCTTTGCGCAATCAGCCGATGCAAGGAGCCGTCCCACAGTTCGCGCCAGTCGGCGTCGGTGCGCTCATAGATTTTGTCGCGCAGCGCCCGCATGCGTACGATGTCCGACGGCTTGGCGCGCAGCGCGGCCAACTGCGCCAGCTGCGGCTCGATCCTCAGCCGCACCTCCATGATTTCCATGAAATTGGTTCCTTCGATCAGATTGGCCGCATGGGTGCCCCAATGGTCCGGCTTCTGCCCGAGAAAAGTGCCCGCGCCCTGCTTACGCCAGATCAGCCCTTCCGCTTCCAGCACCTCCAGCGCGCGCCTCACCTCGCGTCGGCCCACGCCCCACAGCTCGGAGAGCGCGCGTTCTGTCGGCAGTTTGCCGTCGGGCTCCAACGCGCTCACGCGCAGGAGTTCGCGCAATCGCTCGAGTGCATAATGTGAATTTTCCGTTTTATTAACGCGGTTCCCGTCGCTCATTGGTTCACTCCAATTGGTAATTGGTTCAAAAAAAGCACGATGACCGAGGCAAGTCAATACGGCGGAAAAGTGCTGAACATGCAGCAAATAGCCGCAAAATCACTGGCATTGGAAGAGATTGAGTACAGATACTGCGGCAATGAGCGGGTCAACCGGTCGAATACGTGGCGACTGTCGATTTTTCAAGCGTTTTATATCGGGATATTTCCCGTCAGTTTTTCGTGAATAGGTGAAAAAAAACGATCTGCGAGGCCATCTCTCACCGCGAGATAGCCGCCAAGCAGATGATTAACAATAAGAATTTGTGATGGATGAACGCAGCGGGCGCTCGTTGATGCGGGTAACATTGGCGCATGGATCTCCACCGATGCGCGGAGAGAAAGCGCCGCCGTCCGTCAAAGGCGGCGGCGGCGGTCACCTCACGCTACTGCGCGCGGCGTCGCGGCGGGCAGTAGACGATACAGCATAAACGCGGTGATAAACGTGGCGGGCGCAGACCAGGATGTCCATGCCCCCTCCGCGTACATCAACACCATGCCGACGGCGACACTCCCGCCCCAGGCAAGCAGCCCCGAGAGGTTAATATTGCGGTCAAAGTGGATGCCGAGCGCCTGACGCGCAGGCGTCAAAATGTAGCTCAGCGCCACGCCCACCCAGGCCACCACGAAGACCCCCTGCCACGCCAACGCCTGCAAAATGTAGCTGAACACATCCGCCAGCATCAGCGCATAAACCACCGCCCCGACCAGACAAGCCCAGATAATCCGCCGGAAGCGCAGCCGGAACAGCAGCCGGAAAAAGTCCTGCATATTCACCGTCGCCAGAAAATAGTTGGCGGTATTGATGCGGGTTTGTGTCACCCAGACGAAGAACAGCCCCCACAGTCCCAGCAGGTTGAGGATCGCCACCACCACGCCGGTTTCACTGAGTCCGTCGCTTTCTGAGAATCCGCTGACCAGATAGATGCCCGCGACGCCGTTGAGCAAAAAGGTGATCAGATAAAACGGCATACCGAAGTTCATGCCCGCGTGATAATCCGCATCCTTCGCTTTGCCATAGCGGGCGTAGTCGAAGGTATACATCATCAGGATCCACACGCCCATATAGTAGGTGAAGCAGTGCCACCAGCCGTAGGCCGGCGGATCGGCAGGACCGAACGCGAGCCATTGCGGGTTATAGCCGTTTTGCTGGATAGACACCGCCACCGTCAGCAGCAATCCAAGCAAATAAAACGGTAGCAGGACGCCGTTGAATTTATCCAGCCAGTGCTGCACGCTGCCGAAAATCAGCGGTACGCTGTACAGCACGACCACCAGCGCGGCGGCGGCGTAAGGCAACGCCGGGAACAGATGGTTGAGCGCGAAGGCGATGACCGAACCTTCGAACACGGCGTAGTAGATGGCCGTCGAGAAGAAAATCAGCGTGGCGAGCGACGACCCGAGCCGACCGAACAACGCCTGCGAAAACAGAGAAACCGACAGCCCGGTTTTAATCGCGAACCGGCTGATGATCCCATTGATCACGCCATAGCTGACCACTGACAACACCATGCCGATGATGGCGTTTTTCGCGCCCCAGCTCTGCGCAAGCGACGCGCCGACCACAATATAAAACAGCGCGCTGCATACCGCCCACCACGCCATAGTGAGCGAGAGTTTGCCCATGCGTTCGTTGTCGGTGACCGTGCCGGACTCCGTCGCCGGGGCGGTCAGTTTTACATCAGAAAGATCTGCCATAGGGGTACTCCTGACTGCAAAAGGGGAAAGCCACACCTGACCGACGAACATCGGAAAAGGCCCTGTCATAGCGATGAACAACCAGTCGCAGGCAGCACGAATCGCCATGCGGACGGTGGATACCGCATGGCCCTAGACAGGACGATCGATGCTGTAACGCGACCTAAACCGGCGAAGGCCGCCGGGCGGGATCAAGCCGTCTGTCGGCCGATCCAGTCTCTTAACTGCGCCAGCCGCTGCTGGGACTGCCGTCGGGCGACGAGCGCTTCTTCCAGCGATACCGGCACAAAGCGCACCTGATGATGCGGTTGCAACTGCGCGACCCGATCCAGATCGGCGCTGATGACCGTGCCCAGCGTCATGTACCCGCCGCCGGAAACCGCGTCGCGCAGCAGGATGATGGGTTCCAGCCCGCCCGGCACCTGTACAGAGCCGATGGGGTAGCAGGCGTCGACGATATTGGACGGGTCTGAACCCGCGCCGAACGGCGGCGTGCGAGGCAGATATTCCAGCGGTTGACCGCCTTTCAGGCGATAGCCGATGCGGTCCGCCTCGGTGCCGACCCGCCAGGTATCGGCAAAAAACTGTTCCGCCGCGGCGTCGGTCAGGCGGTGAATATAGAGGCCGCGCACCAGCCGCAGCGTGACCTCTTTTTCCAAGCGGGGACACAGGGCCTCCGGCACCTTCGCACCTTCGGTCCCGACGCCGGTCGGTTCACCGATAGGCAGCCGATCGCCCTCCTGTAGCCGACGTCCTTCCCACCCGCCCAGCGCGCCCAGCGTG
>NZ_CAMKXG010000250.1 GCF_946477055.1 Lonsdalea britannica | reverse complement strand
AACCCCGGCCGTTTCAGCTTTAACGTGCGGGGCGGACGCTGCGAAGCGTGTCAGGGCGACGGCGTCATCAAAGTCGAGATGCACTTCCTGCCGGATATCTACGTGCCGTGCGACCAGTGCAAGGGCCACCGCTACAACCGTGAAACGCTGGAGATTAAATACAAAGGCAAAAGCATTCACGAAGTGCTGGATATGACGATTGAAGATGCTCGTGAATTCTTCGACGCCATTCCGGCGCTGGCGCGTAAGCTGCAAACGCTGATCGATGTCGGCCTGTCCTACATCCGTCTGGGCCAGTCGGCCACGACGCTGTCGGGCGGCGAGGCGCAGCGCGTCAAGCTGGCGCGTGAGCTGTCCAAGCGCGGCACCGGCCAGACGCTGTACATTCTGGATGAACCGACGACCGGGCTGCATTTCGCCGATATCCAGCAGCTGCTGGCGGTGCTGCATCAGCTGCGCGATCAGGGCAATACCATTGTCGTCATCGAGCATAATCTGGATGTGATTAAAACCGCCGACTGGATTGTGGATTTAGGACCGGAAGGCGGCAGCGGCGGCGGTGAAATTCTGGTTAGCGGCACGCCGGAAACCGTGGCGGAGTGCGAGGCTTCGCACACCGCCCGTTTCCTCAAACCCCTACTGGCGCGAGACTAAACACGCGTCGTCTGAACCGTTCGTCCGTGTGGAGAATCGTCCGCGCGGACGAACCCGTCTGCCATACAAGAGAGGCTGAACATGTGGATGCAACGAGACGTCGTTCTGAAGCCAAAAAGCCGCGGCTTTCATCTGATCACCCGTGAAGTGCTCGCGTCGATACCTGAGATTAGACAGCTGCGGGTTGGGCTATTGCAGGTGTTCATCAAGCACACTTCTGCGGCGTTAACGCTGAATGAAAATGCTGATCCCACAGTGCGTCAGGATTTCGAAAGCGCTTTCAACCGGTTGGTGCCGGAAAATGAGCCTGACTACCTTCACTGCGATGAAGGCAGCGACGACATGCCCGCGCATCTGAAGTCCAGCCTGCTGGGCAGCAGCGTGTTGCTACCGGTCAGCGACGGTGGCTTGAATATAGGGATATGGCAGGGCATTTACCTGTGTGAGCACCGCAATCATGGCGGCAGTCGCTCGCTGGTGCTGACGCTGCAGGGCGAATAGCCGCGCAGGGCCGTAAACCCCTACAGCGGGGCGATGCTTCCGCCAGCAATATACTCCACCACCACGCGATTCCTGCCGGTATTTTTAGCCTTGTACAAGGCGTTGTCGGCGGTTTTGACCGCCATGTCCAGCGGACACTGTTTTGGCGTAAACGACGTTACGCCTAACGACACGGTGACGTGGCGGCACATGGGGAAGATCATGCGCTCTACGCTCTTGCGCAGACGTTCGGCGATGATGGAAGCGATATGGATATCGGTCCCGGGCAACAGCATCAAGAATTCCTCTCCGCCGGTTCGGCACATAATGTCCATCTTGCGGGCGTTGCTGCGGATCTGTTGGCCGAGCTGGCGGATAACCTCGTCGCCGATGTCGTGGCCGTAGGTGTCGTTGACCTTTTTGAAGTTATCGATATCAATTACCACGACCGACACCGATTTTTTCTCCAGCATGACCATTTCCAACCCTTCCTGAAGTCCCCGACGGTTCAATAATCCTGTCAGCGGATCGGTATGCGCTTCCGAGCTAAGGCGGCCAATGCGTTTATGCAGCATCATGGTGCCAAGCAAAATCGCATCCTTCAGCTGAGCGGCTTCCACATACCAAGAGGGCACCGCTCGAATCTGGCTGATCGCGCCCTGTTCGCTCATTCGGCTCGCCGTCATCGCCAGCTGACGCAGCGGCCGGGCGATGAAGACGGCGAAGATCATCAAGACCAGCAGTGTCAGCAAGGCGACCGGCGTGGCTTCTTTCAGCACGCTGTACATCACGTTATTCAAGGCTTTGTTCGTGACCGCGGAGGATTGCAGGGTGATGACGGTCCAACCCGTTTTATGCACTTTGGCGAAGCCAGCCAGCACCAGATTGCCTTGTTCGTCAGGCATCATGAACGAACCGGTGTCCTGGCTGGCGGTGGCTTTCTTCAACTGCTGGTCGTTAATGTGCTCGCCTAACGGGACTTTGTTGTTGTAGTGATAAATAGTATTTCCTTCATTATCAATAACATAAACCATAGATCTATCGTTATTGAGCGGCGTAAATTCATCCATGATGCGCAATTTGGTCAGATGAATGGAGCCGCGAATATCCCCCAGATGTACGCCCTGGTCACTGACTATCGGCGCTGACAAGGTGATCGCATAGTCGTTTTCATTGGTTTTGTAAGGAAGGCTGGCGTCGACATTGTTGGGCTGGAGGGGAGAGTGGCTGGTATCGGCGACCAGTTTATTGACCTCCTGTAAATTACTCTCCGGGGAAAACGCGACCAGATTGTTATTATTATCGACGATAATGACTGAATTAAAATTTTGGCTTAATTGAAAGATACGGTCGGTCTCTTCCTGAATCTGGCTGGTATCAGGAAAATATTTTGAGATGAAGCGTGCGCTGTAAGTCATCTGTTTTTTTGAAATAGATAATACGTTCTCCACGCTTGCTGCCAGACGTGAAGAATAATCTATATTGATTTTAGCTAACTGATTAGCGAACAACTCTTTATAAACGTTATAGATAGAGAGATAACCATTTGTCAGTGTGACCAACATGCTTGCTATTGATATGGATAGAATTAGCCCCCGCAAATTGATCTGAAATATCTTCTTTATTTTCATCCAGTTCCAACCGGTTTTTAAAACTTTATCATGGTGGAGGTAATCACAAATTCATTGTGTTAGCGTGCGAACTATTTTTATGGGATTTAAAGCTTCTGGTGTTATTTTTAATTAAAACTTATTACGTGAAAATAGCAAAAAAATATCCAAAAAGTTAGTGGTAATAATAATTTTTATTATTTATGTATGGATGCTGTCATTAATTCTTATAGGAGTAAAAAAAGTATCTTGTCTTTTATTATAAGGAAGGGCATTAAATAAAATTTATTATCTAAATGGTAACCGGTTTCTCTTTTTTTTCGTCATTCAGAATGTCGTTGATGCGACAGGATGATAAGCCGTGATGCTCTTGTCATCGTGGTTTTTGGGTGTTTTTGTGTAATATCTATTTGTCTAAATAGTAGACTCTGCTTGGGGTTGACTTGCAGTTATGTGTAAAGATGGCAATTAATATGTAAAGTTGTGGCATTTGTGGCCGATGAAGAGCACACATGACCGTGTTGTTGGCAGGGCTCGTCGGAGGTCATTGGGATAATTAACGCTGCGATAATCGTTGTCATTTATCCAAAATTTCCTCTGGTATTTTCCACTCTGTTTTTAATTCAGCACGGTTAATTCGGCTCTCTCTCGTTTAGTCGGTAGCGCGATATCGGGGGAATTATCCCATTGCTTGATGGCGGCCATGAAAATTTAGCATGAAGATGCTGTCGGCGGTGCGTTGTCGTGGCGCACCGTTTTTACATGGCGTCACTGTTGGATAAACGTCTGGTCATCAGCCAATGGGCTTAGAGTCTATCCCATATAGGTCGAGCTCTCTGGCCGCTTGGGTTTGAGGAGGCGCTCGATATCCCACGTATTTCGCCTACGTGTCGGATGAGTATTGTGCTCGCACAAGTTGACCGGATGTCGTCGGCACAAAACGCGTGACGTTTTTTCTGCGCTGCCCGTGTCAGCCTTGCCGAGTCAATAACGCCTGCTGGGATAGGCTCTTTGTTTTTTCCCCGTTCTGTCATCTCGCTTAACTATCCGTCACTCGTGTGTAGCGCTGATTTTGCGCTTTGAAAATAGACATCGTCCACGGTCTTTCATGCTGTCACAGCGCAATGTGATTCATGTTAGTGATTATTTAGTCAGAAAATATTCACTCTGGTTTTTACTGTTATGGTTTTTTATTTTTGTATAAAAAAGGGAACAAGATTATGCGTTTATCTGATTGGAAAATAGGCTATCGGCTTGCCGCCGGGTTTGCCGTTTTAGTGTTAATGATTTGCATCGTCAGCTTCGTCTCTATTTCCAGACTGTCGGACTTTCACGAAGATGCGCGCGGCATCGTGACGGATATTTACCCGCAGACGGTACAGTCGAATAACTTGATTGATAACGTCAACGCCGTCGTCCTCGCGTATCAGAAACTCCTTCTGGTGCAGGATGAAGAAAAAACCCGCGTCGCGTTGAATGAAATTGCGGAACTGGCGAAGAAAATCACCGTGATGATGCAGGACATCGACAAAAACGCCGAGCAGCTGAATGACGCAGAGTCACAGCGCATCATGGATAACATCCATGCGATCCGCGGCGAGTTCCTGGTCTCGGGTAGAAATGTTATCGACCGGGTCAAAGCGGGTGATATCGATGGCGCGACCGTCGAATTCAACACGCATCTGGACATCATTCAAAGTAAATATCGCTCCGCCGTGGCATCGCTTATCGACCATCAGGACGATGCCATGACCAACACGATGCACAAAATGGAAGACACCTATAACTTCACGCGTTGGTTGCTGCTGGGTATTTTGGCCTCCTGCGTGGTGTTAGTGGTCGTGATTGCCCGTGTCTTGACCGGCAGCATTACTTCTCCGATTCGTCAGGCGTTGGATCTGGCCGATAGGGTGGCCAAAGGCGATCTCACTTCCGAAGTGCCGTCATCAGGCAAAGATGAAATGGGCCAGCTGCTGCGTTCGTTGGAACACATGAACGTCAGCCTGAGCCAGATTGTCGGTCAGGTGCGCGACGGCGCGGAAAGTATCTCTTCCGCTGCGTCACAAATCGCTGCTGGCAACCAGGATCTGTCCGCACGTACGGAAGAGCAGGCGAGCTCTCTGGAACAGACAGCATCTTCTATGGAAGAGCTGACCTCGACCATCACCAACACCGCAGAAAACACCCGCCATGCGACCAGCATTGCCGATCAGGCTTCTACGGCGGCGAAGCAGAGCAGCGACGTTATGCTGTCCGTGACGCACAAAATGCGCGGTATTCGCGACTCGTCCCAGCGTATGGCGGAAATCATCGGCGTGATTGACGGTATTGCCTTCCAGACCAACATTCTGGCGCTGAACGCGGCGGTGGAAGCAGCGCGTGCTGGCGAACAGGGCAGAGGCTTTGCGGTGGTTGCGGGTGAAGTTCGCT
>NZ_CAMKXG010000249.1 GCF_946477055.1 Lonsdalea britannica | reverse complement strand
GCGTTCGGAAATCGTGGGCGCGGTCATTGTGATGGCCATCGTCTTCATGATGATCATTCCCCTGCCGACGGGGCTGATTGATGTCCTGATCGCCTTTAACATCTGCATCTCTTCGCTGCTGATCGTACTGGCGATGTATCTGCCCAAGCCGTTGGCCTTTTCGACCTTTCCCGCCGTGCTGCTGTTGACCACCATGTTTCGACTGGCCCTGTCTATCTCGACGACCCGGCAGATTCTGCTGCAACAGGATGCGGGCCACGTGGTAGAGGCCTTCGGCAACTTTGTCGTCGGCGGCAATCTGGCGGTCGGTCTGGTGATCTTCCTGATCCTGACGGTGGTGAACTTTCTGGTGATCACCAAAGGATCAGAGCGCGTGGCCGAAGTGGCGGCTCGTTTTACGCTGGATGCGATGCCGGGCAAACAGATGTCCATCGACAGCGACCTGCGCGCCGGGTTGATTGACGCTCAGCAGGCCCGCCAGCGGCGCGAAAATCTCACTAAAGAGAGCCAGTTGTTCGGGGCGATGGACGGCGCGATGAAGTTCGTCAAAGGCGACGCGATCGCCAGTTTGGTCATCGTATTCATCAACATGATCGGCGGCTTCGCCATTGGGGTCA
Source organism: Lonsdalea britannica (assembly GCF_946477055.1). GTDB lineage: Bacteria > Pseudomonadota > Gammaproteobacteria > Enterobacterales > Enterobacteriaceae > Lonsdalea > Lonsdalea britannica_A. Next base: position 4,565 of record NZ_CAMKXG010000249.1, on the reverse strand, counting down.
TGCAGCACCATATGGCGGCGGGCGACGCCATGCACGTTTACTCGGTGCTGACCATCGGCGACGGCCTGATCGCGCAGATCCCGGCGTTGCTGATCTCCCTGACCGCCGGGATGATCATCACGCGCGTTTCCGCCGACGGGCAAAAGGTGGATAACAACATCGGCCGTGAGATCGCCGAGCAGCTGACCAGTCAGCCTAAGGCCTGGATTATCTCCGCCATCGGCATGTTCGGCTTTGCGCTACTGCCGGGCATGCCGACCATGGTCTTCCTGATCATCAGCCTGCTCTCCCTGTCCAGCGGACTTTTTCAGCTGTGGCGGGTCAAGCAGCTCGGTCTGGCTGAATGCCATGCGCTGGCGGCGGACAACCTGCCCGCAGAGCAGAACGGCTATCAGGATCTGCGCCGCTTCAACCCCACGCGCGCCTACCTGCTGCGTTTCCACGCCGAGTGCCGCAACGCTCAGCATGCCGCACTGCTGGTGCAGGATATTCGTCGGCTGCGCAACCGGCTGGTGTACCAGTTCGGCTTTACGCTGCCCTCATTCGATATTGAATTCACCCCAGACATCGCACAGGACGAGTTTCAATTCTGCGTGTATGAAATCCCCCTGCTGCGCGCCACCTTCGGGACCGCCCATCAGGCAGTCGCCCGTCATGAGGTGCCGCCGGAATCCCTTGATGATACGGCGTTGTCCGCCGGCCATCCCGCCCGCGACGAAGCGCACTGGCTGTGGCTGCCCGCCGATCATCCATTGTTGCAACACGATACGTTGGCTCGCCAGACAGAGGAGGCGCTGATTCTCGCGCGGATGGAGAACGCCATCCACCGGAGCGCGGCTCAATTCATCGGCTTGCAGGAGACCAAGTCCATTCTCGGCTGGCTCGAGAGCGAACAGCCTGAACTGGCGCAGGAGCTGCAGCGCATTATGCCGCTCTCCCGTTTCGCCAGCGTGCTGCAAAAGCTGGCTGGCGAACGCATACCGTTGCGCGCGGTGCGCCCGATAGCGGAAGCGTTGATCGAGGTTGGCCAGCATGAGCGCGACGTTAACGCGCTGACGGATTACGTTCGTCTGCAATTAAAAGCGCAAATCTGTCACCAATACAGCCGGGACGACTGCCTGTCCGTCTGGTTATTGACGCCAGAGACGGAGGAGCTACTGCGCGACGCCCTGCGCCAAACGCAGAACGACACATTTTTCGCGTTGGCGCAGCATGATGCCGCCGCGCTGCTGACTCAGCTGCGGGACTGCTTTCCGCCGACCGAGCCGCTGTCGTCCCTGCTGCTGGTGGCGCAGGATTTACGCAGTCCGCTTCGTGCGCTGGTACAGGACGAATTTCACCCTCTGCCGGTGCTGTCATTCACCGAGCTGGAGTCATACCTGTCTATCAACGTCGTGGGCCGTATCGACCTGCATGATATGACCGCCACCGCTCATACATAAGAAGGCAGAAGAACCATGTTTGAACTGCGCGTCCTGACCGGGCTGCATCGGGGAGCCGCCCTGCCGTTAAACGGACTGACATGTCGTATCGGCGCCGCCGACGATGCGGATATGGTGCTGTATGACCCCGGTATTCGCGAAGGTCATTGTCTGTTGGAAAAACAGGGGGAAGCATGGGTTCTCTCCGCGCTGGAAGGCGCGGTGAGCGACAGCGAGGGCCATCCGGTTGAGACGTCGCTCACCCTATTGCCGGGAACGCCGTTCGCCGCGGGCGCCATCTGGTTATGCGTGGTCAGCGCGGAGACGCCGTGGCAGGAGGATCTTGAGACGAACGCATCCGTCCCCCGACCGGAGCCAACAGACGCGCCGCCGTCAACGCCGCCAGTCGAGGCTCCCGCCGAAACGCCCAGCGCTGAGCCCAAAGCCCGCCTGCCGCTGTGGGCGAAATGCAGCTACCTGCTGCTCATCGGACTGCTGGTGATACTCACCGGCAGTTGGCTGATGCAAGATAGCGTGGCCATGCCATCAGCGCCGCCGACCGATACCCGTATCCCGATAACCTCTCCGGCTCAATCCGCCGCCACGCTGCAAACCATGTTGAATGACCGTGACTTGAGCAACGTGCAAGTCGTTCAGCAACCGGATCGCATTATCCTCCGCGGGGCGCTGGGGGCGGATCAGCTGCCGATGATTAACCGGATGTTGGTTCGGTTTCAACAACGTTACCGCGTCACTCAGCCGATCGAAAATCACACCCGAGTCAAGGGCGATACGCTGCCGTTCCGCATCATCCAGGTGACCAATGGCACGCAGGCCAACATCGTGACGTCCGACGGCCGGCGCCTGTTCGTCGGCGATGAGGTGGAGGGGCTTCGGCTGGTCGGCATCGATAACAACCAGATCGAGTTCAACGGCAAACAGCAGATTAAGGTGAACTGGTAATGGCGATGCTATCGACCGACGAACCTCGGCGCTATCCGCTGCTCGAACGCTGGCTGGCCACGCAGCGGCGGCATCTGGCCGACTACGCGCCGGTCCGTCTGCGGGGTCGCATTACGGGGGTCAGCGGCATCCTGCTGGAGTCCAGCCTGCCGCAGGCCCGAATAGGGGATCTGTGCCGAATCGAGCGTCACGATCGGACGCAGGTGCTGGCCGAAGTCGTCGGCTTCAGTCCGCAGCACGTGTTTCTCTCGGCATTAGGGGCGTTGGACGGCATCGCGCAGGGTGCGGTGGTCACGCCACTCTATCAGCCGCATTGCGTACAGGTATCCGACGATCTGTTGGGCAGCGTATTGGACGGTTTCGGCAGACCGCTCACGGCGGAGAGCCGCTCGGCATTCGTTGAACCCGGTACGGACTGCCCCAATCCCATTCCCGTGATCGGCGACGCGCCGCCGCCCACCGAGCGCCCTTGTATCAGCGAACCGCTACCGACCGGGCTGCGCGCCATCGACGGCTTGCTGACCGTGGGTCGCGGCCAGCGGGTCGGGATTTTTGCCGGCGCAGGCTGCGGTAAAACCACGTTGCTCGCTGAGCTGGCCCGCAACACGCCCTGCGACGCCATCGTCTTCGGGCTAATCGGCGAGCGCGGCCGAGAGCTGCGCGAATTTCTCGACCACGAACTGGACGACGCGCTGCGCCGACGCACCGTGCTGGTGTGCTCGACCTCGGATCGCAGCAGTATGGAGCGCGCTCGCGCCGCCTTTACGGCCACCGCCATTGCGGAAGCCTTCCGGGCCGAAGGCAAACAGGTGCTGCTGATCGTCGACTCGTTGACCCGTTTTGCCCGCGCACAGCGTGAAATCGGGCTGGCGCTCGGCGAACCTCAGGGCCGCGGCGGCCTGCCGCCGTCGGTGTACACCCTGCTGCCACGGCTGGTCGAACGCGCCGGACAAACCCGTCAGGGCGCGATCACCACGCTTTACTCGGTGCTGATCGAGCAGGATTCCATGAACGATCCGGTCGCGGACGAGGTGAGATCGCTCATCGACGGCCACATCGTGCTATCGCGACGGTTGGCGGAGCGCAATCACTATCCCGCGATCGATGTTTTGATGAGTTTGAGCCGCACCATGAGCAGCGTAGCCACCACCGCGCACCTCAGCGACGCCGAAGGGCTGCGACGGCTGATGGCCGCCTATCAGCAGGTGGACATGCTGATCCGGCTCGGCGAATACCAGCCGGGACACGATGCCCTGACGGATGCAGCGGTCACCGCTCAGGCGGAAATCAACGCCTTCCTGCAACAGTCGATGCGCGAACCGCAAACCTTCGCGGAAATTACCGCTCGGCTCAACGAGGTCAGCCGCTATGCCAACGTCTGATGCGCGATCGCTGACGGCCGGAGGCGCGCCATGCCTTCACTAAACGCTACGCTCCAGCTGCTGCTGCCTATCCGTCGTCAGCGCCTGCGCCGCGCCGAATCACAGCTGCGGGAAGCCACGCAGTCGCTGGCGCAACAGGAAGCCGCGCTCGGCCTGCTGCGCCAGGAAAAAGAGACGCAGCAGGCCCATTATCGGCAACAACAGCAGGACTTCCGCCAGCGTCAGCAAGAACAGGCGCAGTCGCTGGACAGTTTGCAACAGCAGCGCGAGCGAACGCAGAGACAGATCGGCCTCTTGCGACAACAGCAACAGCAGTGTGAAGACGGCGTGGCCCGCTGCCAGCAACAACGGCAACAGGTCACGGACAAGCGCGCGCGGCTGCGCCAGCGCCAAAAAGCCGTCGAAAAACTGGAATGTTTACTGACCCTGAATCAGGAGCCATCATGAGCGCCTATCTCCCGCCCGCCACCGCCTCATCCGCATCGCCTCAGGCTTCGTCGCCCTCGGCAGAAAAGGCGCTGCCGCGCTCGCGGGGACTCAACGCCCACTCCGGCGCAGAGACGTCTGACCGTCTTTCGGACTTCGAACTTTTGCTGTCTGCACCGCCTTTGGATTTCTACACGCCCGGTGTGACCGCCGCAGAGGCCGACGTCTCATCTGCAGGTTCAATGAACTATTTGTCGGCTTTGCCCGCCGAGAATGTGACAACGTCACTGACCGCAGCGCTGCACGCTGAGCTGAGCGCCCGCAACGACCTCGTCTCTCACAGTCCGTTCTCTTTCAGCCTGCAACTGCCGCA
>NZ_CAMKXG010000248.1 GCF_946477055.1 Lonsdalea britannica | reverse complement strand
AGACAGCGTCAGGACAGTCTAAAGGGGAAAGCGACAGGCATTAAAAAACGCAGCGAGACGAAATCGCGCTGCGTTTTGTACGGGGACGGCGCCGATTCAGGGGCCGTCCCGCGATGATGAAACCGATATTAGCTGGCGTTCTTCGCGTTCAGTCCGCGAATTTCGCTTTCATAGGAACGCGCTTTTTCCTCGTCGAACTGTCCTTCCCATTTAGCGATAACCAGAACGGCCAGGGCGTTACCCACCACGTTCAACGCGGTACGCGCCATATCCAGAATACGGTCAACGCCCGCAATAAAGGCCAGACCTTCCAGCGGAATACCCACGCTGCCCAGCGTCGCCAGCAGCACTACGAAGGAGACGCCCGGTACACCGGCGATCCCTTTGGAGGTCAGCATCAGCGTCAGTACCAGCACGACTTCCTGACTAATGGTCAGGTCGATGCCGTACAGCTGCGCGATAAAGATCGCCGCAATACTCTGGTACAGCGTAGAACCATCCAGATTGAAGGAGTATCCCGTCGGCACCACGAAGCTGGTGATGGCCTTTGGCGCGCCATAGGCTTCCATCTTTTCGATGATACGCGGCAGCACGGTTTCGGAGCTCGCCGTCGAGTACGCCAGAATCAGCTCATCTTTCAGGATACGGATAATCATGCTGACTCGCAGTCCACAGACGCGGGCCACCAGTCCCAGCACCACCAGTGCGAAGAACACGATCGCGCCGTAAACCATCACAACCAGTTTTGCCAGCGGCCAGAGCGAGGCAAAGCCGAAGTTAGCCACGGTCACGGCAATCAGCGCAAAGACCCCGACCGGCGCATAGCGCATGATCATGTGGGTCACTTTGAACATCGTTTCGGATGCGCTGCGGAACACGTTCAGCAACGGATCACGCTGTTCGCGCGGCAGAGAAGACAGGCCCAGACCAAACAGCACGGAGAAGAAGATCAGCGGCAGCATGTCCCCTTTCGCCATAGAGGCGAAAATATTGGGCGGAATGAGCGACAAAATCGTGCCGACCAGGCTATGCGCACCGCTCTGCACCTGTTCGGTCGTTTTCTCATATTGTGAAATATCGACGCTGGTCAATGTCGACATATCAATGCCGTGACCCGGCTGGAAGATATTCGCCAGCGTAATGCCGAGAATGATCGCTATCGTCGTAACCACTTCAAAGTAGAGGATGGTTTTGAAACCGATACGACCGAGCTTTTTGGCATCGCCTACACCCGCAATACCGACTACCAGCGTGGTGATGACGATCGGTACCACGATCATTTTGATCAACCGAATGAAGATATCGCCAGCCGGGCTGAGAACATTGGCGATCAGCCACTGTTTTTCGGTCGGATGTTCATGCAAGAAGGCCCCAAGGGCAATACCAACAACCAGGGCGATGAGAATTTGCCACGCCAGGCTAATTTTTTGTTTTTTCATATCACTTTCCATTTCCTGTGCTCCGATCCTCGCAGGCGACGGTTCTACCGGCGCCTCACACCATCAGCGGATGCTGAATATGTCCAGACGAGGGGGAGGTTACAAAGATGAGGTGGTTTTTATTATCGCAGCGGCCGAATGGGGCAAGCTGTCTATTTATTATGCAAATAGTTATTCACTTATAACGAACAACTATTTGTATTTAAAAACAAAACCGCTGTTTTTATCAACAACGCATCTTGTCTAAGTTATTGTTAAAGCGGGGATGCTACTATCCCAGGTGGGTGAGATCAAGCCAATCATAGATAAGCAATTTCATAATTATGCTGTTAAGCAATACGATTTTTCCTGCATTGGCTACAGAAAATTCAGGAATATCAGTGCTATTTTTTAGCGCCATTAAGAATATAAAAGCACTCCGTCTCGCCGCAAAAAAGTTGAAAAAAAGACGGGGTACGAGCGCAAAAAGGGATGAAACGCTTGATTTCACCGTTCAAGGCGACGGAAAAATCGCGGACACCGGGGGAAGATTTAGGGGACACCCGTGCTCCGGGAAAATGAAGGTCGGCGCAACATACTGATGGCAATAATGGAGGAGTAAAAGCAGCGCGGGCGAACAAAGGTCTTATTCACCCGCGCCGTTGAACACACATCAGATCTGGTAATCGAGGACGTTTTCGTTGTCGCTTTCGGAGAAGACCCGCTGTTTGATCTCTTCCAGCGTCAGTTCCGGGTTGCAAAGCTGGATGAACTGCCACGTGTAGTTGCGCTGGAGCTGACCGCGTTTAAGTCCGAGCCAGACGGTATTCGCTTCGAACAAGTGTTCCGCCTCGATGCGCACCAACCCGACGTCGCGTACGGGATCGTAGGATCTGTCCGCCAAAATACCGACCCCCAAACCTAATTCAACATAGGTCTTAATGACGTCTGAGTCCTGCGCGCTAATCGCGATATGAGGAGAAAGTCCCGCGGCGAGAAATGCCCGATCGATGCGCGAGCGCCCGGTGATACCCTGACGATAGGTGATCAACGGCACCGTGTTCAGTTTATCCAACGTGATGGGGCCGCCGTCCGCCAGCGGATGCCCTGACGGCACCAGAATGGAGTGATGCCAGCGGTAGTAAGGAAAGGCGGCTAACGACGTCGTATTCATCAGCTGTTCGGAGGCAATGCCGATGTCCGCTTCACCTGAAGACAACATCGCCACAATCTCCTCCGGCGTCCCCTGATGCAGCACCAACTGCACCTGCGGATATTGCGTCCGAAACGACTGAATGACCGACGGCAGACTGTATCGCGCCTGAGTGTGGGTGGTGGCTATCACCAAGACCCCGGCGTCGTTGTCACTGAAGACGTTAGCCAGCCTGCGGATATGGTTGGCGTCGTTCAGGATACGCTCAGCCATCACCAGCAGTTCTTTCCCTGGCTCCGTCATCCCCAACAGACGCTTGCCGCGCCGGATGAAGATTTCAATGCCCAGCTCATCTTCCAGTTCACGAATATGACGGCTCACCCCCGACTGCGATGTATAGAGCGTGTTCGCCACCTCGGTCAGGTTATAGTTGCACCGTGCCGATTCCCGAATAATTCTCAGTTGTTGAAAGTTCACACTTCGCCCCGCCCTTGTGCTACTTGTTAGCACTATTCATACGAAGTAATGTTATTCCGTACAAATAAACAAAATTTCCTACATATAACTTTTAAAGATATAGAACGTCGCTAAATGAGTATGCTCGCTCTTCAGGCCGCGACTGACGGCCCGCTGCGCGCATCACCGCGTTGTCACTCATCAGGATCGAAACTGTGTTAACGGGAATTTTTTTTGCGCTATCCGCCGGATTGATGTGGGGACTCATCTTTATCGGGCCGTTGATCATCCCCGACTATCCGGCGGCGTTGCAGTCTAGCGGACGCTATCTGGCCTTCGGGCTGATCGCCCTGCCGCTGGCGTGGCTCGACCGTAGCCGACTGAAGAAACTGTCTCGCAGCGACTGGTTTGAGGCGCTGCGTCTGTCGGCCGTCGGCAATCTGCTCTACTACCTGTTTCTCGCCAGTGCGATCCAGCGGACCGGCGCCCCGGTTTCCTCCATGATTATCGGCACGCTGCCGGTCATCATCGCCGTCAGCGCCAATCTGTTGTACGGCCGGGAAGATGGTCAGTTGGCCTGGCGACGGCTGACCCCGTCGCTGCTGCTGATTATTATCGGTCTGGTATTGGTCAATATCGCGGAGCGTCAGGGCGCCGCGGAATCCGTGCCGCTGCCACGCTATCTCAGCGGCATTGCCCTCGCGCTGATGGCCGTCGTCTGCTGGACCTGGTATCCACTGCGAAATTCCCGTTGGCTGCGGCAACATCCCTCACATCATCCTATGACCTGGGCCACGGCTCAGGGCATCGCTACGCTGCCGTTGGCTTTCGCGGCGTACGTGATGGTCGGCGGCTATCTGGCGCTGACCTCGCCGTCATTTTCTCTGCCTCTTGGCCCTCGACCCGAACGATTTGTGCTGCTGATGCTGACGATCGGACTGCTGGGGTCCTGGCTGGGGACAATATGCTGGAATGCCGCCAGTCAGCGGCTGCCCACGGCGTTGATGGGCCCCATGCTGGTATTCGAAACGCTTTCGGCGCTGGCCTATACGTTTATGCTGCGCCAAAGCTGGCCGCCGATGATGACGCTCGCGGGTATCGCCTGTCTGGTTTGCGGCGTCATTAGCGCCATGCGCATCAAGCCGCAGCGCGTTGTCAGGGCCGACGTCATTCACTAACGGCCTACCCCGCGTCTTTTGTCATAGGGACAAACGCACGTCTTCCCCCCGAATAACACCGCGAGTCAACGGCGACACACCGCCTGTCGCCGCACCATGTTCACCAGACCTTACGCCGCTATGACGGCGATCAGTAAATCCCTCGCCCGCATCGGTCATCATCAGACGTTAGGACACCGCATCAGGACTGCGCGTCCCTATGTCTTCTGCGTAGCAATCCCGGCTGAGAAACCCATCCGTCTCAGCAGATCAGCAGAAAGCTGACTAAGCTTCAACGCAGGACAAGGAGCGCGGCCCACGGCACGCAACGCCGCTGATGCGCAATTCGGAGCGCTCTCCAGCGGGAGCGCCGAAGGAGATACCCACATGAAAAAAGTGATCACCGTCTGCCCTTATTGCGGGTCAGGCTGCAAAATCAATCTGCTGGTTGAGAACAATAAAGTCGTCGGCGCGGAAGGCGCAAAGGGTGTGACCAACGAAGGCGAACTCTGCCTGAAAGGCTACTACGGCTGGGACTTTCTCAACGATACCAAACTGCTCACGCCACGGTTGAAAAACCCCATGATCCGCCGTCATAAAGGCGCGCAGTTCGAAGTGGTCTCGTGGGATGAAGCGATCGCATTCGCCAGCTCGCGACTGTTAGCCATCCGCGAAAAATATGGCCCCGACGCCATCATGCATACCGGCTCTTCCCGTGGTCCCGGCAACGAAACCAACTACGTGATGCAGAAGTTCGCCCGGGCGGTGACCGGCACTAATAACGTCGACTGCTGCGCTCGCGTATGCCACGGCCCTTCGGTTTCTGGCCTCGATGTGACGCTGGGCAACGGCGCGATGAGCAACTCGATTTGCGAAATTGAACATACCGAGTGCGTACTGGTGTTCGGCTATAACGCCGCGGACTCACACCCTATTGTCGCCCGCCGCATCCTCAAGGCGCGAGCGCGCGGCGCCAAGATCATCGTCTGCGATCCGCGCCACATTGAAACCGCGCGCATTGCCGACTTGTGGCTGCCG
>NZ_CAMKXG010000247.1 GCF_946477055.1 Lonsdalea britannica | reverse complement strand
TATGCAGTTATGCAGTTATGCAGTTATGCAGTTATGCAGTTATGCAGTTATGCAGGGAATCATGCGATCGTTCAACAAAAAAACGAGGCCGTCAAAAACGGCCTCGTCATCATCATCTTACCTGTTGAACGGAGCGGATTTACGCCCACCGTCGGGGTGAAGATTATTTCTTGGTTTCAACCCATTTACCATCCACATAGAATGCGGACCAGCCGGTCGCCTTACCGTCTTTTTCTGACGAGACGTACTGCTGCTTGGTTTTACGGCTGTAACGCACCATGGTTTTGTTGCCCGCCCCGTCGTTGACGGGCGCATCGGCCAGATAGCGCAGTTTTTCCGGCAGCCGATCCTTGAAGCGCAGCAGTTCTTCCACCAGCGGCGCGCGCGTTTCACGCGATTTCGGGAACGTATTGGCGGCCAGGAACACACCAGCGGCGCCGTCTCGCAGTACAAAGTAGGCGTCGGACTTCTCGCAAGGCAGCTCAGGCAGCGGTACCGGATCTTCTTTCGGCGGAGCGACTTCGCCACTACGCAGGATCTTACGCGTGTTGGTGCAGTCGTCGTTGGTACACGCCATGTATTTACCGAAACGCCCCATTTTCAGGTGCATTTCCGCGCCGCACTTGTCGCACTCAACCACTGGGCCGTCATAGCCTTTCAGACGGAACTCGCCGGTTTCGATTTCATACCCTTCACAAGACGGGTTATTGCCGCACACGTGCAGCTTGCGCTGATTGTCGATCAGATAGCTGTCCATCGCCGTGCCGCATTTCGGGCAACGACGGCGCGCGCGCAGTGCATGGGCTTCAGCCTCATCCCCTTCGAGGATATTCAGCACTTCCTCTTCAGGAATCAGGTTGATCGTCGTTTTGCAGCGCTCTTTCGGCGTCAATGCATAGCCGGAGCAGCCCAGGAACACGCCGGTGCTGGCGGTGCGAATGCCCATTTTACGGCTACAGGTCGGGCAGTCGATGCTGGTCAGCACCATCTGGTTCGGCTTCATACCACCCGCATCCGGATCCAGCTCGGCCGTTTCCAGACGCTTGGTGAACTCGTCGAAGAACTCGTCCAGTACGGCTTTCCATTTCGCCTGATTGTTGGCGACCTGGTCGAGGCTGCTTTCCATCCGCGCGGTAAAGTCGTAGCTCATCAGCTCGCGGAAGTTTTCTTCCAGACGGTCAGTGACGATTTCGCCCATTTTTTCCGCGTAAAAACGACGGTTCTCTACCCGCACATAGCCACGATCCTGGATCGTCGAAATGATAGAAGCATAGGTAGACGGGCGACCGATCCCGCGTTTTTCCAGCTCTTTTACCAGAGAGGCTTCGCTGTAACGCGCAGGCGGCTTGGTGAAATGCTGGCTCGGCAGCAGTTTGTCGAGCGTCAGGGCTTCGCCCACTTCCACCGCGGGCAGAGAGCGATCTTCATCATTTTTGCGCAGAGCAGGCATCACTTTGGTCCAACCGTCGAACCGCAGCGTGCGGCCTTTGGCGCGCAGCTGGTAGTCGCCAGCGCTGACCGTCAGCGTGGTGGAGTCGTACTGAGCCGGCGTCATCTGACAGGCGACGAACTGACGCCAGATCAGCTGATACAGCCTCTGCGCATCCGGCTCCATATCTTTTAACTGTTCGGATTGCACGTTGACGTCGGAAGGACGAATCGCTTCATGCGCTTCCTGAGAGTTCTCTTTGCTGCTGTAGTGATTAGGCGCATCCGGCAGGTAACGTTGACCAAACTCATCGCCGATAAAGCCGCGAACCATTTCCAGCGCATCCTGACTCAGGTTGGTGGAGTCGGTACGCATATAGGTAATGTGACCCGCTTCATACAGACGCTGCGCCATCATCATGGTCTTCTTAACGCCGAAGCTGAGACGCGTGCTCGCCGCCTGTTGCAGCGTGGAGGTAATAAAAGGTGCGCCGGGTTTGCTGCTGGTCGGTTTATCTTCGCGGTCGGACACCTTGTAGCTGGCCTTCTCCAACAGAGAAACCGCCGCGTGGGTCTGCGTTTTGTTGACCGGTTTGAAAGGCTTGCCGTTGTGATGCGTGACCTGCATTTTCAATGCAACGTCGCTTGACGCCAGCAGGTCCGCGTGAAGTTCCCAGTACTCTTCAGGCACGAACACTTTGATTTCACGTTCACGATCTACGACTAAGCGCACCGCAACGGACTGGACGCGTCCGGCGGACAAACCACGTGCGATCTTCTTCCACAGCAACGGCGAAACCATGTAGCCCACGACGCGGTCCATGAATCGACGAGCCTGTTGGGCGTTGACGCGGTCGATGTTCAGTTCGCCCGGATTTTCGAACGCCTGCTGGATCGCGTTTTTGGTAATTTCGTTAAATACGACGCGGCTGAAGCGCGTTTCATCTCCACCAATGATTTCCCGCAGGTGCCATGCAATGGCTTCCCCTTCGCGGTCAAGGTCGGTTGCGAGATAGACGTGCTCAGCGTTTTCCGCCAGCGTCTTCAGCTCGGCAACGACTTTTTCCTTGCCCGGCAGGATCTCGTAATTTGCCGCCCAGTCATGATAAGGATCGACGCCCATACGATTGACCAACGCGGTCTTTTCGTCCTTCTTAGGCGCTTTTTTGGTTTTTCCCTGTGAGGAATCCGCGCTCTTTTTACTCGCAGAGCCGCTGGTCGGCAGGTCACGTACATGACCAACGCTGGATTTAACCACATAGTTATTGCCAAGATACTTATTGATCGTTTTGGCTTTTGCCGGGGACTCAACTATGACGAGAGCTTTACCCATAATTTATTGTTACCTACTGAATTCTTTAAGAAAAGAAAAAATCTTTACCAACACGGGATGATAACCGTCACCACCCCAGCTCAATTCGCTTTCGGCTACGAGGAACATCATTGTGTTCTTGTCTTCACGGGCTCGCTGGCACCGCTGATCCGTCGCAACTCTATGATCCCGTGGGAATAGTCAATGCCGCATTGTAACCATAGATAACGTTTATCATCCACGGCGTAAATAAATTATTCTGCTTGACTCTGGAAAATCCCACACTCTACCTGATAAATGCGACCACGCAACTTAATTAGCATGTAAAGGCGGTTTTCGCCACCGATCCCCCCGTCAGACCTCCAGCGGGTAAGATAAAAATCTGGCGATTTGCCGTGTAAAGGCGTCAGGCAGTACAATGCCGCAGAATTTTATTCGCAGGAGCACAGGCGTTATGCACACTAATAAAGAAAAGACCCTCATCGATCGCGCCACCTTGCTGGCTGAAGCCAACACTCTCATCAAAAATCACGACGACTATTTGCACGGTATTGAAGCCACCGACGTTGAGCAAAAAAACGGCGTGTTGGTTTTTCGTGGCGACTACTTCCTTGACGACGAAGGGCTCCCTTCGCGCAAAACCACGGCCGTATTCAATATGTTCAAATATCTGGCGCATGAGTTGTCTGAGAAATACATACTGAAGGACTAAGCTCGTCGACTGACGGCCGCTGAATCGGCGCGAAGACGCCGGGAAGAGTCAATGTAGGGAATAGCATGATTGAGCATAGCCCGCCTCTCAGCGGGCTATATGCGGGGAGTGTTACAGGAGAGGCTGTTGCCCTTTTTGCCACCAGCGCAGCATTAAGCGCTCCAGCGTGGCGCCCGCGCTGCCGGTGAAACGATCCATCAGACGTTTACGGCGCGTGTAGTGTACTGACAAGACGTTGTACGTGTTCATCTCCGCAATCAGCAAATCGTCACTGGTGCCAATCGCGTCCACCAGCCCCAGCGCTTTCGCCTGAGTGCCGAACCAATGTTCGCCCGTCGCCACCGCATTAATATCCAAGCCAGGACGCATTTCGCTGACGAACGACTTGAACAACTGATGGGTGATATCCAGCTCTTCGCGGAATTTCTCCCGTCCGGCATCCGTATTTTCGCCAAACAGCGTCAGGGTACGTTTATATTCGCCTGCCGTATGCAGTTCGACATCGATATCGTTGTTTTTAAGTAACCGGTTAAAGTTAGGCAGCTGCGCGACCACGCCGATAGAGCCAACGATAGCGAACGGCGCCGCTACAATGCGATCCGCCACGCAAGCCATCATGTATCCTCCACTGGCCGCGACTTTATCGACGGCTACCGTCAGACGAATGCCCTTATCGCGCAAACGCTGGAGCTGGGAAGCCGCCAGACCGTAGCCATGCACTACGCCGCCAGGGCTTTCGAGTCTTAACAGCACTTCGTCGTTCTTGCGGGCCACGGCCATAACCGCGGAGATTTCCTCGCGTAGCGAACTGACTTCAGAGGCGTCCATACTTCCGTTGAAGTCGAGTACATACAGGCTCGGTTTACCCTTCTCCTCATCGCCGCGTCGACTGCGCTGCTTCTCCAATCGAGCCTTGGCCTTTTCTTCTTTCTTATGCTTTTTCTCCAGCGCCTTGCGTTCCGCATCGCCCAACGCCGCACTCTCCATCTCCTGCTGCACGCCGCGATACTGTTCGCCGAGATCGATGACCTGCAGCTCGCCGCCCCGCTGACGTTTTCGCAGAGACAGCCCGACGGTCAGCACCACCAGCGCGCCGATGGCGATCACCACGGTCAATGTTTTTGCCAGAAATAATCCATATAAAGCCACTAATTCCACGAATACCGCCTTTTGTTCTGTGACTGGCAGGCAACTGACTCGGTCAGCGCTCCTGCCTGGGTTGCTTAACATCAGTGTCATAACGTAGCGTATGCCATACGTAATGGCGATGCCTCAGCAACGAAATTCACACTTTCGCTGTTTTTTCCCACACGCCAACCGGAAATAGTGCCAGTCTGATTGAAAACGCCTATCGTTTCAGGCATAAACCCTCTATTTATACCTTCCAAAAATCGATATCGGATTCAGGCCGCCGCGCGTGGCCGACAGCAATCCCCTTTCGTTCAGCATCTGAGTTGACGACGGTAAGAGGACATTGACGTGCACTATCAACCTAAAAACGACCTGCTGAAACAACGCATTATTCTGGTGACCGGCGCGGGAGACGGTATCGGACGCGAAGCCGCGCTGACCTATGCGCGCTACGGTGCCCGACTGGTGCTGCTAGGCCGTACCGAAAGCAAACTGCGCGCCGTAGAGCGGCAGATCCAGGAAGAGTGCGGCGCACACAGCTATCTAATCCCGTGTGACATGCTGACGGCTACGCCGGATCAGTGCCACCAGATAGCAGACGCGCTGAGTCAGGCGATGCCGCGTCTGGACGGCGTCCTGCAC
>NZ_CAMKXG010000246.1 GCF_946477055.1 Lonsdalea britannica | reverse complement strand
TGCTGTCTGATGAAGAAGCCGTCGTTTGGCGCCAGTCGATGCCGTTGATTCTGACGCCGCTTTGCGCGCGACCAGTCTGGCAGGTGCCGGACGGCAGACCCACGCAAGGGCAGCAGGATGTTTTGCAACAGCTACAGGCATCCCGGCATGCGGTCTATGTCATCACCGCGCCGCGTGGACGAGGGAAATCGACGGTCGCTGGCCTGTTCGCTCAACAATGTCGCGATCGCTGCTGGGTGGTTGCACCTTCACGCGCGGCCAGCGATGTCTTGCTCAGACAGTCGGGCGACGCGGTTTCATTCTGGTCGCCGGATAACCTGCTGGCACATTGCCGTCAGTACGGCGGCGGCGCGGAGTGGCTGCTGATTGACGAGGCGGCGGCGATCCCCTCTTCGGTCCTCACTGAAATGTTGTCCTATTTTCCCCACGTGCTCATGACAACCACGGTGCTGGGCTACGAAGGGACCGGACGCGGTTTCTGGCTTAAATTTTGTGCCGGACTACCGGACTGTCAAATGCTGGAACTGAGTGAGCCGCTACGCTGGGCTACCGACGATCCGCTGGAACGCTGGTTGGATCGCGTCATGCTGTTTCAGGCCGAAAACCGGCTGGCGGAGCAACGTTCAACGTCGCCAGTCACTTTGGTCAGCGATGAGGCCGCCGAATGGACACGCTTTCCGGCTCGTCTGGAACAGTGTTACGGCCTGCTGTGCAGCGCTCACTATCGCACGTCCCCGTTGGACTTACGTCGCCTGCTGGATGCTCCGGGGATGCATCTTGCCACCGTCCGTCGCGATGAAAGTCTGTGTGGCGTCATTTGGTCGGTGGACGAAGGCGGATTAGAGGCCGGGCTGGCACGGGATGTGTGGGCCGGACGTCGGCGGCCGCGCGGCAACCTGGTCGCCCAATCGCTGGCGGCTCACGGCAATCTATGGACGGCGCCTCAGCTGCGCTCCCGGCGGATTAGCCGGATTGCCGTGCTGCCTTCAGCGCGACGAGAAGGCATCGGGCGGGCATTAGTGCAGGAACACCAGCGGCAGGGCGAGCAAGAGGGCATGGACTTTTTGTCGGTCAGCTTCGGCTACGAACCTGAACTGTGGCGGTTCTGGCGGCACTGCGGCTTTCGTCTGGCGCGGATCGGCAGTCATATTGAGGCCAGCAGCGGCTGCTACAGCGCGATGGCGTTATTACCGCTGAGCGATGCGGGCAAGATGCTGACACGAGAAGCCTCGCGGCAGCTGGCTCGTGACTGGCGCTGGTTGCGACGGGATATCCCGCTGACGCTGGATATGGATCTGGACGACGATAGCGCGTTGGATGAGGCCGACTGGCTCAATCTGAGCGGATTTGCTTTCGCCCACCGTTCGCCTCAGGCGAGTCTGGCCTCGCTGTGCCGACTGCTGGCGCATACGTCCCTGGCGCTACCTGCGCTCAGGCTGTGGCTGGACGACGGCGCGCAGGAAAGCCAATGCGTCGAGCTATTGGGGCTGAGCGGAAAAAAAGCGTTGCTGCGTCGCTGGCGCGAAGAAACCGCAGAGGCGTTGTCTCACTGTGATAACGATGTTCTCCAACGCGCGCGGCAGTGGCTGGCTTAGCTTTTCTCTTCTGTTAACTCTGTTGATGCTTCTGGGCGCGATGGCGGCGCTGTGCAGGATTATGCAACAACTCGTTCAATAAACCTCAATATTGGGCGATGAGCGGCGGGCGTATAGTGAAACGATAGGCTCAGATGCCCGTCCGCAGGAGAGAACAGATGAAACACGAATACGTTGTGGTACAACAACCTTCCGCTCCCCGGCAGTTATTCCTGCTGTTTCATGGCGTAGGGGACAACCCGGCGTCGATGGCTGAGATCGGCCGCTATTTCGCCGATGCCTTTAAAGAAGCCTTAGTGATTAGCGTGGGCAGCCCGAAAGGCGACAATGGCAGTCGCCGCTGGTTTTCCGTGCAGGCGATCACCGAGGCGAATCGACCCGAGCGTATTCAAATCGCTCTGCCAGATTTTATAGAGACCATTCGCTCTTGGCAGGCGCAAAGCGGTATTAATGCGAGCCACACGGCGCTGGTTGGTTTTTCGCAGGGCGGGATTATGATCCTCGAAGCCCTGAAGGCTGAACCGAAATTGGCCGGGCGCTCCGTGGTCTTCAGCGGCCGCTATGCAACGTTGCCGAAACAAGCGCTGTCGGATGATAGCGTGGTGCATATACTGCACGGCGAGGAAGATCCGGTGATTTCATCCGAGCATGCGTCTCAGGCGGCACAGCGGCTACAAGCGCTGGGAGCCGATTTTACGCTGGATGTGGTCCCGGATTTAGGCCATGCCATTGATATGCGCATGATGGACTTCGCGTTAGAACGCCTGCGGTATTACATTCCTCAGCGATATTGGGATGATGCGGTGCAGGGGAAACGCGGGGAGCTGATCGCCTTTCGTTAAGTATCAGCCGCATTTCTGTCTTGGAAGTTAAGTCGTGTGGCGTGTTAGCCCAGACCAGAAAGGAGAGCGAGGCGCATTGCGGTCAGCTCTGCGCCTGCGGTTTTCGCGGTTGACGCGAAAGAGGGTCACACAGGATGGAAAACTATTTTTCGTCCTGTTTTTTATCTTGTTTCTTCTCTTTTGGCCAATCGTCTTCTTCATCCCACTGCGCATTGTTGTCGCGGTGAGGCGGAAGTTCAGGCTTGTCTTTCAGGAATCGTTTGTAATCTACGCGACTTAAATCCTTGATCCCATTGATTAACATCCCTACCAGAATCAGCAGAATGATCCACCAGTAATCAGCCAGCCATGCCATATTATGCCTCATCGACAGCGTGTATAAATCGGGTGAACAGCGCGGGAAGGTGGGGTTTCAGCCAGTCATCACCCGCGATGTCTTCACCTTCCCAGGCCTCAAGAATGATCTCTGGCGACAGCAACGTCATGGCCTCGCGTGCCAGCGGCAGATAGCTGAGGTGCCAGGGTTCAATGGCGACGCCGCCTTTGTCATGGGCATACGGACGATAGAAATCGTACGTCCCCATGTGCTCTGTCAGCCACTGATTAAGCTCGAAAAAATAACCGCCGGATTCATATTCCCACGGTTCGAGCTGCAATGATTGTCCTGACGGCAGCTGATTGGGATCGTATACGTCCAGATCGGTGCCCCAGTGATGGCGGCTTCCTCCCGGCAAGGCAGACCAGCGCAGGATCGCCTCACAGCGCTCAGGAACATCCAGCGATAGTGCGTCCACCGGCTGGCTGTGGTGCGATAACAGCGGCCGTTGTCCGGTAAATTTGCCGTTCCATATCAGCCGCTGGCGCTCAAAGTCGCGAAATGTGCTGGCGGGTTGAAGATTAAATCCCGCCTGTCGCGCTTCTCGCTGCAACGCCTGAAAGGCATTTACCGCTTCGGCCTGCAGGCGATGCTGACCCGTTAGCGTCATCAGATGCTGATGCTGCTTTCCGGTCAGCATGGCGTGGGTGATCATGCGATCAGTTGCTCCATAATCCGTTGATACATACGGCTCAGCAGCTGTAGATCGGCTGCGTTCACGCACTCGTCCACTTTATGAATAGTGGCGTTCACCGGCCCCAACTCCACTACCTGCGCGCCCATCCGGGAGATAAAGCGTCCGTCTGAGGTGCCGCCGGTCGTCAGCAACTGCGGGGTTAATTCGCTGTAGTGCTCGACCGCGTTGACGACGGCATCCACCAATGCGCCGCGCGCCGTCAGGAAGGGCTGACCTGACAACCACCAGTCCAGAGTATAGTTTAGCTGATGTCGGTCCAGCAGCTCGGCAACGCGCTGTTTAATGATGTCGTCCGTCAGCTCCGTACTGAACCGGAAATTGAACTGGACCTGCAGTTCGCCGGGGATCACGTTATTGCTGCCGGTACCCGCTTTAATATTGGCAATCTGCATACTCGTGGGCGGGAAGAACTCGTTGCCCTCATCCCATACGGTGGCAACCAGTTCGTTCAACGCCGGCAGCGCGCGGTGGACTGGGTTGTCCGCCAGGTGCGGATAGGCGACATGTCCCTGAATGCCATGAATACGCAGGTTGGCAGTAATGGAGCCGCGACGGCCATTCTTGACGACGTCGCCCGCTCGGCTGGTGCTGGACGGTTCGCCGACCAGGCAGTAGTCCAGACGCTCCTGACGCGCCATCAGCGCTTCAACCACTTTGACGGTGCCGTGCGTCGCATCGGCCTCTTCGTCGGAAGTAATCAAAAAGGCAAGTCGGCCTTTATGCTGGGGATTTGCGGCGACGAAGCGCTCTGCGGCGACGACCATGGCCGCCAGCGAGCCTTTCATATCTGCCGCGCCACGACCATACAGCATGCCGTCGCTGATGGTGGGTTCGAAGGGAGGATGTTGCCACAGGCTGGCGTCTCCGCTGGGAACCACGTCGGTGTGTCCGGCGAAGGCCAGCGTTTCGCCTGTTCCGCGCCAGGCCCAAAAGTTCTGCGTTTCACCGAAGTTCATCTTTTCGACGGTGAAGCCGATGGCCTCGAGACGTTCAATCATGAGCGTTTGACAGCCGGCGTCGTCAGGGCTGAGGGAGGGACGTTTAATTAATTGCTGAGCAAGTTCGATGACGGGGCAGGACACGTTATTTCTCCTCCGCAAAAAATTGCTGGTAGCTCTCTTCGCTGAAGCCAAGCAGCGTTTTCCCATCCTCGGTCACTAACAAAGGACGTTTAATCAGCGCTGGCTGCTCCAGCATAACAGCTTTTGCCGCGGCGGAATTATCGATCGCATCGCGCCGGGCTTCGTCCAGCTTGCGCCAGGTCGTACCGCGCTTATTGACCAGCGGCTCCCAGCCGAGGCTATCGATAAACGTTTGCAGCAGAGCATCGTCCAGTCCGTCTGTTCGGTAGTCATGAAAACGATAGTCAATCTGGTGGGCCTCCAGCCAACGGCGGGCCTTTTTGATGGTGTCACAGTTCTTGATACCGTACATGGTCGTCATGGCTAATAAACCCTTTGTTTTTTATTAGGAATTAGGATGCAGATCATACCGTTTAATTTAGGTCCGATGCCATACCAATCTGTTGGCGTTTTTTTATGTAAAGCCAGGTGCCGTGACAGGAAGCGGGTGGGGGCGGGTCATCATTTATCTGGCCCCGGCTTGGCGGTTGATGAAGAAATGAGGAAACCTGAGTAAATAAAAGAGGCTATTATTTGAGGCCTATTGATTCTCTCCTACCATTTTTGAGTTCAACGCGTAGCGCGGGGAGCGTTGTATGAATTTCACGCTG
>NZ_CAMKXG010000245.1 GCF_946477055.1 Lonsdalea britannica | reverse complement strand
TACGATATTCGCCTTAGTCTCGTGGGCTCGGAGATGTGTATAAGAGACAGGAAATAGAGAAGGGTTTATGCAGACAGAACCACAGTTGCAGGAGGTCTTACATGCGCTCGCTAACCGGCACAGACTGATGATTGTTCGCTGGCTGGCGGACCCCAAAGCACATTTCCCTGCACAGCGTGATGGGGATCTGATTGAAGATGGCGTCTGCGTGAGTTTCATCACTGACAAAACCGGTCTGAGTCAGCCGACCGTTACCACTCATATGCAGGTTCTGGCGAAAGCGGGACTGGTTATTCCTAAGCGGATAAAAAACTGGGTTTACTACCGACTGAATGACGGGGTGGCAGAACAGTTTCTGGGGGAACTGGGCGCCTTGCTACGCCGATCGTAAGAAGCGGGAGTTAAGGCTCAGCGCTTTGCCAACCGACATCAGGCTTCGTTCGTCCTCACGCTATCATGTGGTTCATGCAGAAGGGGTTTCACAGTTTATAACCGATTTGCTTGCCGTCAGGCTTACGCCGTTAAGATGAATGCGTGCTGTATGGACCGTCCCCCTCTGACATCGAAGATCTGACCATAGTCTAAGAGCGAGCAGGAAGGATGAAGACGGTGCGAACTGAACGGTCAGGATGCGGAAAAAAACGGGGAAACGATTGTTTCCCCGTTAGGTCATGATGGGCCAGTATGTGGCTTATGCTGGACTGATGCGTCCCGGCGAAGTGCCGGGACTCTGACGGGACGGCTCTCTCGTCAGCGATCAGGCCTGCGTTTCGCGCAGACGTTTAGCCGCCTGCACCATGTTAGCCAGTGATTGTCGCGTTTCCGGCCAGCCGCGCGTTTTCAGACCACAGTCCGGGTTCACCCACAGGCGATCGGCAGGGACGTATTCCGCGGCTTTGCGCAGCAGCGCTTCAATCCATTCCACGCTTGGGACGTTCGGCGAGTGAATATCGTAAACGCCGGGACCGATTTCGTTCGGGTATTCGAACTCTTCAAACGACTCCAACAGCTCCATGTCGGAACGCGAGGTTTCGATGGTAATCACGTCGGCATCCAGCGCGGCGATGGAATCCATGATGTCGTTGAACTCGCAGTAACACATGTGGGTGTGGATCTGCGTGTCATCCTGAGCAATCGCGGCATTCAGACGGAACGCTTCCACCGCCCATTCCAGATAGGCTTTCCAGTCGGAACGGTGCAGCGGCAGACCTTCACGCAGCGCCGGTTCATCGATCTGGATGATGCCAATGCCAGCTTTTTCCAAATCTTCGACTTCGTCGCGCAGCGCCAGCGCAATCTGTTTGGCGATGGTTTCACGGCTCACGTCTTCACGCGGGAATGACCAGCACAGGATGGTCACAGGGCCGGTCAGCATGCCTTTTACCGGCTTGCTGGTTAAGGACTGCGCGTACTTCGCCCACTCAACGGTGATGGGTTCCGGGCGGCTGATGTCACCGATGATAACCGGCGGTTTCACGCAGCGGGAGCCATAGCTCTGTACCCAACCGTTCTGCGTAAAGACGAAACCATCCAGATGTTCGCCGAAATACTCCACCATGTCGTTACGCTCAGCTTCGCCATGTACCAGAACATCCAGATCCAGACGTTCTTGCTCGGTAATCGCCTGTTTGATGTGCTCGGCAATACCTGTGCGATAGTTCTGACCATCCAGACGACCCTGTTTGAAGTCCAGACGCAAACTACGGATTTCTGTGGTCTGCGGGAATGAACCAATGGTCGTCGTCGGCCATGCCGGCAGTTGGAAGCGAGCGCGTTGAGCTTCAGCGCGCTGCGGATAAGGATGCTGACGCTGGCTATCTTTCGCCACAATCGCGGCCAGACGTTTTTCCACCGCCGCATTGTGTACGCGGGTAGAAGTGCGACGAGCGCGGATTGGCGCACTGTAGGCTTCCAACGGCTTACCGTCGCCGCTGTTCAGCGCGGTGGTCAGCAGTGACAGCTCGCTACATTTCTGCAGCGCGAAGGCAAACCAGCTTTTCACTTCATCATCGAGACGCGTTTCTACGCTCAGGTCGATTGGGCTGTGCAGCAGCGAGCAAGAGCTACCGATCCACAGCGTACGTTTGCCCACCAGCGGCTGCAGACGTTCGAACCAGGTGCTGAGGTCAGCACGCCAAACGTTACGGCCGTTGATCACGCCGAGAGACAGCACCCAGTCGGCTGGCAGCTGAGCGTTTAGCACCGCGGCGTCGTCTTTACCGTGCACCAGGTCAACGTGCAGCCCCTGAACCGGCAGCGCTTTGATGGTATCCAGATTCTGGCCGATGCTATCGAAATAGGTGGTCAGCAGCAGTTTCACCTGACCCTGCAGCGCATCGTAGGCCGGTTTGAATGCCGACAGCCATTTGTCTTCAAGTTCCAGCGCCAACGCAGGCTCATCGATCTGTACCCATTCGATGCCGCGTTTCGCCAGTTCGCCCAGAACCTGTTTGTAGACCGGCAGGATATCGTTCAGCAGCGACAGGCGATCAAACGCCTCGCCTTTTACTTTACCCAGCCACAGGTAGGAAACCGGCCCTAACAGGACGGGTTTGACTTTATGACCCAACGCCAGCGCTTCATCGACTTCATCCAGCAGCTGCGTCCAGGTCAGTTTAAAACTCTGACCTTGGGTAAATTCAGGCACCATGTAGTGGTAGTTGGTATTGAACCACTTGGTCATTTCCGCTGCGGCAGCCGGTTCGCCGGTTGGCGCACGACCACGACCGATGCGGAACAGCGTATCCAGATCGACGGAGCCATCCGCATTCTGGTGACGCGCTGGCACGTTGCCGAGCAGCAGACTGGTGGTTAATACATGATCGTACCAGGCAAAATCGCCCACCGGCAGCAGGTCCACGCCAGCATCCTTTTGTTGCTGCCAGTGACGAGCGCGCAGATCGCGGCCAACAGTCAGCAGCTCTTCCTGGGTGGTGTTCCCTGCCCAATAGCTTTCCTGTGCTTTTTTCAACTCACGACGTAAGCCGACGCGAGGAAAACCGAGAGTATGATTTACAATTGCCATGCTTGAATTCCCATTTAGCCGTCCAGATGTTTACACATCCATAATCCGCAGGTAGTGTAGTAAGCACAAGCGCAATTTATTCACTGTCACTGTGAAGGACTCTCATGATCGAACTTAAACACTTACGGACGCTGCTGGCGCTGCGCAATACAGGATCGTTAGCCGCCGCCGCTGCACAGCTCCATCAAACGCAATCCGCGTTATCGCATCAATTTAGCGATCTGGAACAACGTTTAGGATTCCGGCTATTCGTCCGTAAGAGCCAACCGCTGCGATTCACTCCGCAAGGAGACATTCTGCTGCAGTTGGCGGAGCAGGTGCTGCCGCAAATTCAGCAAGCGCTACAGGCCTGCCACGAACCTCACCAGGCCACGCTGCGTCTGGCCATTGAATGCCATAGCTGCATTCAGTGGCTGACGCCGGCGCTAGAAAATTTTCATCAGAGTTGGCCGCAGGTCGCCATGGATTTCAAATCCGGCGTGACGTTCGACCCGCAGCCCGCTCTGCAGCAAGGAACGCTGGATCTGGTGATGACTTCGGATATCTTGCCGCGCAGTGGTCTGCACTATTCGCCGATGTTCGACTTCGAAGTCCGACTGGTGCTGTCCCCCGACCATCCGCTGGCGACCAAAGAGCAGATCGACCCGGAAGATCTCAGTGAGGAAACGCTGATGATCTATCCCGTGCAACGCCAGCGTCTGGATATCTGGCGCCACTTCCTGCAGCCCGCGGGCGTCAGCCCGGCGCTGAAGAGTGTAGACAATACGCTGCTACTTATCCAAATGGTGGCGGCCCATATGGGGATCGCCGCGCTGCCGCACTGGGTGGTGGAAAGCTTCGAGCGTCAAGGACTGGTCGTCACCAAAACGCTGGGGAAAGGATTGTGGAGCCGACTGTACGCCGCCGTGCGCGATGGCGAGCAGCGTCAGCCGGTCATTGACGCCTTTATTCGTTCGGCGCGTCAGCACGCCTGTTCGCATCTGCCGTTCGTGCGGGACGCTTCACAACCCAGCGCTGATGCACCCACAACGACGATAGAATAACGGCCGAGCCGACGATAAAGCTCGGCCAATGCGGTCGTTCCTGCCAAATCGCGAAATTGACCAGCAGGCCCGCCGGAACGTGAAAGTTGTTCATAATGCCCAGCGTTCCGGCATCCACCTGCGTCGCGCCGTAGTTCCACATGAAATAACCTATCCCGGAAGCCCCGATTCCCAGCCATACCAGTACGCCCCACTGCACCGAGGTCGTCGGCAGCTTGTGTGCATTGCCGAACAGTAGCCAGGCCACCGCCGAGACGCCCAGCGCCCCCAGATAAAACCACGAGAATGCGCTGTGCTGCGGCATGGGATAGACCTCCATCAGCCGCTTGTAGCCAACCTGTCCGATGGCGAAGAAAACATTGGCCGCCTGCACCAACAACAACCCCCACCAGAACTGTCCGCTAATGCCGTCGTACCGAATCACCGCTGCTCCCGCCACGGCTAACAACGCACTGAGCGCGTAACCCCAGCGCAGGGGTTCCCGTTTCAGAAGATCATAAATCAGCGTCACATACAGCGGCGTCATGACGGTGAATAGCAGGAATTCCGGCACGGAGAGATAGAGATAGGCCTGAAACGCGAAGAGATACATGATGCCGAGCTGGCAGGCGCCCACAAGCAGGTAGAGCAGCAGCGCGCGCGGCGCGTAGCCCCGCCAGCGCAGGAAAGGCAGGAAGATCAGGGCGGCAAGCCCGACACGCATCAGCACCGAAAACCAGCTGTCGACGTGACCCGCCAGATATTCGCCAATCAGGCTGAAGGAAAAGGCCCACAGAATGGTCGTTATGATTAGTAATGGCACGGGATGACTCACTCAAATAGCACTCAACAGGAACCGCTATTGTAAATGAGTTCTACGCGCGATTTTTCACCAATGCGGTTGACAACCGAACAAATAAAGCGCGATTGTCAGCCGCATGTCACGTTGAGAACTTAGAACTGCCAGCGCAGCCAGGCGAAGAATACGTTGCCGTTATTGTAGGTTCCAGGAATGTAGGTCGCCTGGAAAGACAATCGCTGATAGCTGACCGAGGCCAGTGGCAGAAGCACCGGAATCGGGAGGTAATTCCAGTTATCTCGAAAAGTGACGCCCGCCGTGAATCCCAGCCCCAAGTGGAAATCAGGATCTGTCATCGGCTGCCAGCGTTTTTCGTAGCCGTAACCCCCAATCGGTTCCCATTTGTTGAATGAGTCCTTGAACGCCATCAGGTACAGCCCGTGCCAGTCGCCATCCTCATCCA
>NZ_CAMKXG010000244.1 GCF_946477055.1 Lonsdalea britannica | reverse complement strand
TCGACTTCTCTTCCAGCCTGCGCGAACGCGTAGGCACACTGAAGGGCGCCGATGCAAATATCCTGCTGCAGGTGCGTGACTCGCTCCCGCTGATGCCGGGTCTGGAACAAATGGTCAAACAGCTGCAGGAAGCCGGTTGGCATCTGGCGATCGCCTCTGGCGGATTCACCTTTTTCGCCGATCATCTGCGCCAGAAGCTGAATCTGGTGGCAGCGGTCGCCAATACCATGGGCATGCGCGACGGCAAGCTGACCGGCGACGTGGAAGGCCCGATCGTCGACGCCCAATATAAGGCGGACACCTTACGGCAATTAGCCGACAAGCTGGAGATCCCCCTGGAGCAGACGATCGCCATCGGCGACGGCGCCAACGATCTGCTGATGATGAAAGCCGCAGGACTCGGGATCGCCTATCACGCGAAACCCAAGGTCTATGCGCAAACATCCACCAGCATCCGCTATGCGGACCTGACCGGCGTGCTGTGTATTCTCAGCGGCAGCCTGCGACACGAACAACGTTAAATAAAGAAGTGAGGTAAACCGTGGCAAAAGCCGCTAAACGCGCCTTCGTCTGCAATGAGTGCGGCGCTGATTATCCGCGCTGGCAGGGGCAATGCAGCGCCTGCCAGGCCTGGAATACCATCACGGAAGTCCGTCTGGCGGCCGCGCCGTCGTCGGCACGCAACGACCGCTTCGCCAGCTATGCGGGCGACAGCGCCGGGGTCAGCAAGGTACAGAAGCTGTCGGACATCAGCCTCGAAGCGCTACCGCGCTTCTCCACCGGTTTTCAGGAGTTCGACCGGGTGCTGGGCGGCGGCGTCGTGCCCGGCAGCGCCATTTTGATCGGCGGCAACCCCGGTGCCGGTAAAAGTACCCTACTGTTGCAAACGCTGTGCAAACTGTCCGAACAGATGAAAACCCTGTACGTGACGGGCGAAGAGTCGTTACAGCAGGTCGCGATGCGCGCGCACCGGCTCGGCCTTCCCGCCCAGAATCTCAATATGCTGTCGGAAACCAGCATCGAGCAGATCTGCCTGATCGCCGAGCAGGAGCAGCCGAAGCTGATGGTGATCGACTCCATTCAGGTGATGCACCTGTCCGATATCCAGTCCTCGCCGGGCAGCGTGTCTCAGGTGCGTGAAACCGCCGCCTATTTGACCCGCTTCGCCAAAACCCGTGGAGTCGCGATCGTGATGGTCGGGCACGTCACCAAAGATGGGTCGCTGGCGGGTCCCAAGGTGCTGGAGCACTGCATTGACTGTTCCGTGCTGCTGGACGGCGACGCGGACTCCCGTTTCCGCACGCTGCGCAGCCACAAAAACCGTTTCGGCGCCGTCAATGAACTGGGCGTTTTCGCCATGACGGAGCAGGGTCTGCGGGAAATCAGCAACCCATCGGCCATTTTCCTGAGCCGAGGCGATGAGATCACCTCCGGCAGTTCGGTGATGGTGGTATGGGAAGGCACGCGGCCGCTGCTGGTGGAGATTCAGGCGCTGGTAGATCACTCCATGATGGCGAATCCCCGGCGGGTTGCAGTCGGACTGGAGCAGAATCGCCTGGCGATCCTGCTGGCGGTCCTGCATCGTCACGGCGGCCTGCAGATGTCGGATCAGGACGTGTTCGTCAACGTCGTGGGCGGCGTGAAGGTGACCGAAACCAGCGCCGACCTGGCGCTGCTGCTGTCGCTGGTCTCCAGCCTGCGCGATCGCCCACTGCCGCAGGATTTAGTGGTCTTCGGCGAGGTCGGTTTGGCGGGCGAGATCAGGCCGGTGCCGAGCGGGCAAGAGCGGATCACCGAAGCCGCCAAGCATGGCTTCAAGCGCGCGATAGTGCCCTTCGCCAACATGCCCAAGAAGCCGCCGGCTAATATGCAGGTGTTCGGCGTCAAGAAGCTGGCGGACGCGCTCGCCATTCTGGATGATCTGTAACGGCAGATAGCTTTGGATTATGACCCGGCCCCTGTGGTATTTTGTTTAGTAAGCTAAACAAGGAGCGCCGGATCATGTCACCATTCGATTACCTCAAATCGGCTATTAAACAACAGGGCTGTACGCTACAGCAGGTTGCCGACGCCACCGGGATGACGAAAGGCTA
Organism: Lonsdalea britannica; assembly: GCF_946477055.1. Classification (GTDB taxonomy): domain Bacteria; phylum Pseudomonadota; class Gammaproteobacteria; order Enterobacterales; family Enterobacteriaceae; genus Lonsdalea; species Lonsdalea britannica_A. The sequence continues at coordinate 3,225 of NZ_CAMKXG010000244.1, read as the reverse complement.
CCTTAGCCAACTATTAAACGCCAAAATCAAAAGCCCCAGCGCACAGAAGCTGGAAGCGCTGCACCGGTTCCTGGGGCTAGAATTCCCCTACCATCAGAAAAACATCGGCGTCGTGTTCGGTAAATTTTACCCACTGCATACGGGGCATATTTACCTGATCCAGCGCGCCTGCAGCCAGGTGGACGAACTGCACGTCATCATGGGGTTCGACGAAGAACGGGATCGCACCCTCTTCGAACACAGCTCCATGTCGCAGCAGCCGACCGTCAGCGACCGCCTGCGCTGGCTGCTGCAAACCTTCAAATATCAGAAAAATATCCACATTCACGCCTTTAACGAAGAAGGGATGGAACCCTATCCGCACGGCTGGGACGTCTGGAGCCAAGGCATCAAAAAATTCATGGCGGAAAAAGGTATCGAACCTAACTTCGTCTACACCAGCGAAGAGCAGGATGCGCCCCAGTACAAGCCCCATCTAGGGATCGACGCCGTGTTGGTCGATCCGAAACGTTCGTTCATGAATATCAGCGGCTCTCAGATCCGACAGAACCCGTTTCGCTACTGGGAATACATTCCCACAGAGGTGAAGCCTTTCTTCGTCCGTACCGTGGCGATTTTGGGAGGCGAGTCCAGCGGAAAATCGACGCTGGTCAATAAGTTATCCAATATCTTTAACACCACCAGCGCCTGGGAATACGGCCGTGACTACGTGTTTTCACATCTGGGCGGCGACGAGATGGCACTGCAATATTCCGACTACGATAAAATTGCGCTCGGACAGGCTCAATACATTGATTTTTCAGTTAAATATGCCAACAAAGTGGCATTTATCGACACCGACTTCATCACCACGCAGGCGTTTTGTAAAAAATATGAAGGACGTGAGCACCCGTTCGTTCAGGCGCTGATTGAGGAGTACCGCTTCGATCTGGTGATTTTGCTGGAAAACAACACGCCGTGGGTGGCGGACGGTCTAAGAAGTCTGGGCAGCACGGCGGATCGCTCGGAGTTCCAGAATCTCCTCAAAGAGATGCTGGCGCAGAATAACGTCGACTATGTCTATGTCACCGAGTCGGACTACGACAGCCGCTTTCTGCGCTGCGTGGAGCTGGTTCAAAACATGCTGGGGCACGACGGTCGCAGCATGAACTAAACCCAGTATGCCTTACGCCGGCCAGCGCCACTCGCGGGACGGCGTGAGGATTTCCGGGAGCGGGACGTCCCAATGGGCCGCTGGTACCTGCTCCACCTGCTGACAATCGTGAGCCAAACCGATCGGATAAGGCCCGCGCGTCTGCCAGTGTTCCAGCGTGCGATCGTAGAATCCCCCTCCCATCCCCAGTCGCTGTCCCTGATCGTCGAACGCCACCAGCGGGGTAAACAGAATATCGAGCTGGTGGGTCGGCAGCACCTGACGTACGTCTAATCGCGGCTGCAAAATATTCAGGCGATTGAGCGTCAGCGGCGTGTCGTGTTCATAACGCAGAAACAGCAACTGACCGACGCTGAACGGATGCAGAACGGGAAGGTACACCTGCTTGCCCTGACGCCAGAGCGCGTCAATCAACGGGGCGGTATCCAATTCGCCATCAAATGAGAGATAGGCCGCCACATGTCGGGCTTGCTGAATTCGAGGGTGTTCGATAATGCGTTGCGCCGCCTGTTGAGAGAAGCTCGCCTGCTGTTCGGCGCTAAGCGCGCGGCGACGCTGGCGTATACGCTGGCGGAGACTCTGGCGGTCAAGATCGGCGGAGCGATCGGCAGAAGAAGTGAGCGTCTGCATATCGGGTATCGGCCTGTTGGAAAGGAAGTAAGAAAAAGGAAGGAATCTCCGAGATGCCGCCGCAGGCTGTAACCCTTGAACCCTTGGTTCAAGGTGAACGTCACGTCGCAGTTTTTAGGCTTCTCGGACGGACCGAGCATGCGCACCAACCACAAGCACAACATTCTGTTGGTTGTAAATATCGGCTCAGGGGACTGGCCCGCTGGCAAACATCTCAGAGAAATTTTATTCGTTACTCGCTGTTACCCTAACATGTCTAACAGCGTTTTGTTACCCGCAATCCCCAACCTTTTTACCCAAATGCGCACTTATTCAAACTGGGCATCCTGACGGTCGGTAATGCGGCCTTGCTCCAACAGCGCCTGTTCAATGGTCTGCTGCAGCATGCGAATCCGTTGTTCCATATTGGAGGCATAGTCACGGGTTTTTGTCCGTTCCTGCGCCAGCTCATGGCACACATTGAGCGCGGCGATAAAGACCAGCTGCTCCGTGTTTGTGACTCTAGTGCGAACTTTGAGATCTTGCAACCGCTGGTTAAGATCTTCCGCAGCCTGATTCAACGCATCCTGTTGTTCTGGCGGACAATTCACTCTTAACGAACGGCCAAAAATTTGAATATCTACCGGTTGTGCAGACATGCCACCTTCCTGCCCTTGTGTCGTTTCGCGCCCGCGCGGATTTGATTATCTGGCGCTGCCTGGCAGCCCTTCCAGGTAAAAAGCGGGCGCTACTATATATACCCCAAATAGAAGATACAAGCCCTTTCTGGTATAGCAACGGAGCTTGGTGGTAGCATAACACGAACTCCCCGCAACGACGATGAATGCGCATGTCTATAGAGAACAAACTCCCTGGCTATGAAGCCATTGAACAACTACTGCAACAGCACCAGGTCGCCCTGACGGCGGCGGAAATGCACGGCCTGATCAGCGGCATTTTGTGCGGCGGTAATCACGACGACAGCTGGAAAACACTGGTGTCCGAACTGACCAACGACGGCTTGTCTTTCCCCCAGGTGCTGGCTCAGCCTCTGCTGGAGATTTACCAGATCACCCGCAATACGCTGGACGATGAAGGCTTCATGTTCCAGCTGTTCCTGCCGGACGATACGCAAGACAATGTGACCGTTTTCGAACGCGCCGACGGTCTGGCAGGCTGGGTTAACCACTTCCTGCTTGGACTCGGCGTGGTGCAGCCGCGTCTGGATAAGACGCAGGGCGAACTGAAAGAGGCGATTGGCGATCTGCGCAACATCGCTCAGCTTGGCTATGACGAAGACGAAGATCAGGACCAGTTGGCCCAGTCGCTGGAAGAAGTCGTCGAATATGTGCGGGTTGCTGCCATACTGTGTCATAACGAGTTCACTCATCCGGTGGTAACCGCCCCCGAACAAAAGCCGACGCTGCACTAACGTTCGGCTATCCGCTTTAGCGATCAGCGCC
>NZ_CAMKXG010000243.1 GCF_946477055.1 Lonsdalea britannica | reverse complement strand
GCTTTCACCGCCTGACGCAGTTCGTCATTTTGGCTGCTTTTGCCGTTTAGAATGATAAGAGATTGTGGTTTTTGCGCCATGACGACGTACTCCCTGAAAAGACCTAGAGGAAACCGAAAGTGAGGCGAAGACACGCAGATCGCCTCCGAAAATAGTGTAGTCAGCGTAGCAGAAAAGCGTGACTCGCGGGCAGTGGATGCGTGACGGGGACGACGTAGAAAAGAAAAAGCCAGCTCAAGGGAGATTGAGCTGGCGAAGGAGGTGGTTCCTGGTAGTGTGACTACGCTTATTTTTCGTTCTGTGTTTTCTCAGCGGTGAAATAGTAACCTACCGCGTCCGCTATTGATGTGATCCATTTCTAAAAAACGTCAGAACAGATGTCTGCTCTGACGGTCGAAACAGACTTTATTTAGCGTGAGGATTGCGGGTGCTGGTTCCCTGCAGATTACGCAGCAGCAACGCATATTCCAGTGAGATGTCTTCCGGCACCGGCAGGTAGACGATATGGCCGTTGCCCGGCGCGACGTCAGTATCCTGACCTTTACTGTTCTGCATCCCTTCAATCGTGAACTGCACGTTGCCGCCCGGCGTCATCATTTCCACGCTGTCGCCGCAGGAGAACTTGTTTTTCACCGCGACTTCCGCCAGTCCATTACGGCGTTCGCCGGTGAATTCCCCGACGAACTGCTGACGGTCGGACACCGAATAGCCGTATTCGTAGTTCTGGTGATCTTCGTGGACGTGACGGCGCAGGAAGCCTTCGGTATAGCCACGGTGAGCCAGTCCTTCCAGCGTCTGGAGCAGTGACGGATCGAACGGTTTTCCGGCCACGGCGTCGTCGATGGCGCGGCGATACACCTGGGCGGTACGCGCGCAATAGTAGAAGGACTTGGTACGGCCTTCGATTTTCAGCGAATGCACCTGCATCTGCGTCAGGCGTTCCACGTGCTGGATCGCGCGCAGGTCGCGGGAGTTCATAATATAAGTGCCGTGTTCGTCTTCGAACGCGCTCATGTATTCGCCGGGGCGCTGGCTCTCTTCCAGCATAAAGACTTTGTCGGTCGGTTCGCCGATGCCCAGCGTGGGTTCGACGTTGGCGACCTTAATCGGCTCATGCATATGCACGATATTGCCCACATCGTCTTCTTTGCCTTCCTGCACTTTATATTCCCAACGGCAGGCATTGGTGCAGGTTCCCTGATTCGGGTCGCGTTTGTTGATGTACCCGGAGAGCAGGCAGCGGCCGGAATAGGCCATGCACAACGCGCCGTGAACGAAGATTTCCAGCTCCATTTCCGGCACATGTTCGCGGATCTCTTCAATTTCCTGCAGAGACAATTCGCGGGACAAAATGACGCGGCTCAGCCCCATCTGCTGCCAGAATTTTACCGTCGCCCAGTTGACCGCATTCGCCTGCACCGACAGATGGATTTGCATCTGCGGGAAGTTTTCACGCACCAGCATGATCAGGCCCGGATCGGACATAATCAGCGCATCCGGCTGCATGTCGATGACCGGCTGCAAATCGCGCAGGAAGGTTTTGATTTTGGCGTTGTGCGGCGCGATGTTAACGACGACGTAGAATTTTTTGCCCAGCGAATGCGCTTCGTTGATCGCCTCGGCCAGCGTCTGATGATTGAATTCGTTATTGCGCACGCGCAGGCTGTAGCGGGGCTGGCCGGCATAAATCGCGTCAGCGCCATAAGCAAAGGCGTAACGCATATTTTTCAGCGTACCGGCCGGAGACAGTAGTTCCGGTTTAAACATGGGGTTCTCTCAAGTCTGATCTCAGGTCAGGCTGCTCCCGGGCGGGAGCAGTAAGGCGGCAGATTCTAGCGCTTATGCGGGGAAAAATCAGTATTCGGCTTACAAAAAGTATGCCTATTTCGTTGTGCTGCTGACCGTGTGGCGGTTGTGTGGCCGATCGAGATCGATTTCCGGTCCCAGCGGGACGATGCCGGTAGGATTGAGCCAGCGAATGCCGTAGTAGCCGGACTTGATATGCTCGATATTGACCGTTTCACGGATGCCGGGGTGCTGATACAGATCGCGCAGGTAGTGAGAGAGGTGAGGATAGTCCTCAATACGGCGAATATTGCATTTGAACGCGCCGTGATAGGCCACATCGAAACGGATCAGCGTGACGAACAGCCGCCAGTCGGCTTCCGTCACGGTGTCTCCCGCCAGATAACGGTGATCCGCCAGATGCGCGTCCACGGTGTCCAGCGAGGCGAACAGCGCCGTGACTGCTTGGGCGTAGTGTTCCTGCGTACGGGAGAAGCCGGTCTTGTAGACGCCGTTGTTGATCGTATCGTAAATCAGCGTATTCCAGCGGTCGATGTCGGCGCGCAGCGCGGGGGGATAGAAGTCTTCGACGTTGCCGGTGAGCGTGTCGAACGCGGTATTGAAGAGGCGAATGATGTCGGCGGACTCATTATTGACGATGCGTCCTTCGTGGCGATCCCACAGCACCGGCACCGACACTTTGCCGGTGTAATGGGCGTCGCTCGCGGTGTACAGCTCGTGTAAGTAGCGTACGGCGGGCAGATGCGGACCGGCATCCTGCGGTGTACTAAATGCCCAACCCTGTTCGCCGATGTGCGGCTCCGCCACGGAGAGCGAAATCACCGGCTCGAGCCCTTTCAGCTTGCGGAAGATCAGCGTTCTTGACGCCCACGGGCAGAAATAGGACACAAACAGCTGGTAGCGCCCGGCTTCAGGTATCACCGTCGTTTCCCTGAACCGGGTCGCCTGGCGGTGAAAAGCCCCATTTTTGGTCTCTTCCGCCGCCACATCGCCGACGACCCATCGACCCTCCACTAAACCCGACATCGCTGACTCCTTTACCGTTTAATCAACCGAGCATTTAGGCTAACAGCCTCAGTTTGCGTGGCTATCGTAAAATTTTCACCGAGTCGGACAGTTTCTTTGAACGCCCGTCAGGGCGAATCCGGCAGCGTCACCGTACGGCGCGAGCGTCGCTGGGACAGCCGGTCAAAGAACAGATACACCACCGGCGTGGTATAGAGCGTGAGTAGCTGACTCATGACCAGTCCGCCGACGATGGTGATCCCCAGCGGCTGGCGCAGCTCCGCGCCGTCGCCGCTGCTCAAGACCAGCGGCAGCGCCCCCAGCAAGGCGGCCAGCGTGGTCATCAAAATCGGGCGGAAGCGAAGCTGACAGGCCTGAAAGATCGCTTCGCGCGCGCTGAGGTTCTGAGTCCGTTGCGCCACCAGTGCGAAGTCCACCATCATAATGGCGTTCTTTTTCACGATGCCGATCAGCAGCATGATGCCGATGAGCGCGACCAGGCTGAAAGGTTTATCAAACAGCTTCAGCGCCAGCAGCGCGCCCACCCCCGCCGACGGCAGGGTGGAGATGATGGTCAGCGGGTGTACGTAGCTTTCATACAGCATCCCCAGCACGATATACACCGTGACGATGGCGGCGATGATCAGCGCCACCTGCGACGACTGCGACTGTTGGAACGCCAACGCGGTGCCGGCGAACTGGCCGCGCACGTTGGAAGGCACGCCCAGCGCGGTCATGGTTCGCTCGATGGCGAAGGTGGCATCGGACAGGCTGGCGTTCGGCGGCAGGTTGAAGGAGATCGTCGCCGCGGCGGACAGCCCCTGATGGTTGACCGACAGCGGCGCGTTGGCGGGCAGCCAGCGGGCGAAATAGGACAGGGGAATCGCTTTACCCTCGCTATTGATGACGAACATTTTGTTCAGCGCGCTGGCGTCCTGCGCATAGATCGGATCGACCACCATCACCACCTTGTACTGGTTCAACGGTTGGTAGATCGTGGAGATCTGCCGCTGCCCGAAGGCATTGTTGAGCAGGGCGTTGATATCCGACACGCTGATGCCGAGCTGAGCCAGCGTATCGCGATCGTAGGTCAGCGCCAGTTCAGCGCCCTTGTCCTGCTGATCGGAGCTGACGTCCGCCAACTCCGGCAGTTCGGCCAATGCCGTGCGGATTTTCGGTTCCCACTGGCGCAGCGCGCTCAAATCGTCTGACAACAGCGTGTATTGATAGCTGGCGTTGGCCTCGCGGCCGCCCATTCGCACATCCTGTACTGCCATCAGAAACAGGCTGGCACCCGGCTCCTGAGCCAGTTTGGACCTCAGTCTGGCAATAATCTGCTGTGAGCTGGCGCCGCGCTCCGCCAGGGGTTTCAGGCTGATAAACATCGAGCCGCTGTTGGTGCGGTTACCGCCGGTGAAGCCGGTCACGTTATCCACGGCGGGATCGCTGCTGACGGTTTTCATCAGATCCTGCATTTTAATCTTCATCGCCTGGAACGAAATGCTCTGGTCGCCCTGCACGAAGCCCATAATCCGCCCGGTATCCTGCTCCGGGAACAGCGTTTTCGGCATGTCGACATAGAGCCACACGCTGAGGCCGATGGTGCCGAACAGGACCAGCACCACCCAGCGCGCCCGCGCCAGCACCCAGTTCAACGACAGTGCATAGCGTTCCTGTAACGCTAGCAATACGCGGTTGAATCCCCGGCGGCGCGGTTGGCTGCGGGGCGCATGCGGACGCAGCAGCCGCGCGCACATCATCGGCGTCAGGGTGAGCGAAACCACCAGCGAAATCATTATCGCGACGCACAGCGTGACGGCGAATTCACGAAACAGTCGCCCCGACAGCCCGTCCATCAGCAGGAGCGGAATGAATACGGCGATCAGCGACACGCTCATGGAGACGACGGTGAAGCCGACTTCGCGTACGCCCTGTATCGCCGCAGGCATCGGTTTGATGCCCGCTTCGATGTGGCGAGCGGTGTTTTCCAGCACCACGATTGCGTCGTCCACCACGAAGCCGGTGGCAATCGTTAGCGCCATCAACGACAGATTATTCAGGCTGAAACCGCACAGATACATGGCGGCGAATGTGCCGATCAGCGAAATAGGCACCGCCGCCGCCGGGATCAGCGTGGCGCGCCCGGAACGCAGAAACAGGTACACCACTAAAATCACCAGCGCGACGGCGATCACCAGCGCCCGTTCCACCTCCGCCAGTGACGCGCGGATGGTGGGGGAGCGATCCTGCGCGACGTTCAAATGTACTGAAGCGGGCAGCGTGGCGCTCAGTTCCGGTAGCGCGGCGCGGATGCTGTCGACGGTGGAGATGATGTTGGCTTCGGGCGCGCGGCGGATGATCACCAGCACGGCCGGTTCGCCGTTGGTCATCCCCGCGTTGAGCGTGTCCTGCACGGAATCTTCTACCGTGGCGACATCGCTGAGCCGCACCGGTGCGCCGTTGTTGTAGTGAACGATCAGCGGTCGGTAGACCTTCGCCGTTTTCAGTTCATCGTTGGTTTC
>NZ_CAMKXG010000242.1 GCF_946477055.1 Lonsdalea britannica | reverse complement strand
GCAGGCCATTTACCTCAATGCCGTATAATAGCGAACTCATATCGTTCATCATTCCTCAACTCGACGTAGTGCGTTGAAGGTGATATCGCGTTTCGCTTCACTATCAACGGTATACTGAGCACCCACTTGGGTACTGAAACAATCCAGGAAGGACACCCGCTTGCCGCCGCTTCCGCTGACCGGATATTGGGTAACCTTGACGCCTTCCATACCTTCCCAATCCAGATCGCCGGAAAGTGGGATCACGACAGATACCGTGATCTGGTATTCGGCAATACCGCGAGAAAACCCCTTTGAACGCCCGGTACGGTTCATGGTTTTCACCAGTTTGCGGCCGGTATTGGTGTCTTCTTTCAGGTCGGTACATTCGATTTCCTGGCCGTCAACCTCCAGGACAATTGCGCCAACATATTCTTCTAATGCCATTTTCAGTACTCCTTACAACAGCAAATCAATGCGGCCAGCGAACACATGCAGGCCATTAACGACATCACAGGGGATCGCGGCATCCAGACGGTTAACATCCTGAGAATCACGCTCGACAATCAGCATGGCCTTGTTGGCTTCGACCTCCTCGACAATTTCCAGCTCTTCGAGTTTGTAGAGCACATCCAATAGCTCGCTGCGTACACGGTCACGCGTTCGGGAACTCAGTTTGTCACGCGGGAACCGAAGGGCGATGCGTTCACGACAGGCTTTGCGCACATAATCCAGCGTCCGAATGGTGGTGATGTCCAGCAACGACACATCGTCTACACCTTCGGCATTTTTGGTATAGGTGCTGATAGCACGTACAATTTGCACGGTGTCGCCGGAGCCAATTTCAAACGGGGTTAGACCGTTATACAGCGCATTTTCCTGCTCAGTTCGGCCAGGGCGGTCTTCAATCGCAGTAACATCCAGCGTCGTCATTGCCAGCGTATTCAAAGGTCGCGCCGGGTCTTCCTCGCTTGCCATCACCGCGCCATAAGCCGCCGCAATCTGCGCCGGTGTTTTAACTGAACCGTTGTGCCAGCCGATAGAAATGCGACCGCTGTTGATCGCTGACGTCAAGGTTGTACCGGTAGACAATGATTTTCGCCATCCAGAGATACCCACGGCACCACGTTGTTCCATAGGGCCGCTTACGCTGTTTAAGTGAGTACGCAGCGCCGTTAACGCGTCCTGGGTGGCATACGGACAAACGATGATGTTGTGGCCTGCGGCAAACACTGCCGCCAGTGCAGGTGCAATATCCGGGTCATTTTCACCCCCCGACATTGACGTAACGACCGTGGTGATCCCCGCCGCCGTGACACTGGAACGCAAGACAATATCGTTACCCGCTGCGCCACCATTTTTCGCCGTGATCGTGACGACACCATCCGCCGCCGTGGCCGTCACCGGTAACGCGGTTTTTTGGCTAAACGCCGTCACCAGTGCATCAGCCAGAACTTTGGCCGTATCGTCAGCTGATACCGCGACATCAATACGCGTTGAACCCACCCAGGCGCTGAGCGTTCCTGCGCCACTTGCCGGACCGGTGATCGTGATTTTACCTGTCGCTTTTAGTGCCGCCTGCGCATCACGGATGCCGATAATTTGCAGCTGCAAATAGCTGTAACAACTGATCGCTTCGGTTGCCATCGTGTGAGCCATTGAACCTTGCCCGAACAGCATCGCCGCTTCATCGTCCGAAAAAATGTTAACGGCTTGCAATGGCTCGGCGGTTCCCGTATCCAGCATTTGACCCAGGATCAACACTTTTTGCTGATTGGTGGGTAAAGTGCGCACCGCCAGCCGGGTGTTGAATTCAAAGTACTTCCCTGGCTTACGGATGCTACTGGGAATGCTGTCAAAACTGATGTTAGGACTTGCCATTGGTCACCCCCTCGTTATTTTCAACCTTGGTGACAGTGGTCGTCGTGGCTTTAGCGGTAACAGTGACAAGGTCGCCATCCGCGATACGACGCAGGTAGTACGCCGATTTTTCTACTTCCACGCCAATATCACTGTCGATATAGCGACGAGGATTATCCTCGCGCGGCACCATCACCCCCGGTGTCGCTTTAACCGTTATTTTGCTCATGGTTAATCATGTCCTCTGCATCCGGTGATGCCGTAGTTTGTGGAATGTCATAGCTGATATGCGTACGCAGCCAATCGGGATCGTCGGCGCTGACAGCGCCGTGATAGCCGTTAAACATGCTATCCGGGTGGAAAGGTGCCGGGCCTTCCAGTGGGTATTTGCCATTCTCCAGCGCGGACTCCATCCACGTGGTATCGAATTCGCACGCGAAGACAGATAACGCCTGGCTTTCCAGCTTGGTGTTGAACAAAGGGCGCACCCGTCCTGGCATCAACGCCGCAATATTCAATCCGGACTCAGCTAAGTCTTGTCCAGACAGCAACCGCCGCACTGCGCTGACCATGCGATAGGTACCCACTTCGTCAGTGCGTGCTCCGCCGTGGCGTGAGGCTTCTTCACTACGCACGCTGCGTTCGCCGACCAGCACAACAAAACGCCCCGATGTTTTGTACTTCCGTTTGCCAATATTGGCATTCTGCGTGCTCTGAACGCCGCCGAACGTCACCCATACGGCGGGCATAGCGCGAGCAATCTCGGCAGGTTCTCCGTCCAGCTCACCGCCATAAGAGCGTACGTTGGGCGTCATGCGCCCCAGCCCTTGGCGCAGGCGGTCAATCATGGCCCGCTCAATATCTCTGATAATCAAAATGCCCCCCCTCGCGTTGCATCTCTATCAAATGCACGACCGGCCGACTGGAAACGCGCCCCGGAACTGGAAGACTGAGCGACCTGTCCGTCTGGCAACCTCAGCGAGATACGCCCATCAGCAACACGCTCCAGATAGCGGATCACGTCTTCATAACGAGCACGGATCTCCTCAGTCATCTGCGTACCCGCGCCACATAGCAGGTAACGGGCGATGTCGCAGCAACGCCCCACCAGAACGCGCGGCGCGTCAGGCCAAGGCACCGGATAGCGCCCGGCCAGATAGCTATCGATTTCCGCACTGGCCCGTTCTAACGCGTTATTCAACACCGCATCGTCGATATTGCCGGTAAAGTCACGGTCGGTAAGCGAAACACATTCACGCTCACCGAACGCCATCACCATATCGTCACGGGCCGCGTACATTATTTTTTCGCCTTATCGGTAGTGGTTTCTGCTAACTGCGCAATTAAGGCATCACGTTCAGCCGTCACGGTTTCGAGATTTTCCTGCGCGGCCGTCAGCACGGACTGGATCGACTTATTGTTTTCTTCGGCCTGTTTCAATTTGCCTTCCAGTTCAACAATGCGGCCCCGCGCGGCGGCGACATCCTTCGATAAATCTTTCCCAGCGGCTTGTTCGTCACTGACGCGGACCACGACCAGCATCGACTCAGATTCCAGTTTTGCCAGTTGTTCAGCGGTGAAATGGTTATCAGGGTAGGTTTTGGTTGTCTCGCTATGGGCGATGCCGCAGCGGCGGAAACCTTCACGTTTAGCGGTGATTTGAATCGGCATTATGCGTCCTCCCCGGTAGAGCCATACGCCATTTGCCAAAATGCGTAGCCGCCATTAGCACGGGATTCTGCGCCAAAGTGAAACTTCTTACGCATAAAGACGTTATCGTTGTTGTAGTCTGTCTGTTCGACAAACTCCGGTTTTTTACGCTCCTGATAAATCAGAGGCTTAACCGGCTTAGTTGTGTCAAACAGGAACCATTCGGTATCGGTTTTCAGCTCAGGCGCGACCAGTACCTCCGCCGTGCCTTTGTACGGATTCGGCGTGTTATCCGGGAAACGATCGGCGGTCATCAGATAGTTAGCATCATCTTCCAGCGCAGGCGGTACAACCAGCAGATTAGGCATAATCTTGAGGGAAGCACCTTCCTCGTCTTTCAGGCTGCGCAAGGTCTTACGCGCTTCGCCATAGCTGGCTTTTGCTGCGGCAAGGCTAGCGACAGAGAGCTTTTTCGTTCCTTTATTCGATACGGACTGACCTCGAACGGGGTGATCGGTATCGAAGAACGGCTGGCCGTCATAACACGGGTTTTTAAAGCCATCGCTGACCAGGGCAAAGACAATATCAGCAGGCAATTCCGCAGCAGACTGGCCCGCCGCTTGCGCCTGAATGGCTAGCCCCATAATCTGATCGTCTTCCATATCATTGCGGTCGACTTCGATTGTGGCTTCCCAGTCCTTATTACGGATGGTGTAGTTAAACGCGGCCAGTGCTTTTACGACCTTATCACCAACCCATTCGCGCATTTTCGGAAAGCGTGACAGCCAGGAATAATCGTTTTCTTTGCCGGTCGACGGCACAACCATCGCCACTTTTTTCCAGTCTGACGGCGTTTGAGTAAACGCGTTCTGAAAGGTGGCTTTCAGATTGACGAAAACCGCCTTGATATTTTTTACATTCACTAACACGGTGTTTCTCCTTAAATCAGTACCCAGACGCCATCATTGACGACAGCCTGCACTTTCCCGGCAACCGGGCGCGTATTTTCGTTACTGGTATTTGCCACGGTCTGACTGTCTACGACAAAACAGTCCTGGCCGACCTGAGCTTGCGTCACCGCATCCCCGCCGTAGTTAGCGAGTAGCCAGGCACGACCACGGCGAACGAGGGCGTCAGCATCACCATTTTCACCACGGCCGTTGTCTACCCAACCATCACTGACACCAAGGGTGACCTGAGCGGCAGTGGCTGTGGCTGGAACGGCGTAACCGCCCGCATTGGCGGCAACCATATGCCCGCCGAAAATTTCCGTTGCCTGTGCAATGGGTACAGCAAACTGCTGTCCATCGCGGTGGGGCGTATTGCGATCACTCATTGCCATCTCCTTTTACAAACTTGGCGACGTCTTTCGGGTCGACGCCCATCATGTTGCAGATAGCGACATCGACGACGGCATCGTCAGCAGATTCGGTGGCCGTTTTGGGTTTAGCGCCAGCTGGCGGCTGGCCTCCGGTCTGCGTAGTGGTCAATGCGGCAATTTTCGGCGCCGTATTCAGGAAGGATTTCAGACTGTCCGGGGACGATGTTGCCAACTGTTCTGCCCACGTTTTTTGCGCCGGTAGTAAGCGGCCGTCAGATAACGCAGCAGTAATCAATCCGGTGCATTCCTGTCGTGTCAACGCCGCCAAATTGTTGTTGGCCGTTGCCAGTGCTTCCTGAACGGATTGATGCATGACCTCAACAGAAACCCATTTGGCGGGGTCGGGTGTGGTCGCTTGCGCAGAGAGTGCTGCGACGTTTGCCGCATCCTGCGTCAGTTTTTCAATCAGGTTGAACGGCGTGGCGGATAACGTCTGAAATGACGCGGCCGCAGTGCCTGCCGCGCTGGAAG
>NZ_CAMKXG010000241.1 GCF_946477055.1 Lonsdalea britannica | reverse complement strand
GTTTAGCGCTCCATCTAATCGAGTGGCGCTTACGCCAGCAGCATCAGCAGCGGACGGCGGCCCTGCGGGAGCAGCGACATCGTTGTCATCAACAGGTTGAGCGTGGCAATCCGGTGCGGGTGTTCAAAGGCGAGCGCTTCGAACCTGCCGGTTAGCCAGCCGCGATCCGTCACGCTTTGCCGTTTTTTATCTATGGTTGGGGGGATTTCTTTTTATCCCCTCGCTATCTTTTGGCGCTATGGTATGGCTATTGAATGCGTCGCCGACGACACCGGCGAGCGTACAGATGAGCTATAGCGGAGGTGACATTGATGGTCGAGATCTCAGTAACCACGATAAACGGCGTCGAGGCGTTGCACGCCACGCCATCAGGCAAACAGAAGGCGCCTCTGCCCACCGTTTTCTTCTTTCACGGCTTCACCTCCTCAAAAGAGGTCTACTCCTACTTCGCCTATGCGCTGGCGCATGCCGGATTTCGCGTGGTTTCCCCGGATGCTCCGATGCACGGTGCGCGCTTCGACGGTGACGACGCGCGGCGTTTGCGTCATTTCTGGGATATCTTCCAGCAGAATGTCCGGGAGCTGCCGGAGTACGTGGCGCATTTCCGTCAGTTGGGATTGATTGAAGATGAGCGGATTGGCGTCTGCGGTGCCTCGTTGGGCGGCATGACGGCGCTGGCGTCGATGACGCAGTATCCGTGGATCAACGTGGTGGCGGCCTTTATGGGATCGGGCTATGTCTCATCACTGTCGCGATCGCTGTTCCCACCGGTCGCGCCGGATGAACCGCAGAACGCGCCGCAATTAGCATCGCTGGCGGAACAGCTTGCGCCTTACGATGTGGGGCATCAGCTGGAAAAGGTATCTGACCGACCGCTGCTGCTGTGGCATGGGCTGGCGGATACGCTGGTACCGGCGGACGAGACTGACCGTTTGTATCAGGCCCTTGCCAAACGTCAGCTGGACGCGAACGTGACTTATCTGACGGAGGCGGATATCGGCCATAAAATCACCCCCACCGCGCTGCGGGCGGGCGCCCGCTTTTTCCGTCAGCACCTCTGAATCGCTGACTTTTTCCTGTCGTCAATCACATCATTGTCGCTAAGACCGCTTTTTGCACTCGCGGTCTTTCTGCTTTCCCGGTCACATTGTCGCTTGTGTTACCTGTACGGGGCACTTATAATTGCGCGTCATTTTTTCGGCCGCACACAACTACGTTCCTTGCTTCCATGGGCCGCGGCTGACCCTGACAGGAGGCTGAATAATCCGTAAGGAGCAATTCGATGCGTCATTACGAAATCGTTTTTATGGTTCATCCTGACCAAAGCGAACAGGTTCCAGGTATGATCGAACGTTACACCGGTGCTATCACTGGTGCTGAAGGTACGATCCACCGTCTGGAAGACTGGGGCCGCCGTCAGCTGGCTTACCCGATCAACAAACTGCACAAAGCTCACTACGTTCTGCTGAACGTTGAAGCTCCGCAGGAAGTGATCGATGAGCTGGAAACAAACTTCCGCTTCAACGACGCCGTTATCCGCAGCATGGTTATGCGCGTTAAACACGCGGTAACTGAAGCTTCTCCGATGGTAAAAGCGAAAGACGAGCGCCGCGAGCGTCGTGAAGATTTCGCAGAAACCAGCGATGATGCTGAAGCTGGGGATTCTGCAGAGTAATTTGCCGTGATGACGACTAATCGACTGGTACTGTCCGGCACCGTGTGCAAGACGCCCATTCGAAAAGTCAGTCCTTCGGGTATTCCTCACTGCCAGTTCGTGCTTGAGCACCGTTCTTCGCAGCAGGAAGCCGGATTTAACCGGCAAGCATGGTGCCGTATGCCCGTGGTTGTCAGTGGACACCCGTCACAAGCATTAACTCACAGTATAACGGTCGGCATGCAACTCACCGTTCATGGTTTCATTAGTTGCCACCAAGGGCGCAATGGCCTGAACAAGGTTGTTCTACATGCCGAGCAGATTGAATTGATAGATTCTGGAGACTAGCCAAATGGCACGTTATTTCCGTCGTCGCAAGTTCTGCCGTTTCACCGCGGAAGGCGTTCAAGAGATTGACTATAAAGACATCGCTACGCTGAAAAACTACATCACTGAAAGTGGTAAAATTGTACCGAGCCGTATCACCGGTACGCGTGCAAAATATCAGCGTCAACTGGCCCGTGCTATCAAGCGCGCGCGCTACCTGTCTTTGCTGCCGTACACCGATCGTCATCAGTAATCGGCTGCTGTCTATTAACAAGACTTTAAGAGGATAAGGTAATGCAAGTTATTCTGCTTGATAAAGTAGCAAACCTGGGCAGCCTGGGCGACCAGGTAAACGTTAAAGCGGGCTACGCTCGTAACTTCCTGGTTCCGCAGGGCAAAGCTGTGCCGGCAACCAAGAAAAACGTTGAGTTCTTCGAAGCTCGTCGCGCTGAACTGGAAGCCAAACTGGCTGACGTTCTGGCCGCAGCTGAAGCTCGTGCCGCTAAACTGAACGAACTGGCTAACGTCACCATCGCTTCCAAAGCGGGTGATGAAGGTAAACTGTTTGGTTCTATCGGTACTCGTGACATCGCTGATGCGGTTACCGCAGCTGGCGTTGAAGTTGCGAAAAGCGAAGTCCGCCTGCCGGACGGCGTTCTGCGTACTCTGGGCGAACACGAAGTGAGCTTCCAGGTTCACAGCGACGTATTCGCTAAGCTGAACGTGGTAATCGTTGCTGAAGCGTAATTTACGCTGACGTTAACGTCGTAAAACGCTGGCCTTGTGCCAGCGTTTTGCATTTCTGGGGGAGGGGAATCGAGTCTTCACTTGGGTGGGTAACAGGCCCTTTCCGCTGACAGAAAGCGCCCGCTTTCTTTTTGACTTTGTATTTCCTATCCGTGACCCAAACTACACCTAGCGAGTGCGAACAAATGCGCCGTCCTGCTGACGGACGAACTGCACCGTCTGGTTATCCGTCGTATCAATCTCTAATTCCGACACCACGTCCTGCGCATTCAGCCGCAGCCTGACCTTTTGTCCGGCATGAAGACTGCTGAGCGGTTTGTCGCTGCCTTCTACCTGCGCCATGGCGAACACGTCGTTAACCGGCAGGTTGTGATCGCGAAAAAGCTGCGCCAGCGTTTGTCCTGAGGCTATCTGATAGTTTTGCCACGGTTTTTCCGTTGCTGCGGGAGCCGCTTCTGCTTGTTCCGGCGCAGGGGCGGAAACAGCCTGCGGTGCCGGATTGACCAGCCTGGCTTGAACCGGAGCGGGCTCTGACGCCAACGGAATATGTGTGGGGCTGGCGACGCTCGGAGACTCCGGCGTCGAAGAATAGGGCCAGAGCAGCACAATCAGCAGCAAGGCCGCCGCAATCAGCAACCCGCGACGATGCGGATAGGGCAGCGGTTCCATCCACTGGAAACCGTCAGGCACATGCCAGAGCTGGCGCAGCAGCGGCGAGATTCGACCATAGGGGATGCGACGTGCGGAGGCAGACGCGGACGATCTGCGGCCTGGCATTTTATCGGCGATGCTGAACTGCCAGGGACGTTGACGCCACAAGCGCAGGCAGGATTGCCATAGCATGCGGGAATCCCAGCGAGTTTTACTTCTCCTGGGCGCGATTCTGCCCATGATGACCTCTCTTGCTACCGTGTAAGGTAAAACGCCTTGAGTATATCGGTAATCCCTTAATGATAGCCAGTAAGTCAGAACGCTTTTGGGGCGGAGTCCACGCTATCGGTCACAAGGTGTGTCAGCGCGCGTCCGGCGGGGCTGGGCAGAGAAAATTTTACCCATAAACCTCACGCTGTTATGCTGCACGCTCGCTATTTTTACAGAAAAAAGGAACATCAATGACAACGCCTTCTTATGACAGCGTAGAAGCCCAGGCAAGCTACGGCATCGGCCTGCAGATCGGCCAACAGTTACAGGAATCGGGTCTGGAAGGGCTGCTTCCTGAAGCGCTGGTCGCTGGCCTGCGTGATGCTCTTGACGGACAGGCGCCAGCCGTCCCGGTCGACGTCGTTCACCGTGCGCTGCGTGAAGTCCATGAACGTGCGGATGCGGTACGCCGCGAACGTCAGCGCGAGCTGGCGGTAGAAGGTCAGCGTTTCCTGGAAGAGAATGCGCAGAAAGAAGGCGTGAGCAGCACCGAGTCTGGTCTGCAGTTCCGCGTGTTGACGCAGGGCGAAGGCGATATTCCTGCCCGTCAGGACCGCGTACGTGTGCACTACACCGGTCGTCTGATCGACGGTACGGTCTTCGACAGTTCTGTACAGCGCGGCCAGCCGGCGGAGTTCCCGGTTAGCGGCGTTATCCCAGGCTGGGTTGAAGCTCTGACCCTGATGCCGGTCGGTTCCAAGTGGGAGCTGTATATCCCGCAGGAACTGGCCTACGGCGAACGTGGCGCTGGCGCGTCCATCCCGCCATTCAGCGCGCTGATTTTTGAAGTCGAGCTGCTGGAAATCCTGTAAGTCAGGAAGATGTCAGACCGTCGACGGGCAGTCTGACATCTCGCCATACCTACGAGAGCGACAGCCTCGTTAGAAGTTATACCCCACCATGGCGTAATACCCCCATCCGGTCGATTTGATCGGCCCCTGCGGCGTGCCAATCTCCGCGCCATCCTGCCATTGTCCGCCGTGATGGAAATAGCGCGCGACGAGCGCGTAGTGCCAGTGATCGTAGCCCAACGCCAGAATATGGCTGGAGGCAATGGAGTTGCTGGTGCGTACTCGCTTACCGTTACCGTCTACCCAGTTGCTGTCCTTGTCGAGATCGGAACCGAAGTCGAAGTTGGTGAAACCGATGTAGCTCAAGTTGCCGCCCCACAGCGGGGTCAGCGGAACAAAATATTTCACCTTGACGCGATAGCCGTCCCACTGATTTTCGTTGGCCGCCTGATAGTTTTCCCACTGATATTTAGCGTACACGTTCAGCGACAGGTTGATCGGCAGACCGGTATCGATATCGGTGCCTAGCCCCATATACCAGGTATTCTGGCGTCCGTCGGCGTTATGTCCGAGGTCGTAGATATAGTTATTGGCGAAGTACCATTGCTTGAAGGGGCCAAAGCTGAGATCGGTGCCGGTCAGGTTATCGAGGGAAACGCGGGGTTCGATTTCCATAAACAGCGGAGAGCCTTTGTCCCAGATGCCGCTGTCGGGCGTGTTGCCGACGCCAAAGAATTTCGGAACATCCACATAGCCGTAAAAGTCGAGCCAGTCTGTTTTGGCGAAGGCTTCGTATTCCAGATAGAGGTCGTTATTCAGCTGCGGTCCAAAACGGGTATGGTAGCTGCCGACGACGTTGACGCTTTGATGCCACCAGTCTGAGACATACTGACCGTCGGCAGCTACCATACCCG
>NZ_CAMKXG010000240.1 GCF_946477055.1 Lonsdalea britannica | reverse complement strand
GCAAAGATCTGCTGGGCGTCGTCGGCACGGCCGCGACGGCTACGCAGGCGGATATCCAGCAGATGGCGCGCGTGGGCGCAGCCTTCAACACCCTGAAATTCGACGGCAAACAGGCCGTCACCGGCGCGTTCGACCACATGCTCTCCGGCGCGAAAACGGGCAACCTCGACGTGGCCTCGCTGTCGTCGTCGCTGCCGGGTCTGGCGCGCGGCTTCGAACAGAACGGCATCACCGGCGACGCGGCGCTGAGTCAAATTGTCTCCAGTCTGGCGGTCGGCAAAGCCGCGTCGGGCAGCGACGACACCGCTGTCGCCAATCTCAAAGGGTGGCTGGACACCATCAACAGCAACGACATCGGCGAGCGCTATGCGTCGGCGGGCGTGAACTATCAGGCCTCGATGGCGGACTACATCAAACAAGGATTCTCCACCTACGAAGCCTCGCTGATGATCGGCCAACGTCTGATTGACGACAAAGGCGAGAAATTCAAGCAGGAGTGGCAGGCCGCCGTGGCAAAAGGCGACATGTCCACGCAGGAGCGGCTGATGGCGAAGTCCGGCCTGTCCAAGGTCTTCGACAACAACCAGGCGGTGTCGCACCTGCTCAATATGCGCCAGAACTGGAACGGCTATCAGCAGAACAAGCAGGCGATGCTCAGCCCGGCGGCGGAAGGGACGACCACGCGCGATGCGTCGGCGCAGAACAACACGCTGAAGGGCCAGTGGCAGCACATGCAGGTGGCGGCCAACAACATGAGCCTCAGCGTGGGCGAAGCGCTTGCGCCAGCGCTGATGGCGGTCGGCAACGCCATGATGCCGGTGCTGGACGGTTTTTCGCGCTGGATCCAGCTGCATCCCGGTCTGATTCAGGCTGTCGTCGTGGCCCGACAGGCGTTCTCCGTCTTCAAAGCCGCGATCAGCGGGGTGCGCTATGTGCTGAACCTGTTGCAATCGGGCCTGACGCTCGCGCAGTCCGCCTCCACTCGTTTCGGGGGCGCGCTGGGGCGCGGAATGTCGGCGGTCGGCCGGGCGGTGATGAGCGGAATGCGCTCGGTGTCGGGGTGGGTGCGATCCGGCCTGACCGTGGCGCAGTCCGGCATCATGCGCTTTGGCGGCGCGCTGGGACGCGGCCTGTCAATCGCCGGACGGGCGGTGATGGTGTTCGGCCGTGCGCTGTTAATGAACCCCATCGGCCTGTTGATTACCGGTATCGCCGCCGCTGCCTATCTGATTTACCGCTACTGGGAGCCGATCAGCAACTGGTTCAGCGCGCGTTGGGAAGACATTAAAAACGCCTTCCGGGGCGGCATCGGCGGCGTGGGCAAACTGCTGCTCAACTGGTCGCCGCTCGGCATCATTTACAAACTGTTCGCGGGCGTTCTGCGCTATTTCAACATCAACCTGCCAAGCAACCTGAGCGAAGCGGGCGGCAAACTGATCGGCGCGTTGTCGTCGGCCATCAGCAGAAAATGGGAGAGCGTCAAAGCCGTGTTCAGCGGTTTCGGCAGCTCGCTCAGCCAGTGGGCCTCCGAGCTGTGGGAAGGGCTGAAAACCAATTTCAGCGGCGGTATCGGCCGTCTGACCCAAATCCTCGTGGACTGGTCGCCGCTCGGCATTTTCTACAAGCTGTTCTCCGGCGTTCTGAGCTATTTCGGCGTGGATTTACCGGCCAGCTTCAGTGAGTTCGGCAGCAAACTGATCGGCTCGTTGATCTCAGGCATCACGGAAAAATGGGAGAAGTTGAAAAGCTTCGTCTCGAATCTGGGCAGCACCATCAGCAGCTGGTTTAACGATGAGGGGGAGGACGACGACAATAGCTCGAACAAAACCATCACCCAGCGTGAACACCCCGTGGTGACGCCGCCGCCGGCCCGTAAAACGGTGGACGATGTGCCGCAGATGCCCGCGACGGGCGCTAACGCCAGCGCGAAAGTGGGGACGGGCGAGGGGCTGAAGCTGTCGTTCTCGCCGACCATCCATGTCAACGGCCAGCCCGCGACGGCGACGCCGGAAATCAAAAACGCGCTCAATCTGAGCCTGCATGAACTGGAAAAAATGATGCAGAAGGTGATGGAACAGCAGCAACGCCGGGGGTACGCATAATGTTTGCCGTATTGGGAGATATCGAATTCGAGCTGATCGCCTATTGGGACGGCTTCGAGGCGCAGTTCGGCGCGGATTACGCCGAACACGCCCGCATCGAGGGCAAGCCGGGCCTGCAATTCATCGGCGAAAAGCTGGATGAAATCAGCATCAGCCTGGTGTTCAACCAGATGTTCTGTACGCCGGACGTCGAGCTGGCGCGGCTGCGCAACCTGCTGCGCTCGCATCAGGCGCAGGCGCTGGTCTTCGGCAACGGCGACTATCGCGGCTGGTTCGTGCTGACCCAGGTGCGCGCCACCAGTCAGCAGACCGACAAGTCCGGCAACGTGCTGGCGCTGACGGCGGAAGTGACGCTGCGCGAGTACGTCGGCGACCCGAAAAATCCGTTGGCGGCTCCCGCCGTCAACACCGGCGTGCCGAACAGCCAGACGGTGGCGACGGCGACGGCCGCCGCGTCCGGCATCGCCAGCGCGATCCGCACGGCGGTGGGCTACGTCCGCACCGCGCAGTCGGTGGTGAAAAACGTCTCGGCGGTGGTACAGACGGTGCAGAAGATGAAGAGCAACCCGTCGCAGGCGCTGGGACAGGTGCCGACGCTACTCACCCAGATCGGCACCGCCGTCGAGCCGTTGCAGAAAGCCGTGCCCGCGCTGGCGGCGGTTACGGCGACCTTCCCGGAAGTCAGCCGGGTGGCGAAGGCGGCGGATCAGGCCATCACCTTTGTGAAGAGCGCCCACAAGGCGTTGTCGGGCATTAACGTCAGTACCATCGACGAGCTGTCGCCTGCGCTGGACGTGGTCGCCACGCAGCTCAGCGCCGCCAGCGACACGCTGGAGAAAGTCGCGCCGGTCGTGAGTTCGCTGACCGCCGCTATCACGACGAGGAGGATTTGATGTTTATCGAACACATCACCACGCAGGGCGAGCGCTGGGACGCGCTGGCCTACCGGTACTACGGCGATCCGCTGGGCTATGACCGCATTATCGCCGCCAATCCGCACGTGGCCGTCACGCCCGTGCTGGCTTCCGGCATCATGCTGTCGATCCCGGTGATTGAACAGGCTGATGTCGTGCTGACGGAGGACACGCCGCCGTGGCTACGTTAATCGCTCAACCGGCCGCGTCGGCGGCCAATCGTGAGGTGCCGCAGCCGATTTTCACGCTGTGGTATCTGCAAAAAGATATCACCAACGATATCGCGCCCTACGTCACGCGGCTGACCTACACCGACGGCATCAAAAATGAGTCGGACACGCTGGAAGTGGAGCTGGACGACACCGATGGCCGTTGGATCGACGCCTGGTATCCGGGAAAAGGCGACACCCTGTCGCTCAAACTGGGCTATCGCGGCGACACCTTGCGGGACTGCGGCGCGTTCAGTATCGATGAAATCGAGGTGCGTTCGCCGCCCTCGACCGTGTCGATGCGCGGAGTGGCGACGTCCGTCAAAACCGCGCTGCGCACCAAGTCCAGCCGGGGATTCGAAGGCACCACGCTGGCGGCCATCGCCAACCGTATCGCCAAAAAACACAAGCTGGCGCTGGTCGGCAGCATCGCCCCGATCACGTTTGACCGCATCACGCAGTACGCGGAAACCGATGTCGCTTTTTTGCGACGGTTGGCCAGCGAGTACGGCTATGCGGTGAAGGTGACCAGCACCCAGCTGATTTTCTCGCATCTGGGCGCGCTGCGCAGCCAGACGCCGGTGAAGACGTTTACCCGCAACGACGTCGCCAGCTTCTCGATGCGCGACACCATCAGTCACGTGTACGAAGGGGCGAAGATCAAGCATCAGAATCCCGCGAAGAAGCAGCTGGTGACCTACAAAGCCGACGGAACGCAGTCCAGCGACGGCAGCGCGACCAGCGCGGATACGCTCAACGTCAACAGCCGGACGACCGGCAAGGACACGGCGGAGCTGAAGGCCAACGCGGCGCTGGATCAGCACAACGAACAGCAGGAGAGCGGGCAGCTGACGCTGATGGGCGCAACCTCGCTGATCGCGGGCAACAAGATTTCGCTGAGCGGTTTCGGCCGCTTTTCCGGCGACTGGTTGCTGAATCAGGTGCGGCATTCGCTCACGCGCGACGGCGGTTACGTCAGCGAGCTGGAGATTGTCCGCGGCCCGGTCACCAAGGGCGCTCGCAAGGCGACCACCGGGCAATCCAACACGCTGTCCGTCTATCACCCCGACGGCAGCACGACGCAAACCACGAAAAAAGAGGGCGCATCATGATGAGCGCGAGCCACGAGTCCGTCCGCGGTCTGTTGACCCAGAGCGCCTGCGAAGCGATAGCTCGCAGATTGAAGATGCCGGTCCGTCACCGCGAGAGCGGTTTTCGTCAAACGATGGGGAAAGAGGAGCACGTATGACATCGTTACGCGTTGGCACCGTGAGTGCCGTTGATGCCGCGGGCGTACGCGCCCGTGTGCGGCTGCCAGAGTGCGACAACCTGCGCACCGCCTGGCTGGAGGTGTTGCAGCGCAACACGCAGAATAACAAGGACTATTGGCTGCCGGACGTCGGCGAACAGGTGCGCATTTTGCTGGACGACAATGGCGAAGACGGCGTGATCCTCGGTGCCATTTATTCGAGCGTCGATACGCCGCCGGTCAATAACGCGCAGGCGCGCGGCTGCACCTTCTCGGACGGCGCGGCGTTCTATTACGACCGGGCGACGCACACGCTGACGGTCAATGGCGGTATTCAGCACATCGTCATCGAAACGCAGGCGGATGTCGTCGTTAAAACGCCGCGCGCCACGGTCGACTCGCCCGACACCACGTTTACCGGCAACGTGCTGGTGCAGGGGAAACTCACCTATCAGGGCGACATGGTCGGCACGGCGGCGAGTATTCAGGGCAACGTCACCGTCAGCGGCAACATCAGCGCTTCCGGCTCTGTCATGGATGCGGGCGGCAATTCCAACCACCACTCACACTGACCGTCGCACGGAGGAGGGCGGGGATATTAGCCCCGCCTTTCCTCCCGTCGGGCATATCAGCGCGGCTGGCTCTGGCATGGATGCGGGCGGCAACGCTAACCACCACTTACACTGACCGTCGTGCCGAGGAGGACGGGGGTATCAGCCTCGCCTTTCCTCCCGTCGGGCATATCAGCTCGGCTGGCTCCGTCATGGATGCGGGCGGTTATATTCATCGCTCATCGTACGCGTGTTTCGGCAGAGGCTGGGGTCATGCATCAAATTGAGTGTGTCTTGATGCTCGATGAGGGTTGCCCTCCGCGAAGCGCGGCCATACGCTGCGACACCCGACACCCGACACCCGACACC
>NZ_CAMKXG010000239.1 GCF_946477055.1 Lonsdalea britannica | reverse complement strand
GAGCTGTTGAACATCCACCACATTATGGGAACCGGCCTGTTTTTGCAGAATGGCGCCAACAATCAGGTCATTAACTGCGACTCCCATCATAATTACGATCCGCTGACGTCGAACGGAGCGGGACAGAGCGGCGACGGTTTCGGCGTGCACATCGCCGCCAACCAGCCGGGTAACCTGCTGCGTGGCTGCCGAGCCTGGTCGAATTCGGATGACGGTTTCGACTTCATCAATGCCTACTCGCCCGTCGTGGTTGAAAACTCCTGGGCGTGGCTGCACGGTTACCTGCCCGGCACCACAACCTCGCTGCCCGCCGGGAATGGCAACGGATTTAAAATTGGCGGCTACGGCGCCCGTTACATTGCTAACGCCCCCAAGCACACCGTGCGTCACAGCGTAGCGTTCCTGAACAAAAGCGCCGGTTTTTACGCTAACCATCATCCGGTCGCCAATAACTTCTTCAACAACACCGGTTACCAGAACAAACCCAATTTCAATTTGCTGGGCATCAGCGCTAATGGGGCGGAAATCGGACTAGGCGTTGTTCGCAATAGCATCTCGTACGGCGGTCTGTCGTTGTCGCATTCTCAGGGCGCGGATATGCACTATAACTCTTGGAATCAGGCTAAAGTGCTGTCGAATGCCGAGTTTGAGAGCGTCGCCGTCACCGGCTGGGATGCCAAGCGTCAGTCGGACGGCAGTTTGCCCGCGCTAAAAAGCCTACATTTGTCCGCCGGCAGTTGGTTAATCGACAAGGGCGGCAATCTCAATCTGCCGTATAAAGGCGCGGCGCCTGATCTCGGCGCTTTCGAACGTCAGTAGTTCCTCGCCCTCTTTGCGCAGAACCTTTTGCTATTCTTTAGGTACTGCGCCCATCATGGGCGGATTCCGGCTTTGTTTGATCTGTATTGAGGAAAACCGTTCCCCTTAGCGGCATGATATGATCGACAAGCCTCTCCTTCAGTCAAGGTCTCATGCTTATGGAATTGCTTAAAGCCGAGTTGAGTGCGGTATTAGGGGAACCTCTTAGCCGCGTCGAACGTATTAGTGAACAACCGTATGCACATCTGTACGCCATGTATGACAAGGAAGGTCACGCAATTCCGCTGTTGGTCAAAAGCTATGTGTGTCAGGGCGTCGCTCAGCAGGAGGCCTATAAACTGAGCATGCTGGCGCGTGAAGGCGACGTGCGGGTGCCGACCGTTTACGGGATGGTGATGAGTCAGCATCCGTCGCATAAGGAGCTGTTGCTGCTGGAGCGGCTGCGCGGCGTGCCGGTCGAAACGCCGACTCGAACGCCACAGCGCTGGGCGTCGCTCATGGACCAGATCGTCGATAGCGTAATGGCCTGGCATCGCATTGACAGCCACGGCTGCGTTGGGTCGGTCGACAGCACTCAGGAAAACAGCTGGCCCAAATGGTACGCCCAGCGGCTCGAGGTACTGTGGTCCACGCTGATGCTGGTGCAGACCCCGCTGCTGACGCGGGAAGACAGGGCACTGCTGTTCCGATCTCGTCAGGCGCTGCCCGCGCTATTCCGGGACTTTAACGATCCCTGCGTACTGGTGCATGGCAACCTGTCGCTGCGCAGCATGTTGAAGGATAGCCGCAGCGATCAGCTGCTGGCGATGATTAATCCGGGCATGATGCTGTGGGCGCCGCGTGAATATGAGCTGTTCCGACTGTGTGACGAAGGGATGGCGGAACAGCTGCTGTACCATTATTTACGCCGTGCGCCGGTGTCAGAAACCTTCGTTTCCCGGCGCTGGCTTTACGTCGTCTGGGCCGCCGTGTCTCGCTATATTCATACCGGCCAGTTGGACCGCGAGCTGTTCGACCGTGCGTCGCGAGAGCTGCTGCCCTGGCTGGATTAGTCCATCGACGCCTGCGTTCCTCTGATTTTCTGCCACAGGCCGCCCAGCGTTTCATACCACGCCCGCTCGCTATGCGAGAGATTGAGCGCCGACGGGTACAGCTTTTCCCACGGGTTCAGCGCAGAGGTGATCGCCAGCTGATTAGCCGGGGCGGGGATCGGATGTAAGCCTTGTCCCTCGAAGAAGCGCATGGCGCGCGGCAGATGGTTGGCGGATGTCACCAGCAGGAAAGGCTGCTGTCCCACCAATAGCGCCGTACCGGCCGCCTCCTCCGACGTATCACGCGCCGTCCCGACCTGCAGAATATCTTCCGCCGGTACGCCCAGACTCTCCGCGACTCGCGCGGCGGTGCTGGCGCTGGTGACCGGGTTGCCTTTCGCCGCGGCGCCGGTGAAGATCAATTTAGAACCGGGGTTGGCATGATAGAGACGAATACCTTCGGTAACGCGCGGCAGACTGTTGCCGACCAGATTTGAACTAGGTGCCCATTCGGGGTTGTAGGTGTAGCCGCCGCCGAGGACGACGATATAGCCGACCCGCGGCTGGCCGGGCTGCCAGGTGGGATAGGTGGACTCCAGCGGAAGTAAGAGCCGATCCGCCACCGGCTGCAGGCTCAGCAAGGTCAACGCCAGCCAGCTCACGGTCAGGATGACGCGTCCGGTCTTCTGGCGGCGGGTGAACCACAGCAGCAGAAGCGCGATCCCCATCAATAACAGCAAAAGCGGCAGCGGCTGCAGCAGGCCACCCACATACTTTTTGAGGTCAAACAGCATAAAATAGCATCCGAGTTGAGTGAAAAAGCGCCATCCAGGCGGAGAACGTGGTCTCAGGCGATTCATTCTATGCCAGCCTGTGCCAAAATGTCAGATTAGGAGTGAGGCGGGGCATTGTGGATGCGCCGTCATCAATTGCGTGGAACCCGTGGAATGCAGGATCGTAACTTTAACGATATCGCTGAAAAATTTGCCCGGAATATCTACGGCACCACCAAAGGGAAATTGCGTCAGGCCGTGCTGTGGCAGGATCTGGAAACCTTGCTGGCCCGTCTACCGCAACGTCCGCTGGTCATCGTGGATGCCGGCGGCGGCGAAGGCCATATGGCCTGCCGTCTGGCCGCTTTAGGACACCAGGTATTGTTGTGCGATGTGTCCGATGAGATGATTCGGCGGGCGCAGGCTGCCGCCGAGGCACAAGGCCTCACGGATCGTCTGCGCGTCGTTCACTGCGCAGCACAGGATATCGCCTCATATATGGATCGGCCCGCCGATCTGGTATTGTTTCACGCGGTATTGGAGTGGGTGGCTGACCCCCAGCCGGTATTAAGCACGCTGACGGACTGTCTGGCGCCGGGTGGAGCGTTATCGCTGATGTTTTATAATCATCATGCCTTTTTGATGCGCAATATGGTGCTGGGCAACTTCGGCTATGTCGAAGTCGGCATGCCAAAACGCAAACGGCGTTCGCTATCCCCCGACCATCCGCTGGATCCGGATGAGGTCTACGGTTGGCTCTCCGCATTAGGTCTGACGATCAGCGGTAAAACCGGGATTCGGGTATTTCACGATTATTTGCGGGACAAGCAAAAACAGATTGACGAGTTTGACACTCTGCTGGCGCTCGAGCAGCGCTATTGCCGGCAGGAGCCTTTTGTCAGCCTGGGGCGCTACATCCACGTTATGGCGCATAAGCCCCTTTTGAAGGATGCATTATGAGTGATTTTTCCCAGACCGTACCCGAACTGGTCGCCTGGGCTAGAAAAAACGATTTTTCGATTTCGCTGCCGACGGAAAGGCTGGCGTTTTTGCTGTCGATTGCCACGCTCAACGGCGAGCGCATGGACGGCGAGATGAGTGAAGGCGAACTGGTGGACGCGTTCCGCCACGTCAGCCAGGGATTCGAACAAACTCACGAAACCATTGCCCAACGCGCCAACAACGCCATCAACGATTTGGTGCGACAGCGTTTGATCAACCGCTTCACCAGCGAGCTGGCCGACGGCAATGCCATCTATCGACTGACGCCGCTCGGCATCGGTATCACGGATTACTATATTCGTCAGCGCGAGTTCTCCGCGCTGCGTCTCTCCATGCAGCTTTCCATCGTCGCCCAGGAACTGGGCCGCGCCGCCGAAGCGGCGGAAGAGGGCGGAGACGAATTTCACTGGCACCGCAATGTCTTTGCGCCGCTGAAATATTCGGTGGCGGAAATCTTCGACAGCATCGATCTGACCCAGCGCATCATGGACGAACAGCAGCAGGGGGTGAAAGAGAATATCGCCGGACTGTTGACGCAGGACTGGCGCGCGGCCATCAGCAACTGTGAACAGCTGCTGACCGAAACCTCCGACACGCTGCGCGAGCTGCAGGATACGCTGGAAGCCGCAGGCGACAAGCTGCAGGCCAACCTGTTGCGCATTCAGGACGCGACGCTCGGCAACGATACGCTGGGCTTTGTGGATAACCTGGTGTTCGATCTGCAGGGCAAGCTGGATCGCATTATTAGCTGGGGACAGCAGACGATCGACCTGTGGATTGGCTATGACCGCCACGTCCATAAATTTATTCGTACCGCCATCGATATGGATAAAAATCGCGTCTTCTCCCAACGGTTGCGCCAGTCGGTGCAGACCTATTTCGACCAGCCGTGGGCGCTGACCTTCGCCAACGCCGACAGGCTGTTGGATATGCGTGACGAAGAGCTGGCGCTGCGCAGCGACGAAGTCACCGGGGAACTGCCGCCGGAGCTGGAATATGAAGAGTTCAGCGAGATGCGCGAGCAGGTGGCCGCGCTGGTGGAGCAAGCGTTGGAAAAATATAAGCAGCAGCGCATTCCGCTGTGTTTGAGCGAGGTGATGCGCGACTATCTGGCGCAGTATCCTCGCTCCCGGCAATTTGACGTTGCCCGAATCGTGGTCGACCAGGCCGTACGTCTGGGCGTAGCCGAAGCCGATTTTACCGGATTGCCCGCGCAATGGCAGGCAATCAATGATTACGGAGCCAAGGTACAGGCCCATGTCATCGACAAATATTGAACCTATTATCACGGCCAAACTGATGGCCGCGCTGTCCAATCCGCAGTTTCCTGCGATGGACAGCCAACTGCGCGCTGGACGCCACATCGGAGTCGAAGAGCTGGAAAATCACGCCCTGCTGATGGATTTTCAGGAGGAGCTGGAGTTCTTCTACAGCCGCTATAACGTAGAACTGATCCGCGCGCCGGAGGGCTTTTTCTACCTGCGTCCGCGTTCAACGACGCTGATCCCGCGTTCCGTGCTGTCGGAGCTGGATATGATGGTGGGGAAAATCCTCTGCTATCTCTATCTCAGTCCTGAACGTCTCGCGCACGAAGGCATCTTCAGTCAGCAGGATCTGTATGACGAGCTGATGAGCCTGGCGGATGAAAACAAACTGTTGAAGCTGGTCAATCAGCGTTCCACCGGATCGGATCTGGACCGTCAGAAACTGCAGGAAAAAGTCCGCACTTCGCTGAACCGCCTGCGCCGACTAGGCATGTATGACGAGCTGATGAGCCTGGCGGATGAAAACAAACTGTTGAAG
>NZ_CAMKXG010000238.1 GCF_946477055.1 Lonsdalea britannica | reverse complement strand
GCCGCCCCGGCGGCGCGTGCGCACGTTGAAATGTGGATGGACTGGCAGGCGACGGAATTAAATAACGCCTGGGTCTATGCTTATATGGGGCTGGTGCGTCATAGCGCCGCGCACACTGACCCACAGGCCATCGAGGCCAGTATTCAGCTGTGGAACCAACGCATGACGCTGCTGGATGGGGTACTGGACTGCACCGGCGCGTTCGTTTGCGGTCCCCGCTTTACGCTGGCGGACATCGTGTTGGGGCTGTCGACACACCGTTGGTATTCGACGCCGTTCCCTAAGCCCGAACTGCCTGCCGTGGCGCGTTTTTACCAGACGCTGTGCGAACGCCCTGGCTTTGTTCTCTACGGCAATAACGGCGCGCCCTGAGCGACGCTCCTAAGACAAAATCCGCCTTGATGAGGCGCGGAAAGCGTGCGCCCCGCATTACGCCATGACGCGTATTGGCGAGCCGTCCAGCCATGCCTGCAGGTTTTGCACGGTCTCCTCGTAGAAAACACGGTAGGTGTGGTGGGTGACGAAGCCGATGTGGGGCGTCGCAATCACGTTGTTCAGCGTGCGAAAGGGGTGATCGTCCGGCAACGGTTCGGTGGAGAAAACGTCGAGCGCGGCACCGGCGATCGTTCGTTTCGATAACGCGTCGATCAACGCGTCTTCATCGACCAATGGCCCGCGCGCCGTATTGATCAACCACGCCGTGGGTTTCATTAACGCCAGATCGAAGGCGCCGATAATACCGCGCGTGCGATCCGACAGTACCAGATGCAGCGAGAGCCAGTCGGCTTCGCGCAACAGCGTGGCTTTATCGACCGGAGTGACCCCCGCCGCTTGCGCGGTCTCCGGCGTCAGGTTCTGGCTCCACGCCATGACGTTCATGCCGAAAGCCCGGCCGATTGCCGCGACCCGTGAACCGATTTTCCCCAGCCCGAGAAGGCCCAGCGTGCTGCCTTCCAAGTCCGCCCCTACGCCCACTTGCCAACCTCCGGAGCGCAGCGACGCGCATTCGGCGGGAAGGTGCCGCGCGGCCGCCAGCAGCAACGCCCAGGTCAGTTCCGGCGCACCGTTGCCGCGTCCCTGGGTGGCGCTGACCGTGATGCCCTGAGCACGCGCTGCCGCTACATCGATAGACGCATTGCGGGCGGACGTTGAGGCGATGAATTTGAGGTTAGGTAACTGGGCCAGCAGGCTGGCCGTGAGCGGCGTTCTTTCGCGCATCACGCAGAGAGCGTCGAAGGGGCGCAGTCGGGCGACCAGCGCCGACTCGTCGGTCAGATGATCGCAAAACACGTCGATGCTTGCCCGCGACTGCACGGCGGACCAGTCCTCGCTGGACAGTGCAACACCTTGATAATCATCAATAATCGCTATCTTTACCATGCTCAGGACTCCTTAGAGAGGCTCGCGCAAGTGGACGCAGCAATCAGAGAGGGCGGCGCGTCCTTCGTGCCTCGCTACGTGAGGAGTAACATAAACGCCGCGTGAGCGAAGCCCTCTTTACCGCCGTCATCACATCAGGCTGGTGCTGGCGACAAGGTGCGTTCGCC
Source organism: Lonsdalea britannica (assembly GCF_946477055.1). Taxonomy (GTDB): domain Bacteria; phylum Pseudomonadota; class Gammaproteobacteria; order Enterobacterales; family Enterobacteriaceae; genus Lonsdalea; species Lonsdalea britannica_A. The sequence continues at coordinate 3,926 of NZ_CAMKXG010000238.1, read as the reverse complement.
GCCAGCCTCAGCCGGTTAACGGTTCAGGATCTGCAACAGGGTGCGGTTGAAACGTTCAGGCTCTTCCATCTGCGGCGCATGTCCCAGGCCTGCAAACTCCACCAGATCGCCTTTCGGGATCCGTTTTACCGTGGCTTTGCCGAGCTGGTCATAATGGCCTAGCTTCGCTTTGACCGCCGGAGGGGCAATATCGCTGCCGATAGCGGTGGTGTCCGCCGTCCCAATAATGAGCGTGGTCGGCATCTGCAACGCGGGGAATTCATAGACGACCGGCTGAGTGAAAATCATGTCGTAGAGTAATGCGGAGTTCCAGGCGACGCGTTGGTGTCCGGGGCCCTGATTCAATCCGGCCAGCATGTCTACCCAACGGTCGTAGGCGGGTTTCCAGCGTCCGACGTAATAGGTGTTCAGTTCGTAGTTGCGGATACTGGCCGCGGAGGTCTTCAACTCGCGCTCATACCACTGATCGGGCGTGCGGTAGGGGACGCCGAGGGCTTTCCAGTCTTCCAGACCGATGGGATTCACCAGCACCAGCTTTTGCACCGCGTCGGGATACATCAGGGCATAACGCGTCGCTAGCATCCCGCCGGTAGAGTGGCCGACCACCATCGCGTTATTGATGCCGAGACTCTGCAGCAGCGCATGGGTATTGGTGGCTAGCTGCTGAAAGCTGTACTGATAGCGTTCGGGTTTGGTGGAGGTGCAAAAACCGATCTGATCGGGGGCGATCACCCGGTAGCCTTGCTGACTCAACGCCTTGATTGAATCTTCCCAGGTCGCGGCGCAGAAGTTTTTCCCGTGCAGGAACACGGCGGTTTTGCCGTTGGCGGGGCCTTGCGGGGCAACATCCATATAGCCCATTTCCAGCGGTACGCCCTGAGAGGTAAAGGCGAAGTGGCGCAACGGATAAGGGTAGGTGAACCCCTCAAGCTGCGGACCATAGGCCGGGGCGGCGAGGGCGGTTTGCGCACCACAGAATGACACCGCCAGCGTGAAAAACAGATGTTTGACGACTCGAGACATGATTGACCTTTCCGATGAATTGTCCTTGAAGAACCTTAGCATGGTTTCTTTTTTCGCCGCGGCATAACTTTTCGCTTCCACCGTGGTGTCTGAAATGAGCGGTAAGGTGTGCGGCCGCGACGTACCGGCGACGATCAGGCAAATCCGCCGTTGGCACGAACGACCTGAGCGTTGATCCAACCGCCATCTTCGCCGGACAGAAAGGCCACCACCCGGGCGATATCTTCAGGACGCCCCAGCCGTTCCAGCGGCGTGCTTTTCGTCAGCTGTTCAATCTGCCCATCACTCTTTCCTTTGAAGAACAGTTCGGTCGCCACGGGACCGGGCGCAACGGCATTAACGGTGATCTCTCGGCCACGTAATTCATTCGCCAGCACTTTGACCAGCCCTTCCACCCCGGCCTTGGACGCAATGTAAGCCCCGTATCCGGGAAAAGACTTGGCGATAACGCTGGTCGTCAGGGCGATGATGCGTCCTCCGGTCTGTACATGTTGGGCGGCCTGACCGAGCACTAAAAATGCCCCACGCAGGTTCACCCTAATAATGTCATCGAAGGTATCCAGACGGTCCGGGGATATCGGCGCCAGAGACATAATGCCCGCGCTGTGTACGACGACGTGCGGAGCGCCAAAGGCGTCAATCGAGGCGTGGAACAGCCGTTCAACGTCTTCGGGGCGCGAGACATCGGCCTGAACCGCGAGCGCTTCGCCCCCGGACTGATGAATGCTATCGACTACGTCCTGCGCATCGGCCGCCTTTCCGGCGTAATTCACGACGACCTTGAAACCGTCGGCTGAAAGCTGAAGGGCGATGTCACGTCCAATACCGCGAGAGGCGCCGGTCACGAGGGCCGTTTTACCTGCGTTGGCGGAAGGTTTGCTCATGGTGATTCTCCTTAACGTCGATGGATTAGTGCGTCATATAGGCAAGGTGAATGCGGCTGGCTACACGTCACGGCGGGTCGTTTTATGAACAGATGTCGCCCGCCGCCAGCCGAAAACGAACCGGATGACTCTGAATTTATGTTTTTCTGTGGAGGCCGACGCCCGTCGCAGCACCGCCATAAAACGAAAGAATCAAGAGTGTAAATAATTAAAAATAAATGAAATTTTATGCCAGTTTATGTCAGGGGCGTGATCATTCGCCGTGGGCGGATAACCGTCGCAGGCCAATATTATTTTTCGCTTTAACCTTTCTACAGCATAGTGACGTCTACACTTTTATTGTTGTGCGTTGACGATAATTACCCGGCATTTTCGGGAACGCTCTTTCATCAGACTGTTAATTAAAAGAGAAGACTATGGATGCCCAAAACTCTGATTCATCAGGAACAAAAGAATTATCCCGTGCCGAGGTCGTAAGACAGAGGATCTTTTTTGTCGTGCTGGTGGCGACCATGGGCGCGCTGGCGTTTGGTTATGATACGGGGATTATTTCAGGCGCATTACCCTATATGTCTGCTCCTCCGGCAGATGGCGGTCTGGGATTAACGTCTTTCACCGAAGGATTGGTTGCTTCCTCACTGGTGTTTGGTGCTGCGGTCGGTTCCTTCCTCAGCGGATTTTTCTCCGATAAATTTGGACGCCGCATTACGTTGCGTAGCCTCGCGGTGCTGTTTGTCGCCGGTTCGCTGGGAACGGCGCTGGCGCCTTCGGTCTCTTCTATGGTCGTGATGCGTTTTCTGCTGGGTCTGGCCGTTGGGGGCGGATCGTCGACGGTGCCGGTCTTCATTGCCGAAATCGCCGGGCCGAAACTGAGAGCCCCACTCGTCAGCCGCAATGAGCTGATGATCGTCACCGGGCAGCTGGTCGCCTATGTGGTCAGCGCCGCGCTCAGCTATTTGTTGAATGAAGGGCACATGTGGCGTTACATGCTGGCTATCGCGATGGTGCCCGGTGTGCTGCTTTTTATCGGGACCTTCTTCGTGCCCGTGTCACCGCACTGGCTGGTGTCGGAAGGGCGTCACGATGAAGCGAAAGAGGTGCTGAAGGAGCTTCGCGAAACGCCGCGTGAGGTGCGCAAAGAGCTGAAGGAGATGCGTGAACAGGCCCGTGAAGCGGCGCGCGGTCCCGAAGTCGGTGAGCTGCTGCGCGAAAAATGGGTCTTGAGACTGCTGGTTATCGGTATCGGACTCGGCTTTGCGCTCCAGTTTACCGGGGTGAATGCGTTCATGTACTACACCCCGATTATCCTGAAATCCACTGGTCTCGGCACGACGGCGGCTATTACCGCGACCATCGGAAACGGGGTGGTGTCGGTGATTGCTTCCCTGGCGGGGATCTGGGCCGTCAGCCGTTTCGCGAGACGTCGTATGTTAATGACGGGCTTCATCTTCGTGATTGCCGCGCAGGTGTCGTTAGGCGCCGTGCTGACTTTCCTGCCCGCCGATCTGACGCAAAGTTACATCGCACTGCTGTGTATTCTGGTGTTCCTGTTCTTCATGCAGATGTTTATCGCGCCGGTGTACTGGCTGCTGATGTCTGAACTGTTCCCTATGCAGCTGCGTGGCCGTCTGACGGGGACCGCCATTTCGGTTCAGTGGATTTTCAATGCGCTGGTCGCGCTCAGCTTCCCGCCGGTCATGGCGTTTGCCGGGAGTAAAACCTTCTTCATCTTCGCGGTGATTAACGTGGGCTCTTTGCTGTTTATCGCGCTGATGGTGCCGGAAACTCGCGGAAAAAGCCTGGAACAGATCGAATCGCATATGCGCCATAAATATGGTGAAGATAGTGATGAGGCGACTCAGGGATAGGTTTGGTGCGGCGATGCTGAAGCGGGCGTCGCCGCGCAATATCTTTTGCATGAATGACCGGTCTGCGCCATGAGGAAATCGCGTCACGGGTGACGGCCCCCACCTGTATCTGTCTCTTATACACATCTGACGCTGCCGACGAAGAGGATAG
>NZ_CAMKXG010000237.1 GCF_946477055.1 Lonsdalea britannica | reverse complement strand
TGGCGCTGATCGGCCCGTCCGGCTGCGGGAAAAGTACCCTGCTCAACATCCTGTCCGGGCTGGAAGACGCCGATCGGGGGACGCTGATGATTCAGGGCGAACCCGCCGCCCACTTCCGGCACTGGCAGCGCATCGGCTATCTGTTTCAGGAAGATCGCCTGTTGCCGTGGCGCAGCGTGCAGCAAAACGTGAATTTCGGTCTGGAGACGCTGCGGCTCACTCCGACCGAACGGCGACGTCGGGTGACCGAGGCGCTGGAACTGGTGGGGCTGTCCGCCTTCGCCCGCTACTGGCCCTATCAGCTCTCCGGCGGCATGCGCAGCCGGGTCGCGCTGGCGCGCAGTCTGGTCACGCAGCCGGAGATCCTGCTGATGGACGAACCCTTCTCCAAACTGGACCCGCAAACGCGCAGCACCATGCACGACGAAATTCTGCGCATCCAGCGTCTGACCGGAATGGCTATCGTGCTGGTCACGCACGAAGTCGAAGAGGCCGTCGTGCTGGCGAACCGGGTGATGATATTTAAACCCAATCCCGGCCGCGTCCATCATATCCAGCACATTGAGCTCGCGCGCCCGCGTCTGCCGACCAGTCAAGCGGTCAGCGAACAGGTTCGTCTGCTGCGGATGGAGGTCTGACATGACGCACTCACGTTCGCTGTCCACGCTGATCTTACAGCGCGTCACTCTGCTGGCAATTTTCCTGCTGGCGTGGTGGTTACTGGCGCTACGGATGCCCGCCTTCATCTTGCCGGGGCCGGAAAAAACCGCGCAGGCGCTGGCCATGCTGTGGCGTAGCGGCACGCTGCTGGAGGACGTCGGCATCACGCTGTCGCGCGTGGCGTTGGGCTTTGCTTTCGCGACGCTGGTCGGTACGCCGTTGGGCTTGGCGCTCGGCGCGAGTCGCCGTCTGGCGCAATTTTTCGAGCCGCTGCTGGCGGTGTTCAACAGCGTCTCTTCGGCCATCTGGGCGATCTTCGCCATTATCTGGTTCGGCATCTCCAACGCGACGACGGTGTTCGTAGTGTTCATGACCGCGATGCCGCTGATCCTGACCAACGTCTGGCAGGGCGCGCAAACGGTGGAGTCGCAGTATCTCGAACTGGCGCGCAGCTTCCGCATGAACCGCTGGCAGACGCTGCTGAAAATCTACCTGCCGACGATCCTGCCCTACTTCTTCTCCGGCGCGCGACTGGCCTTCGGCTTCGGCTGGCGCGTCTCGCTGGTGGCCGAAACGCTGGGCGCGTCCAACGGCATCGGCTATCGCCTGCGACAGGCGGGCGATCTGGTTCAAACCGATCAGGTCTTCGCCTGGACGGTACTTCTGGTCTCTCTCATGCTGCTGCTAGAGGGGGGCATTCTTAAACCGCTGGAACGGCGTTTGTTCCGCTGGAAAAAACTGACCCGGGAATAACATGATGAAAATAAAAGTGGTTGCGGCCCTGATGGTCGCGGGGACGCTGTTCGCCCATGCCGCCTCGGCGGCGGAGAAAGTCCGCATCGGCTACTGGACCAGCGGCGTCAGCCTCGGGTACGGCGCCGTGCTGGAAAGCACCGAGTTTCTGGCGCGTCACGGCATCGACGCCGAATTCATTCATTTCCCCGACGTCAACGCGCCGGTGAAGGCGCTGGCCTCCGGCTCTATCGATCTGGCCTTTGGCGCGCCGCTGGCCGGGATCTTCAGTACCGCCGCCGAGGGCGTGCCGGTGAAGATTTTCGCCGCTACGCAGCCCGCCGACGTCCAGTTTGTCGTTCCGCAAGACTCTCCCATCACCTCGCTGGCGCAGTTGAAAGGGAAGAAAATCGGCATGTCGCCTGCCGGCTCCTCGGTCGCGGTGATCGCCAGCGCCATCCTTAGCCGCAACTATGGCATCAAGCCCGCGGACTTCTCGTTGGTCGGGGGCAACGAGTCACGGCTGGCGCAGTTCCTCTCGCAAAAGCAGGTGGACGCCGCCGCGCTGCGTTCGGTCACCATCGGACAGCTGGACGATCTGCACACCCGACCGCTCGGCAGCTTCGCAGACGAGTGGCGGAAAATTACGCACAGCGACGCGGTCCCCTACATCGGCGTGGGCGCCGTGCGCAGCGATTTTATCGAACAGCATCCCGACGCCGTGGCCCGCGTGATTGCTTCGCTGCGCGATACGCTGAGTTGGGGTCAGGACCATCCGCAACAGGTGGTGCAACTGCTACAAACCCAAGCCAATCTCCCCCGCAAAGACGCCGAAGTCTATGTCGGCCGTTGGCAAAGCATGAACCGCCTGTCGTTTGAACCGGCGGATATCGACACGCTGAAACTGCAGCACAAGGTGTTCCTCGACAGCGGCGCCATCAAAGGCACGCTGAACGACAACCTATTCGTGACCGGTCCTTACCAGCAGTCAAAAACCATTGCCCCTCAGGCCAACTAACCGCCCGACAGGAGACTTTTCGTGAGCAAAACCATGAAAGCGCTGGTGCTGACACAGCACGGCGATCTTGACCAGCTACAGGTCGTTGACACACATCCGCGGCCGACGCCGCAACCCGGCCACGTCGTGCTGCGCGTGGGCGCCTCGTCGTTCAACTATCACGACGTCTTCACCGTGATAGGCATGCCCGGAATCACTATTCCACTGCCCGTAGTTCCGGGGCTGGATCTGGCGGGCACCCTCGTCGACATCGGCGACGGCGTCGACGGCTGGCGCGTGGGCGACCGCGTGCTGGTCAATCCGCTCAAGCCAAACGTCGGGCTGATGGGCGAAATGATTGACGGCGGTATGGCCGAGTACGCGCTGGCCGACGCCGCCCAGCTGATCGCCCTGCCGGATAGCGTCAGCTTCGCTCAGGCGGCGGCGTTGCCGGTCGCCTACGGCACCGCGCATCGCATGCTGATCACCCACCACACGATCAAGGCGGGCGACCGTGTGCTGATCCTCGGCGCCAGCGGCGGCGTCGGTTCCGCCTGCGTGGTGCTGGCGAAACGACTCGGCGCGGAGGTCATCGCCTGCGTGGGCAGCGATGAAAAAGGCGAAGCGCTGCGGGCGCTGGGTGCCGATCACATCGTGAACTACCGGGACACGGACTTCTCCCGCTGGGCCATAGCCACCTTCGGCAAGCCCCAGCGGCGCACCTATGAAGGCGGCATGGACGTGGTCATCAATTTCACCGGCGGGGACACCTGGCGTCCGTCGCTGCGCTGTCTGAAACGCGGCGGCCTGCTGCTGGTCTGCGGCGCGACCGCCGGATACGACCCGCAGGAGGATTTACGCTACGTGTGGAGCTTCGAGCTGAACATCAAAGGCTCCAACAGCTTCTACCAGGAAGATTTGGTCGCCCTCATCGACAAAGTCGCACGCGGTGAAATCGACCCGCTGATTGACCGCATTATCCCGCTGGAACAGGCGGCGGAAGGGCTGAGGCTAATCCGAGATCGCGAAGTCCTCGGCAAGGTTATCGTGACGCCCTGAGGGCGATTCTCCGACTAAAAAGGTAAAGCCCATGACGCAGTCCTCTACACCCTTAGATATCGCCGACGTTCAGGCCCGCCTGCTGGCAGGCCCTTATCATCAGTGGCTTGGCCTGAGCGTTGTCGCCGTCAGCGACGGCGAGATTGAGCTCACCGCGCGCTGGCGTGAAGAGTGGGTCGTTAATCCGGCCGGCGGCTACACCCACGGCGGCATCCTCGCCGCCCTCATCGACCTCACCGCCGACTGGGCGCTGGTGGCCTTTACCGGCCGCGGCGTGCCCACCCTGAATCTGCACGTTGACTATCACCGTCCGGCGCGCGGCGATCTGCGCGCCCGGGGTCGGGTGATCAAACTCGGCAAACAGGTTTCCTGCGCGGAAGCCGAGCTGTTTGACGCCGAGGGACGTCTGGTCGCCAGCGGCCGCGGCCTCTATTCAACGGCGACCGCGTGAGGCACAGACGATGACGCTTTCCCTGGACCATGTGGTGCTTAATGCCCGATTCGACACCGACCGGGCTGCGACCCTGCTGCAACAGCTGGGCTTTACGCTCACGCCGCGCGGTCGCCACTCGTTGGGGTCGATCAACCATCTCATCATGTTCGAGGGTCACTATCTGGAGATCCTTGGCCTGCCGCCGGACGAAGCGCCTCGGCGGCGGGAACTGCTGGATGGGCCGGGCGGTCTGGACGGGCTGGTGTTCGGCAGTCAGGACATCGACGCCAGCGCCGACCGGCTACAGACGGCGGGATTCGCCACCCAGCCGGTCAGCCACTTCTCACGCCCCGTCACGGTGGACGGACACGCGCTGGCGGCGCGTTTCAGCACCGTGCATCTCGCCGCAGGCAGCTTCAGCGCCGGGCGCATCTATTTCTGCCAGCATCATACGCCGGAGCTGGTCTGGCGCGATCCGTGGCTACGGCATCCGAACGGCGTCACGCGCATCGGCCAGTTGACCGTGGTGGGCCGCGATCCGGACGCGCTTGCGCAGCAGTATCGGGCGCTGGGCGCGCTGACGCCGTCATTCTCGCTGGCGTTTCTCCCTCATGACGCCTTTGCGCAACGCTATCCCTCGCTGATCGCCCTCGACGACGCGTGCGACAGCCAGTTCGCGGCGCTTCGTTTTCACGGCGGCGACCGTCCACAAATCGCTGAAAACGCGCGGGCGCTCGGCTTGCCGGTCAGCGAACGGTCCGAACAACTGGTCGTCGCGCTCCCGATGTTCAACAACCTACTCGAGTTTCTGCCATGACCGCTCGTAACCTCGGCGTACTGGACACCAATCTGCGCGACAGCTCGTTGACGGCGCTCATCGCCCCGCAGGATGAAGGGCCCGCCCTCACCTACCGCTATGAGCAGCTCAATCAACAGGCCGATGCCATCGGTCGCGCGCTGCTGGCGCGTGGATTCGAACCGGGCAGTCGGGTGGCCATTCTGGGACTGAACTCCATACCCTATATCGCCGCGTTGCTCGGTATCCTGCGCGCCGGACTGGTCGCGGTCCCGGTCAATATCAAGCTGCCGACCGACACCCTGCACGCGATTTTGCGAGATAGTGGCGCCGTGCTGGCCTTCGCCGACGAGGCGCAGCGACACCGCCTCCCGCCCGCGCTGCCGTGCGTCTCCTTCAGCGATGACGCGTTGCACGCGTTTGCCGACCCCGGACCGTTGACGCCGTATCAGGCGCGTCCGCAGGATCTGGCGCTGCTGCTGTACACCTCCGGCTCCAGCGGGATGCCCAAAGGCGTGCGTCTAACGCATGACAGCCATCGATGGGTCGTCCAGACGCGCCGCGACGCAGGCGAACTAGAGGGAGAACGGCTGCTGATCGCCGCGCCGTTTTACCATATGAATGCGCTGGCGTTGATCCTGTTATCGCTGGCAAGCGGCGTCAGCGCGGTGATCCTGCCGCAGTTCACCGCCCCGGCCTACATTCGCGCCATTCATGACTTTCGCTGTAGCTGGTTGACCGCCGTGCCGCCGATGATCGCCATGATGCTGCGCGAGAAAGCCTTGTTGGCGAGCAGCGACGTGTCCTGCGTGCGTGTGGTGCGGATGGGATCGGCGCCGGTCAGCGCCAGCCTGCTGACGCAAAT
>NZ_CAMKXG010000236.1 GCF_946477055.1 Lonsdalea britannica | reverse complement strand
CCGCAGGTCATCCAACCATAAACCTGCGCCATATAGGTCTGCATGCTGGTGCCAGCACGCTGAACAATCGAGTCATTGGAACGTGGATATCGATCCATGATGCTTCCTTTGTGTTGAGTAAACGATCCCAGGCAAATAATTGCCCTCCGAGCTAAAGTTTACCACAAAATCGCCCGGCCACCGGCCAGTCACACGCCGCCCGGCACGGCTTTTATCGCGTCCAGCGCCGGGCGGCCTCACGATCGCTGTCTCGCGATGCCACCCACCGGTCGCCCTCCTTCGTCGATTCCCGCTTCCAGAACGGCGCACGGGTTTTCAACAGGTCCATGATGAACTCAGCGGCTTCAAACGCCGCGCCCCGGTGCGCGCCGGTCACGCCGACGAAGACAATTTCGTCGCCCGGATAGAGCGCGCCGATGCGATGCACCACGCTGACGCGCTGTAGCGGCCAGCGTTCGCGGGCTTCCTCGACGATCTCCGCCAGCGCTTTTTCGGTCATGCCGGGATAGTGCTCCAGCGTCAGGGCGCTCACGCTCTCTCCCAGATTATGATTGCGCACTTTGCCGGTGAAGGTGACGACCGCGCCGTCCTCGTCGCAGGCGGCCAGCCAGGCATACTCTTCGCCCACGCTGAACGCGTCTTCTCCAACCTGAATACGAGTCGCTTTCATGCTCACCCTCCCGTCACCGGCGGGAAAAAGGCCACTTCGTCGCCGTCGCGCAGCGGATGACTCATTGCCACCAGCGTCTGGTTAACCGCCGCCAGCAGCTTGCCGTCTTCGAGCGCCAGCGCCCAACGATCGCCGCGTTCACACAGCGCCTGCCGCAGCGCAGAAACCGTCGGAAAAGTCGCGGGCAGCGTCTCGCGCTCCGTGCCAATCAATTCGCGTACTTGAGCAAAAAACAGCACGGTGATCATGCGTCCTCCGCCTGGAAGTCGCCGGACTTGCCGCCGCTTTTCGCGAGCAGCCGCACGGGGCCGATGACCATGTCCTTCTGCACCGCCTTGCACATGTCGTAAATCGTCAGCGCCGCCACGGAGGCGGCCGTCAGCGCTTCCATTTCTACGCCGGTCTTGCCGGTGAGACGGCATAGCGATTCGATGCGCACCCGGTTGTGCGCGGGCTGTGCTTCGAGTTCTACCGCCACTTTGGTCAACAGCAATGGATGGCAGAGCGGGATCAGATCCCAGGTCCGTTTCGCCGCCTGAATACCGGCGATGCGTGCCGTGGCAAACACATCGCCCTTGTGATGGCGGCCTTCGATAATCATCGACAGTGTTTCAGGGGCCATCGCGACGAACGCTTCGGCGCGGGCTTCGCGCACCGTCTCGGCCTTGGCGGAAACATCCACCATCGCCGCTTCCCCGGCGGCATTAATGTGCGTCAATTGAGTCATAGTTATCGTTATTTTTTCAAATGTGGATGGACGTTGCAGGGCTTCTGGCGCGCGTCCAGCTGCTCCTGAAGAACACGCTCCCAGGCGGTGCGGCAGGCGCGGGTCGATCCGGGCATCGCAAAAATCACCGTACCGTTCGCCAGACCAGCCAGCGCGCGCGATTGCACCGTCGCCGTGCCGATATCTTCATAGGACACCATGCGGAACAGCTCGCCAAACCCGGCCATTTCACGGTCGAACAGCACGCGGATGGCCTCCGGCACTTTATCGCCGTCGGTAAACCCGGTGCCGCCGTTAATCAGCACCACCTGCACCGAGTCACTCGCGATCCACTCGGAGACCCGGGCGCGGATCTGATACAGATTTTCCGGCACGATGGCGCTGGCGACGATCTGGTGTCCCTCTTCCTGCGCGGCTTCGCGCAAATAGTCGCCGGAGGTGTCGTCCGCTTCGGTGCGACGCGAGGACACGGTCATAACTGCGATACGCAGTGGGATAAATGTTTCACTGGGCTGACTCATACTCTCTCCTTAACTTCACTTCTATGTTCAACACGGGCTCACCCGCCAATAAAGGACAGGTTGGGCGTGATGCCGCTGTCACCTTCGTGCAGAAAATGCGTCTCTTTTTTCAGCTTCAAACCGCCCGCAATGCGATCTTGCAACGCCGCCAACTGGCTATCATCCGCCAACAAATCCCGCAGCGGGATCCCCTGCTCGCCGAACAGGCACAGATGCAGGTTGCCTATCGCCGAGACGCGTAGCCGGTTACAGCTCTGACAGAAGTTTTTTTCGTACGGCATGATCAGCCCCACTTCCCCCTGATAGTCGGGGTGAGAGAACGTCTGGGCCGGGCCGTCGCTGCGCAGACGCGCCTGCGGCTGCCAGCCTTGCTGCAAGAGGCGTGTGCGGATCGTCTGACCGGAGACATGATGACGGCGAAACAGTTCGCGTCCTTCGCCGGTTTCCATCAGTTCGATGAAACGCAGCTGTATCGGGCGCGACTTGATCCAGTGAAGAAAGGCGTTGAGGCTGCCGTCGTTGACGTCTCGCATCAGCACCGTATTGATTTTGACCTTGGGGAAGCCCACGGCGAACGCCGCGTCAATACCCGCCATGACCTCGCGGAACTTGTCCTGTCCGGTAATCGCGTGAAATTGCCGGGCGTCGAGGCTGTCTACGCTGACGTTGATATGGGTCAGACCGGCGTCGCGCCAACGCGCCGCCTCACGCGCCAACCGGTAACCATTGGTTGTCACGGCCAGCGTTCGGATAGACGGGTTTTCCCGCACCGCCGCGATGATGTCGATAAAGTCGCGGCGCAGCGAGGGTTCGCCTCCCGTGAGCCGCACTTTTTCCGTCCCCATGGAGGCGAACGCCCGGCTGACGCGGCGGATTTCATCCAGCGACAGAAAGCGACGCGGGGTCTTACCCTGAGGGCGGTAGCCATCGGGCAGACAGTAGGTGCAACGAAAATTGCAGACGTCCGTAATCGACAGGCGCAGGTAGTAAAACTTGCGCGCAAACGCGTCGGTCAGTTGATTCACCATAAACACCTTTCCAAATACGGGAGATGCGGGCATTTCTACCGCGCACCCTGGTGACCGAACAGGCCACGGCCTGAGCACCCTATTACGCGACCGGGCATAACGTAGGCATTCAGGCTAGGAGTTTTGATTTCGCTTCCGCGTAGTGTGAAAACGCAAATGAAACCGTGATTTCAGCATAGAGTCTATCGCCAATATTGGCGACGAGTCACTGAAAATACGGTGTATATATTTGTATATAGCGGGGTTTTCACTTATTCCGACGGCGCGGTTCGCCTTGGCGAAACTCGCCCTCGGCATTCCCTATAGTATCTGCCCCCGAGCGAGTGGCGAGTCGTTCTCAGCACCGTTCATCCCCCTTTTTCAACACGATTTTCCTCGTGCGTGATGCGCGACCGGCGGGCAGTGTGATATATATCCGCTACGTTTTTTTATTTATTTAATTGGGTGAGGCATCTATGCGTAATCTCACGTTGACCGATCTCCAGCGCGTGGTGGCTTTGGGAGGTGGACACGGTCTGGGACGCGTGATGTCTTCACTCTCTTTTCTCGGCTCACGCCTGACCGGCATCGTCACCACCACGGATAACGGCGGTTCGACCGGCCGCATCCGCCGCTCCGAAGGCGGCATCGCCTGGGGCGATACGCGTAACTGCCTCAATCAGCTGATCACCACGCCGAGCGCGGCCTCGGCCATGTTCGAATACCGCTTCGGCGGCAGCGGCGAACTCGCCGGACACAATCTGGGCAATCTGATGCTCAAGGCGCTGGACAACCTCAGCGTCCGCCCGCTTGAGGCCATCAATCTCATCCGCAATCTGCTGCAGATTGACGCCGAATTGATCCCGATGTCCGAGCAATCCGCCGATCTGCTGGCGACGGACGCGCAGGGCCTTCCGGTCTATGGCGAAGTCGCCGTCGATCAGCTGGCGACGCTGCCGCAGGATCTGCGTCTGTTTCCCGCCGTCACCGCCACGCGCGAAGCGCTCGACGCCATCGCCAACGCCGATCTGCTGCTTATCGGTCCCGGCAGTTTCCTGACCAGCCTGATGCCCTTGCTGCTGCTGGAAGATTTGACCGTCGCGCTCTACCACAGCCGCGCGCCGATGGTCTATATCGCCAATCTGGATCAGGAGCTCAGCCCGGCGGCTTCGCAGCTCACCACCTCACATCAGATAGAAATGATTGAAGCCAAAGTGGGTCGCCGGATTATCGACGCGGTGATCCTCGGTCCACAGATGAACACGGATGCCCTCTCCGATCGCCTGCTGATCCAGCAACCGCTGGCGGCGGCTGACGTCCCCCACCATCATGACCGTCAATTGCTGCGCGAGGCTATCGCCCACACGCAGGAACAGCTGGCGTTAAACCTTCATCGTCAAAGCGCCTGACCTGTTCTCCGAACCGTTTTACCCCTACGCAGACACTTTTGGATAAGGTTGCCGTCATCTCGACGGTGACCGTTTTGCCGCCCTGAATGTTATCCCCTTCACCGTCATGTTTGCCCCGTCAACGCGCTCTCAGCCGCCGCGATGACAGGATGATTGCGCGCGTCCTGTTGATTCCGAACGGGTCTTTGTCTGGGCTGCTCAGTTAAGACCTTATGTGCATATCTATCGCCATATTTCTTGGTGGTGGTTCTCTTTTCTGCTTCATAGACTGGCCCTCAATTAAGCGTCCCAACCCCGCTCTGTGAGCTGCTCACAGAGTTCATTGAGGATCTCCAGATGGTGATATCGCAGGCCAAAGACAGCGCACCGCAATCTCAGGCCGACAGCGCGTGGGAACGTATTCGTCGCGATGTCCTGTGCTGCAAGCTGCTGCCGGGGGCCATGATCACCGAACAGGCGTTGATGGAACGCTACGATATCGGCAAAAGCACCTGTCGGGTGGCGCTGGCGCGGCTGTGTCATGAAAACCTGATCACGTCTCGTCCGCGCAAGGGATATCAGATTGCGCCGGTCACGGTGCAGGACGTCGAGGAAATCTTCACCATTCGCGCGCAGTTGGAACCGCTGGCCGCCCGGTTAGCGGTTGGCCGTGTCGATATCGATGAACTGCGCCGTCTGGAAGCCGCCTGCCGGGAGGAGATTAGCGCCCCGCTTTCCCGGCAAATCGACGTCTTCATGAACGCCAATAAACGCTTTCATCTGACCATCGCCCAAGCCTCCGGCAACCATCACCTGATCGCCATGCTCTCGAGCCTGATGGACGAAATGGCGCGGCTGGTGGCGCTGGGCTTCAACGTTCAGGGCACCAAGCCGGAAATCAAACACGACCATAACGCAATGATCGAAGCGTTCAGTCAGGGCGACGCCAAGCGGGTAGAGCTGATCGCCCGCCGCCATATCGAAACCTTCCAGACGATGACGCTGGAAAAAGTCTACGCCACGCTGAGTCGCGACGGCGCATTGCTGCCCATTCTCGAACGGAGACTTCAGCCATGAGTTTCCAACCGCACGACACCCCGCTTGCATTTCCGCTAGAAGCGCGGGGCATTGATAAAACCTTCGGCGAGCTGCCGGTGCTGCGCGACGTCTCACTGACGCTCGGTCAGGGTGAAATTTTGGCGCTGATCGGCCCGTCCGGCTGCGGGAAAAGTACCCTGCTCAACATCCTGTC
>NZ_CAMKXG010000235.1 GCF_946477055.1 Lonsdalea britannica | reverse complement strand
CCTTCCAGACCAACATTCTGGCGCTGAACGCGGCGGTGGAAGCGGCGCGTGCTGGTGAACAGGGGCGTGGTTTTGCCGTCGTCGCCAATGAAGTCAGAACGCTGGCTCAGCGCAGTGCTCAGGCATCAAAAGAAATTCATGCCTTGATTGTTGATTCTAATCAGCGAGTCAGTGAAGGGCATCAGCTTACCACGCGCGCGGGCGACACGATGTCGGCAATCTCGACCCAAATCGAAAGCGTCAATGTGTTGATGAAAGAGATTGCCCAAGCGTCCCAGGAACAGAGTCATGGTATCGATCAGGTCAATATCGCGGTGACGCAGATGGAAGATGTCGCGCAGCATAACGCATCTTTGGTTGAAGAAGCCGCGGTAGCAACCCGTTCGCTTGAAGAGCAGTCGCGGCAGCTCATCTTGGCGATGGATACCTTCAAGGTAAAACGCGAAGCACAGTTAACGGGATTGGACATGCCGCAACCGTCTCAGCTGTCACCGTCATCTATCTAAGCAGGGATTTTGAGATATAGGTCACCCCAATACACCTTGGGGTGACCTTCGCATAGGGCAGTTACTTGGTATGACGTTCTTGCAGACGGCCGATAATGGTCGCCAGATCTAAATCCTGATCCTGAAGCAGCACCAGCAGATGGTACATCAGATCGGACGCTTCATTGGTCAGCTCTTCTCTATCATGCACGGTTGCCGCCAGTGCCGTTTCTAACCCTTCTTCACCAACTTTTTGTGCGATGCGCTTCGTACCGCTGGCATAGAGCCGTGCGGTGTAGGAGCTCTCTGGATCGGCGGTTTTGCGGCTGGCCAACAGCTGCTCCAGCTCAAACAGGAACTGCCACTGGCTGGCTGCCGGTGAGAAACAGCTGCTTGTTCCGGTATGGCAGGTGGGGCCGACGGGATTGGCCAGAACCAGCAGCGTATCGTTATCGCAGTCCGGCGTGATGGAGACCACGTTCAGGACGTTGCCCGACGTTTCGCCTTTGGTCCACAGCCGGTCTTTAGTGCGGGAGAAAAAGGTGACTTTTCCCGTCTCTTCCGTCGCCTGCAGCGCTTCTGGATTCATATAACCCAGCATCAGCACTTCGCCGGAAACGGCATGTTGTACGATGGCTGGCAGCATGCCGTTGGTTTTTTCCCAGTCTAGCTGGTTTCTTTGTTGTTCGGTTAACACACCCGGATCTCCACGCCTTGTTGCTTGAGGAACTGTTTCAGTTCGCCAATATTAATGATTTGTTTATGAAAGACCGATGCCGCCAGCGCGCCATCAACGCGCGCATTCTGGAACGCTTCCAGAAAATGCTCGCGCGTCCCCGCGCCGCCGGAGGCGATTAACGGCACCTGACAAACGTCTCGAACCAGCCGCAGCTGTTCCAGGTCGTAGCCGTTACGGACGCCATCCTGGTTCATCATATTCAATACGATTTCACCTGCGCCGAGCTTTTGGACTTCCTGAACCCAGTCCAGCGTTTCCCACTGAGTGACGCGGGTACGATGCTCGTCGCCGGTGTACTGGTTAACATGATAACGCCCGGTGTCGGCATCATGCCAGGTATCAATCCCGACCACGATGCATTGAACGCCGAAGCGGTCAGCCAACCGGGAAATCAACGTTGGGTCGGCCAGCGCCGGCGAGTTGATGGAAATCTTGTCTGCGCCGAACGACAGAATCTGTGCGGCTTCTTCCAGACTTTTAATGCCGCCCGCGACACAGAAGGGGATGTCGATCACTTCCGCCACGCGAGAAACCCAGCTTTTATCCACGACGCGGCCGTCGGAAGACGCCGTAATATCGTAGAAAACCAGTTCATCCGCGCCTTCCTGCGCATAGCGCTGCGCAAGAGGAACGATATCGCCGATAATTTCATGGTTGCGGAATTGAACGCCTTTGACCACCTGTCCGTCGCGCACGTCGAGACAGGGAATTATCCGTTTTGCCAGCATGCGATTGCCTCCGCTACGTTAAATTTTCCTTCCAGCAGGGCGCGACCCACGATCACGCCTTGCACGCCGCTGCCGCGCAACGAGTCGATATCCGCGAGAGAGCCGATACCGCCGGAAGCCTGAAACGCCACCTGCGGGTATTGTTGGCAGATTTCTCGATAAAGCTCGACGTTAGAGCCCTGCAGCGTACCGTCGCGGGAAATATCGGTACACAGTACATGACGCAGACCGAACGGCAGATAGCGTTCGACGGTCTGCTCCAGCGTGATCCCGGAATTTTCCTGCCAGCCGCTGATCGCCACGTTTTTGACGCCGTCGGCGTCGATACGCACGTCCAGTGCCAAGACCAGCGCTTCTGCGCCGTAGCGGGTGAACCACGACTGCACTAACTCCGGCTCTTTGACGGCGGTGGAGCCAATAACGACGCGGCGAGCGCCCGCTTCCAGCAGCGCTTCAACGTCCTGCTCGGTGCGGATACCACCACCGATCTGTACCGGTACGGAGACGCCTGCCAACAGCGTTTTCAGCAGGGGGATCTGACGAGCGGCCGGATCTTTCGCCCCGGTTAAATCGACCAGATGCAGTACCTGCGCGCCTTGTTGCTGATAATCCTGCAGGCGGGGGAGCGGATCGCTGCCGTACTGACGCTGTTGTCCGTAGTCGCCCTGATGCAAACGGACGACTTGCCCGTCGATCAAATCTAAAGCGGGAATAATCATGACCGTTTACATCTCCAGAAAGTTTTTCAACAACTGCGCGCCAGCGGCGCCGGAACGTTCCGGGTGGAACTGCACGCCATAGAAGTTCTCTTTTTGCACGGCGGCCGTAAAGGCATCGCCGTACTGAGCCTGAGCGATGGTATCGGCGCAGACCGGCATGGCGTAGCTATGCACAAAGTAGAAATAAGCGTCTTCGGGAATGTCGCGGAACAGACGGTGACCGGCCTGCGATGTCAGCTGATTCCAGCCCATGTGCGGCAGAGGCAGTCCTTGGTCTTCCATTTTCAGCACGGGCGCGTCGACGATGCCCAGCGTGTCGATACCGCCGCTCTCGTCGCTGGCGCTGCCCAGCAGCTGCATCCCCAGACAGATGCCTAGTACGGGCTGGGTGCAGGCTTTAATCAGGTCGATCAGATCGCGCGCTTTTAGCTGATCCATCGCGGCCTGCGCCGTGCCGACGCCCGGTAGAAACAGTTTATCGGCGTGCAGCACCACATCCGACTCGCGGCTGATGACCGGGTCATAGCCCAGACGTTTCACCGCATAGGCGACGGATGACAGATTGGCGCAGCCGGTATCAAGAATCACCACATCCATCACAGCACTCCTTTCGAACTCGGCAACGTGTCGCCCTCGACCCGGATAGCCTGACGCAGCGCGCGGCCAAAGGCTTTGAACAAGCTCTCGACGCGGTGGTGGTCGTTGCGGCCTTTGGTTTTGAGATGCAATGTGCAGGCCATGGCATAAGAGAGCGAACGGAAGAAGTGTTCGACCATTTCCGTACTCAGATCGCCTACGCGCTGGTAGTTGAATTCCGCTTTGTATTCCAGGTGCGGACGGCCGGAGATATCCAGCGCGCAGCGGGCCAGACATTCGTCCATCGGCAGCACAAAGCCGAAGCGGCCGATGCCGCGTTTGTCGCCCAGCGCCTTATTCAACGCTTCACCCAACGCCAGCGCGGTGTCTTCCACCGTGTGGTGGTCGTCGATGTACAGATCGCCTTTGACTTCAACCTGCATGCGGAAACCGCCGTGGGTGGCGATCTGGTCCAGCATATGGTCGAAGAAACCCACGCCGGTGCTGATCTTGCTCTCACCCTCACGGTCGAGCCAGACGTTAACGTCGATGGCCGTTTCGCGCGTCACGCGGCTGACGTGTGCGTGACGGTCGCGGCGGGTCAGCTGGGTGACGATATCAGACCAGTTCAATCCATCTCGCTGGTAGCGCAGACCGGTGATCCCCATGTTCTTCGCCAGTTCGATATCTGTTTCCCGATCGCCGATGACATAGCTGTTGCCGCTGTCCATCACGTTGTCTTTCAGGAATGCGTCTACCAGCGCGGTTTTCGGTTTGCGGCAGTCGCAGTTGTCAGACGGCAGGTGCGGGCAGATCAGCACGCGTTCGAAGGCGATCCCCTGAGAGGTGAAAATCTGCATCATCAGGTTATGCGGCGGATCGAAGTCTTCCTGCGGGAAGCTGGCGGTGCCGAGTCCATCCTGATTCGTGATCATCACCAGCTTAAAGCCTGCCTTTTGCAGCGCCAGCAGCGAAGGGATGACATTCGGCTCCAGCGCCAGTTTGTCCAGCCGGTCAACCTGATAATCCTCAGGGGGCTCGGCGATCAATGTGCCGTCACGGTCGATAAAAAGGTATTTCAATCCCACAATCGTTCCTCAAGATTAAGCGGTGACGCCGGAAAGCGCCTTCAGGGCGGCGATGACGCGTTCACATTCATAGCGGGTGCCGACGGTAATACGCAGGCAGCCGGCCAGTCCAGGCTGTTTATTTTGGTCGCGCAGAATAATGCCTTGATCCCACAGAGATTTAAATACCTGGGTCGTCGGGTCGAACTTCACCAGCAGGTAGTTGCTTTCACTGGGGAACACCGACTCTACGCAGTCCAGCGGCCGCAGCGCATCGGCCAGCCAGCGACGGTTGTCCAGTATCTCGGCGACATTGGCCTTCATCTTCGCGATACCCGGCTCGCTCAGCGCCTGTGCGGCGATGTCCGCCACCGGCAGAGAGAGCGGGTAAGGGGCAATCACCTTTAGCAGCAGCTGAATCACGTCTTCGTTTGCGAGCGTAAAGCCGCAGCGCAACCCCGCCAGTGCAAACGCTTTAGACAGCGTACGCAGGATCACCAGATGAGGATAGTCCGCCAGCCAGCTTGCGGTGGAAGCCTGCGGGCAGAATTCGATGTAGGCCTCGTCGATGACCACCAATGCCTTGTCCTGCGCCAGTTCCAGCAGACGGCGCAGATCTTCCGGGTTCACCAGATTGCCCGTGGGATTGTTCGGGCTGCAGACGTAAATGACTTTGACGTTGTCCAGCTGACGTTCAATCGAGCCCATATCCAGCTGCCAGTCCGCGGTGCTCTGCGCCACACGGCGTTCCACGCCAAACGTTTCGGCGCTGACGGCGTACATGCCATAAGTCGGCGGGCAGAACAGAATCGCGTCCTTACCGGGTTCGCAGAAGGCGCGAATGAGCAGCTCGATACCTTCATCCGCGCCGCGACTGGCCAGCACTTGCTCCGGCTTGACGCCCGCATAGGCCGCGTAGCGCTCGATCACCAGCTTCGGCTGACATTCCGGATAGCGGTTCAGCGTGGATAACGTGAGCTGGTACTCCGGCTCCTGAGGAAACTCATTGGCGTTCAGCCAGACATCGCCGCTACCCCCCAGACGACGAGCAGACAGGTAGGGCGTTAGCTGACGAACATTTTCGCGTGCCAGATTTTCGATGCTCATGCTTGCTCCTTCAGGGCAGCGACGCGCAGGGAGACGGCATTTTTGTGGGCGGTCAGCTGTTCTGCCTGTGCCATCACTTCAATCGCGGGCGCCAGCGCAAGCAGGCCCTGCGGCGTTAATTGCTGAACGGTCATCCGTTTCTGGAAATCCGCCAGTCCCAGACTGGAATAGGTGGAGGTATAGCC
>NZ_CAMKXG010000234.1 GCF_946477055.1 Lonsdalea britannica | reverse complement strand
GGGGCTATAGCTCAGCTGGGAGAGCGCTTGCATGGCATGCAAGAGGTCAGCGGTTCGATCCCGCTTAGCTCCACCAATATTCTATTCCTTCCCGTTTTTCCTCTGATTCTTCTTTTATTCCGCAGTCATCTGTCTTTAGTTTTATTTTCTAAATTTCTGCTTATTCTTCAACGAAATGCCCCCGTTCGAATGAACGAAGGCCGTCGGTAAAATCAGTTTTCGTCAGGAAGCTGCGGCATCCAGTCTATAGGCGATAGGCCCTGCTGCTCCAGCAGATGATTGGCCTGTGAAAAATGCCGGCATCCCATAAAGCCGCGATGCGCTGAAAGCGGTGAAGGGTGTGGCGCTTTCAGCACATGGTGACGCTGCTGATCGATGATGTTGCCTTTTTTCTGCGCATGCGATCCCCACAGCAGAAAAACGATCCCCTCACGATGTGAATTAAGCGCTGCGATCACTTTGTCCGTAAACGTCTCCCATCCCAGATTGGCATGCGAGTGCGCTTTTCCGCCTTCCACGGTGAGTACGGTGTTAAGGAGTAAAACGCCTTGCTGAGCCCAGCTCTGCAGAAAGCCGTGTCGTGGAATCTCAAAACCGGGAATGTCGCTGGCCAGTTCTTTATAGATGTTGGCGAGTGACGGCGGCGCCGGGATGCCGGGGCGGACGGAAAAAGAAAGGCCGTGTGCCTGATTCGGACCGTGGTAAGGATCCTGACCGAGAATAACGACTTTGACATCGTGAAATTCGGTATAGCGGAAAGCGTTGAACACGTCTTGCTGAGGCGGGTAGATCACTTTTCCCGCTTCTCGTTCCTGGTGAACGAATTTCAGCGTATCAGTGAAGTAGGGTTGTTGTTTCTCCTGGGACAGTACGTCGTGCCAGGTCAGGGAAGTTGCCATCAATGCGCCCTTGTCCATTCAATCAATCCGGCTAGCTTACCGTTCAATCCTGAAGAGGTAAAACCATAACCGGACTATTCGCGGCGTCAGCGTTGTTTTAACAAAAAAATTGAAAAAATATAGGATTTTTTGCAAAGCGCACAAAATTGGGAAAATTGATATAAAACAAAAGATTGGTGGCAACAGTTAATTCCGCAAGTGGAAGGAATTGATTTGAATCAATGATTGCGGGGTGTTTGGCTGGTATACAGGTTAGCAGATTCAGTCGGGTTTACCCTGATGTTAAACAACAGGCAGATTTGTTACTGGATACGAGATTCACATTCAGACTTACACGCCGTGCTACGGAGGCAATCATGATTACAGGTATTCAAATCACCAAGGCAAACAACACCGCATTGGTTAATTCTTTCTGGTTACTGGATGATGAGAAATCAGAGGCGCGTTGCGTTTGTTCAAAAGCGGATTACAGCGAAGATCAAATCGTGCCGGTCAGCGATCTGGGCCAGTTCGAGTATCGTGAAATTCCTCTGGAGCTGAAACCAGAAGTTCGCGTTGAAGGGGGCCAGCACTTGAATGTTAACGTACTGCGCCGTGAAACGCTGGAAGATGCGGTCAAGAATCCGGAAAAATACCCGCAGCTGACCATTCGTGTATCTGGTTATGCGGTTCGCTTCAACTCGCTGACGCCAGAACAGCAGCGCGACGTTATTGCTCGTACTTTTACAGAAAGCCTGTAATCGAGAGCGACGTCATTTAAAACGGATTAACCGTATAGAACGTATAGAAAAGGGAGCCATTGGCTCCCTTTTTTGTTGTCTGCCTCGGCCCTAAATGCAAAACGCCCAATGAAGTTCATTGGGCGTTGTAGGACAGCGGATCGCAACATGTACCGTTGTCTTAGACCGCTTCGTTGAGACGCGGCTGGACGATTATTTTTTGTCGGCCGGTTTATCCGCGCTATTGCTAGGCTGACGACGTTTACCGATATTTTTGCTATCGCGATGACGCACTTTCGTCTTGGTCTTCGGCTTCTCTTTCTGCTTTTTCTCTTCGCGCTTCGCCAGAACTTTCTTCGACGGTTTACCGGTGATTTTCGCACTCGGCGCACGCGTGGAAGGACGCAGTTCATCAACCACTCTGGCTTTCATCTGCTCGTTCAGGTAGCGGCTGATTTTCCCCAGCAGCAGATGGTCGTGCGCTTCTACCAGCGAGATGGCGCAACCTTTACGACCCGCGCGGCCGGTACGGCCAATGCGGTGCAGATAGGTATCTGCCGTGCGAGGCAGGTCGAAGTTGAATACGTGGCTGACATCATTGATGTCGAGTCCGCGTGCGGCGATGTCGGTTGCCACCAGCACGTTGACTCGGCCGTCGCTCAGGCGTTTGATTGCCTCATTGCGCTTAGCCTGCACCATTTCACCTTCCAGATAGCAGGTTTCGATACCCGCTTCACGCAGCCATGCGACCATTTCATGCACGCGCTCACGCTTGCGCACAAAGACGATGGAGCGAGTGACGTCCGGCTGTTTCAGCAGATGACACAACAGCGCGGTTTTGTGCTGAAGATCGTCTGCTCGGTAGTACCATTGCTGGATCTTTTTGCGCTCGCGACGTGACGGATCGGCTTCCACTTCAACCGGTTCTTTCAACAGGCGCTCGGCGAAGTCTTTGATGGCATCGCCTTCCAGCGTCGCAGAAAACAGCAACGTCTGTTTACGCCAGCGCGTTTCCCCGGCGATGTGTTCAATATCCTGTGCGAATCCCATGTCGAGCATGCGGTCGGCTTCATCCAGGATCAGCGTTTCCACCGCGCGGCAGTCGAAGTTTTCTTCTTTAATATATTGCAGCAAACGACCGGTCGTCGCGACGACGATATCCTGGTTCTCGCTGAACACTTCGGCGTGGTTCATATAGGCGACGCCGCCGGTGATGGTGGCGATATCCAGATGTGTCTGAGCGGCCAGAATTTTAGCCTGCTCGGCCACCTGCATCGCCAATTCTCGCGTAGGCGTCAGAATCAGTATGCGCGGCGGTCCGGATTTTTTACGTGGGAAGTCGAGCAGATGCTGCAATGCCGGTAGCAGATAGGCGGCAGTTTTCCCGGTTCCTGTTGGTGCAGAGCCTAGAACGTCCCGTCCGTCCATTGCTGGGGGAATGGCGGCAGCCTGAATTGCCGTTGGGCGGGAGAACCCCATATCCTGCAGGGCGTTTAGCAGGCTTTCATCAAGATCAAACTCGGAAAAATTGGTCGCTGTCATTATCTACCTCTATTTGGGGCGCCGATTATAGACTCATTGGCCCGGTTGTTCATCTCTTTAAGCGATGCAGACGACTTTTACTGCGTCAGAGTTTCTCCTATGCTAGCGCGGTTTAACAGGAAAAGACGCAAAATGACTCAGCCTTTATCGACGCCGGCGGTACGTTCCGGCGGATTCACCTTTAAGCAATTTTTCGTGGTGCACGATCGCTGCGCGATGAAAGTCGGGACGGACGGTATTCTCCTCGGCGCGTGGGCGCCAGTGCCGAAAGCAGGTCGACTGCTGGATATCGGCTGCGGTTCTGGGTTGATTGCGCTTATGCTAGCGCAGCGTACGAAAGGGCGGCTGTCGATAGATGGCGTAGAGCTGGATGCCGCGGCAGGGCAGCAGGCAAAAGAGAACGCGGCGGCTTCGCCCTGGCGCGAGCAGATGACCATTCACACGGCGGATATCGCTGACTTCACGGAACGAACCGACGAACAGTACGCGCTGATTGTCAGCAATCCGCCTTATTTCGTTCCGGGAGTGAGCTGCCGTTCAGAGTCGCGCGCTCAGGCCCGCTATACTACCTCTTTGACTCATCAAGAATTATTGCGTTGCACGAAGGCGAAATTGGCGGCTGATGGGCTTTTTTGCGTCGTGTTGCCCTACGATGTCGCGGAGATGTTTGTGCCGCAGGCTGAAAAAGAAGGATGGCGCTTGTCATTACGGACGGATGTTCGTGAGTCTGCGTCGCGTCCTGCACATCGAACGCTACTGGCGCTCTCGTTGCTGCCGGGTGCGACCGAGCGCTCTTCGCTGGTGATTCGAAATGACGAGGGACACTATTCCGACGCCTACCAGGCGCTGACACGCGATTTTTATCTGTCTATGTAAAACATGGAAAGACGGTGTTACATATGCGTAGCCCCCGGAATAGCGGGATTTGGCGCACGTGGATGGCCGAAGTGTGGTACAACTAGCCGCAAGAGTACAGGTGGGTCTGGTACTGAAATCACACTGGCGATCACATAAAGCAGAAAAGACTTTTTGAAACGGAACTTAATGATGTGTATGGACTCCAAGCGAGTGCTTGCTCAAAGATTTAGAACGTGGCTGGCATTACGTAACCTATGCGTGGAGACAAATTTGAGGAGATATTACCTCGGATGAGCGAGCAGTTAACAGATCAGGTTCTGGTTGAACGGGTCCAGAAAGGCGATCGGAAATCGTTCAATTTACTGGTTGTTCGTTACCAGCATAAAGTAGCGAGCCTGGTATCTCGTTACGTCCCCCCGGGCGACGTACCGGACGTCGTTCAGGAATCATTTATCAAAGCCTATCGTGCGCTCGAGTCTTTTCGCGGCGATAGTGCGTTTTATACGTGGTTGTATCGCATTGCGGTGAACACGGCGAAAAACTATCTCGTTGCCCAGGGGCGGCGCCCTCCGTCGAGTGACGTGGACGCCAGCGACGCTGAGAATTATGAAAATGCCAGCGCGTTAAAAGAAATATCGAACCCTGAGAATTTAATGCTGTCTGATGAGTTGCGTCGGATAGTGTTCCGCACGATTGAGTCGTTGCCGGAGGATTTACGACTGGCAATCACGCTGCGAGAACTGGATGGCCTGAGCTATGAAGAGATAGCCGACATCATGGGTTGTCCGGTCGGCACCGTGCGGTCGCGCATCTTCCGTGCGCGCGAAGCTATTGATAATAAAGTACAACCGCTTATTCAGCGTTAACTTGTTGTGAACGTTCATCATGACCGATTTGACAAGGTAAGGGTGTAAGGTATGCAGAAAGAAAAACTTTCCGCTTTAATGGATGGCGAGGCTGTCGACAACGAACTGCTGAGCGCTTTGTCGAAAGACGAAACACTGCAGGAAAGCTGGCAGCGTTACCATGTAGTACGCGATACATTGCGCAATGATGTCTGCGAACACGTCTTGCACGTCGACGTCGCAGCCCGTGTCGCGGCCGCATTAGAGCAGGAACCTGTTCTCTTCAACCCGCAGGCGGTGCCCGAATCCCAGCCACATCCTCGGACCTGGCAAAACCTGTCGTTCTGGAACAAGGTGCGTCCACTGGCGGCGAATCTGACGCAAATTGGTGTCGCGGCCTGTGTTTCTCTGGCGGTCATCGTTGGCGTGCAGCACTACCAGCAAGGCGGTGTCGCGACGGACGGCGCAGTCGAAGCCCCGGCATTCAGCACGCTTCCTGCTTTAGGCACCGCATCGCCGGTCAGCCTGAGCGTACCGGCTGAAACCAACGTCAATACGGTGGGACAGCGTCAGCAACAGGCTCAGCATGAGCGTATTAATGCATTGCTGCAGGACTATGAGCTGCAGCGCCGAGTGCATTCTGACCAACTGCGTTTCGACCAACATGAAGATCAACAGGCTGCCGTTCAGGTGCCTGGAACCCAATCATTAGGAATGCAGCCGCAGTAATGAAGCTGTCTCTTATACACATCTCCGAGCCCACG
>NZ_CAMKXG010000233.1 GCF_946477055.1 Lonsdalea britannica | reverse complement strand
CCAGCCGTTTCTCCTGAGCGGTCGCCGCCTGCGCGACGACCACGGCTTGCTGGATGCCGTCACAGTGCAGCAACGCGTCTTCGATCTCGCCCAGTTCAATACGAAAACCGCGGATCTTGACCTGAAAATCGCTGCGTCCCAGAAACTCGATCGTGCCATTCGCACGCCAGCGCCCCAAATCACCGGTACGGTACAGCCGCGCATGCGCTTCGGGGGAAAATGGATCGGGAAGGAAGCGCTCAGCGGTGAGCTCCGGCCGGTTGAGATAGCCTCGCGCCACCTGTGCGCCGCCGATATACAGCTCACCGCACACTCCCACCGGGACCGGCTGCATCTGCGCATCCAGAATATAGGTTTGGGTGTTAGCGATAGGACAACCAATGTGCAGCAACGCTTCATCGGCGCTGATTTCTCCGGAGGTCGCCACCACGGTATTTTCGGTCGGACCGTAGTTGTTTATCAGGGTGAAGCGCGCCCCGGCGTACGGCTGGCGGTTCAGACGATCGCCGCCGACCAGCAGCGTGCGCAGCGTGGCAGGCGCCACCTCGCGCACAAACGCCAGCTCGGCGACCGGCGTCGGCAGAAAACTCACGTCAAGCGGCTGCGCGCTCCACCACGTCAGCAGCTGGTCCGGATCGCGGGAGATCGCCGGCGACGGCAATAACAACCGTGCGCCTACCGACAGCGCGGGCCAGATTTCCCACGCCGCCGCGTCAAACCCCAGTCCCGCCAGACTGGAGACGCAGTCCCATGGCCGGAGGGCAAACGCCGCGCAGTGCCAATGCACCAGATTGATGATATTGCGATGCTCGACCATGACGCCTTTCGGACGCCCTGTCGAACCCGAGGTGTAAATGAGATACGCCAGATGACGCGGCGTCAACCCAAGCGCCGCAAGGGGAATATTTTCCTGCGGGCAGTGCATCCACGGGCGCGCATCGCCGTCAATGACCAGCGTACGAGGATCCCGCGCCCGTTCGCCGAGTCGGCTGCACAGCGTATGGCCGGTGATGATCGCCTGCGGCCCGCTGTCTTCCAGCAGATAGGCCAGACGTTCGGTCGGCGTCGCCGGGTCAATCGGCACATAGCCGCCCCCGGCCTTGAGCGTTGCCAGCATCGCGATGATCAGATCGCAACCTCGCTCCAGCACGATCGCCACCCGGCCATTTGGGCGAACGCCCTGTTCGAGCAGCCCATGGGCCAGCTGATTAGCGCGCCGGTTCAGTTCGCCATAGCTCAGTCGCTCTCCGTCGCACTCCACCGCCGTCGCGTCCGGCTGTCGATCCGCCTGCCCCTCAAAGAGCAAATGCAGGGCATCGCCGACCGGATAGTCGGCCCGCGTAGCGTTGAAGCCGAACAGCAGTTGGCGACGCTCGGCATCGGGCAACAGCGGCAACGTCTGCACCGGCTGATGCGGATCGGCCGTCATGCCCCGCAACAGCGCATGCCAGTAGTCCACATAGCGCTGGGCCGTCGCGGCATCAAACAGTGCGGTGGCATAGTAGAGTCGCCCTTTGATCCGACCGCCGACCTCACGGAGATCCAGGCTAAGATCGAATTGGGCCGTCTCCACGGCCTCATTCAGCAGGGATGTCTCCAGCCCCGGCAGCGCAAACGCAATGTCCGGCGTATTCTGCAACGCCAGCATGACCTGAAATACCGGGCTGTGAGCCAGACTGCGAGCGGGCGCCAGCATCTCCACCACCTGCTCGAATGGAATATCCGGATGTCCCTGCGCCGCCAGCGTCGTCGCTTTCACCTGCGCGAGCAGCGCGAGGGTATCCGGCTGTTCCGACAAATCGACGCGCAGCGCCAGCGTGTTGACGAACATACCGATCAGCGGCTCCAGCTCTTGACGATCGCGCCCGGCCACCGGGCTGCCGATCACGACATCCTCCTGGCCGGACAAGCGGCTCATCAGCGCTGACCAGCCCGCCAACAGCAGCATAAACAGCGTCGCGCCGTGATGCTGACTGAGCGACTTCAGCGCCTGCGTCAGCGACGTATCCAGCTCGATGTCCACGCTGGCGCCGCGATAGTCCTGCATCGCCTGACGCGGCCTGTCGCTCGGTAGCGTCAGACAGTCCGGGATCCCACGCAGTTGCTGCGCCCAATAAGCCTGCTGGGCTTGCAAAACATCGCCCCGCATATGTTGCTGCTGCCAGGCCGCGTAGTCACCGAATTGGATCGCCAGCGGCGGCAATGGATCGCCGTTTCCGTGACGGAACGCGGCGTACAGACTTTGCAGCTCCTGAAGGAAAATGCCGACCGACCAACCGTCGGCGACTAGGTGATGAAACGACAGCCGCAGGCGGTACGACTGTGGGCCGACCACCGTTAATTCGCCGTGCGCCAATGCTTCCGTGCCCCGTTCAGAGGCCGTCGGATCGTCTGCCGTTATTCGTCGAAGCGGGAACCCACTCCCTTCCGAGGCGATCACCTGCACCGGCGTACCGTCACGCTCGGCAATGCGGGTGCGCAGCGCGGCGTGACGCGCCACGATGCGATCGAGCGCCTGCGTTAACGCCGCGACATCAAGCTCCCCCTGAATCTGGATCGTGAATGAGATGACGTAAGCCGCCCGCGCGGTTTCATCCATTCGCGAGAGAAACCATAACCGTTGCTGAGCCAGAGACAGCGGAGGGTGAATGCCCTCCGCCACCGGTACTATGTCGGGCAAACGCCCGGTCGGCGCGAGGTCTAGCAAAGCCGCCAGTTCATGCAACACCGGAGATTCAAACACGGCCGCGACCGGCAGTTCCCGCTGCAGTTCGCTACGCACGCGGGAAATCAGCTGCACCGCCAGCAGCGAATGTCCTCCCAGCGCAAAGAAACTGTCATGGCGCCCGACCTGCGCGACGCCCAACACGGAGCGCCAGATCGCCGCCAGCGTCGTTTCCGTGTCGCCTTGCGGCGCTTCATACTCCTGATGTTCGAAGGCATCCCGATCCGGGGCGGGAAGCGAGCGGCGATCCACTTTGCCGTTCGACGTCAGCGGCACCGCGTCCAACGCCACATACGCCGCCGGTACCATAAAGGCCGGTAAATCCTTACCGAGCTGAGCCTTGAGCGCATCTGTCGCCAGAACCTGTCCGCGCGACTCCGCCACGTAGTAGGCGACCAGCTGCTTATCCTGCGTTTTCGTGCTCATGGCCGTCACCACGGCGTGTTTTACACCGTCGCAGGCTTGCAGCGCAGATTCGATCTCCCCCAGTTCGATACGAAAACCCCGGATTTTGACCTGAAAATCATTACGGCCGAGATACTCCACCGTGCCGTCTTCCCGCCAGCGCCCCAGATCGCCGGTGCGGTACATCCGCGCGCCAGACTCCCCGCAGAACGGGTCGAGCGGGAATCGCGCTTCCGTCAGCGCGGGCTGATTCAGGTAGCCACGCGTCACCCCGGCTCCGCTGACGTACAGTTCGCCCGTCACGCCCAGCGGCACCGGCTCGCCATGACTATCCAGCAGGTATAACCGCAGGTCCGGCAGCGGCTTGCCTATCGGGCTTTTACCCGCAGGCATCCCCGCCGACAGCGGACAGTGCGTCACGTGCACCGTCGTTTCGGTGATGCCGTACATGTTCACCAGCTGCGTTTCCGCCTCCGGGTTCTGCTGATACCACGGCGCCAGCGCCGCCACGTCCAGCGCCTCTCCGCCGAAAATCACGTAGCGCAGCGCGTGCGTCTCATGGCTGTCCGCCTGCGCCGCCGTCAGCTGGCGGAATACCCCCGGCGTCTGGTTTAACACCGTCACGCCTTCCCGGCACACCAGCTGGTATAACGCCTGCGGCGAACGCGTCACTGACTGCGGCACTACCACCAGACGTCCGCCGTGCAGCAGTGCGCCCCAGATTTCCCACACCGAGAAATCAAACGCGTACGAGTGGAACAGCGTCCAGATATCATGGTGGTCGAAATCGAACAGTGCCTGCGTTGAACTCAGCAGGCGGGTGACATTGCGGTGTTCAACCATCACGCCTTTGGGTTGACCGGTCGAGCCGGAGGTGTAGATGATGTAGGCCAGATGATGCGGCGTCAGGCCCAGCGTGGCGGCAGGGATATTCTCATCCGAATAATGCGTCCAGGGACGCGCGTCGCCGTCCAGCACCACCTGCGACAACGTCGGCGGCAGATCGCCCAGCGATGGTAGACTGCTACGACAGGTCAGCAACACCTCAGGCGCGCTGTCCTTCAGCATGTATTGCAAACGCGCCTGCGGATAGCCGGGGTCCAGCGGCACATAGCCCGCTCCGGCCTTGAGGACCGCCAGAATGGCGACGATAAGCTCGCTGCCGCGCGGCAGCGCAATCGCCACCCGGCTGTCGGGCTGCACGCCCTGCTCTATCAACTCGCGAGCCAGCTGGTTAGCGCGGCGGTTCAGTTCGCCGTAGCTCAGCGAACGCCCCTCGGCGCTCACCGCCACGGCCTGCGGCCGGGTGTCGGCCTGCTGTTCGAACAACTCATGGAGGCAGAGTGGAGAGGACGGCGCGGGTGCGGGGGGCGAATGCCATTGCTGCATCAAGGCCCGTTCTTCAGGATCTCGCAGCGCCAGCTCTCCGGCGGGACGGTCTGGTTCACTCGCGGCGGCAGTGAAAAAGTGACTTAGGCGACGCAGATGCCATTGCAACTCTCGCTCATGATAAAGCGCAGCGTTGGCGTTCAGGCACAGCTCGATGCCCTCACTTTCCCCTCGGTCGAATAGCGTGATGGAGAGATCGTCTACCGGTCCCAGTAAGAGATTGTGAACTCTGGCTCTAGCGCCCTCAAAACACAGCGAATCGTTATGGCAAGGCAGGATATTGATTAGCGTAGAAAACAGCGTTTCACGTCCGGCGGCCATCCCCAAGTCGGCCTTCAACGTTTCGTAGCGGTAACGCTGATGTCGTGAGACTTGGAACACGGCGCGTTTTGTTTGTTGGAGCCCGGAGGACAAGGTGGTGGTCGGACTCACATTCAACCGCAACGGCAGCACATTGCTGACCATACCGGGGTAACGGCGCAACGCTTTGCCGACGCGAGCCGTCATAGGCATTCCCAGCAGCAGATCTTCTTGCCCGGTGATCCGGTGTAAGTACAGCGCGACCAGCGAGATTAATACTTCAGGCAACGCCGCTTTTCGCTGCTCCGCCACACGACGAAGAAGCCGATGAGTCTGCTCAGGAAGATATTGCTGCCGACGCAATATCTTCACACACCGGGCCTGCTGCCCGGATACACTCACCGGATCCGGGCAATTCGCCAACTGCTTCAGCCAATATTCCCGATCGTGACTCGCGCGGGGTGAAACCTCATAGTCGCGCTCAATCTTCTGTGCCTGAGCAAGCCCGACAAAGACGTCGTCAGGCACCAACGTCCCAACCGAGAACGCGGCGTAGCGGTCCGCAACCCGTTGAATAAACAGTGATACGCTATAGCCATCCATGACGATGTGATGGTGACACTGGTAAAAGAGAAAATATTCCGACGTTATCTGAATCAGCGCAAACGAAAAGAGCGGTCCCTGCTCCAGGTCAAAAGGCGTGTTGCAGGCCGTTTCCATCCACTGCTTCGCCTTCTCCAGCGGCGCGCTTTCCTGACGAAAGTCGAGGATGGGAAAATGCCAGGACGATGCCACGTCCGGGGACTGAGTGACGTCAAGGGACGAAACGTCTAAACGCACTCG
>NZ_CAMKXG010000232.1 GCF_946477055.1 Lonsdalea britannica | reverse complement strand
TACGAGATTCGCCTTAGTCTCGTGGGCTCGGAGATGTGTATAAGAGACAGGTGGCCTGCAGGTGATGCCAGGTGGAGGCATTATCGCCCACCCAGTGACCCGCATAGTGCTGGAGGCCAGGGTAGCCGCTGCGACAGATGATATAGCTGCGTTTGTAACCCTTGAGCATATCTTCGTGTGCGCTGAGTCCGTATTCGTAGCTGGACTTCGCCAGCATGTACGCATGGAAGTTGCGCAGTTCGACGTACGGCGTTTTGCGACCGTCGCCGAAACGGGGATCTGTCAGATGCGCCTGACCGTGATAGCTACGCCAGTTGAAGGTATTGGTTCTTCTTCTGTCGTCATCGGGCGACTCCCCGGTGAGTGACCAGCCGAATTGGTTGCGCGGCGCTTCCGTATCCGCGAAATTTTTTCCATCTTCAACGTGAGGCATGGAGTCGGGCGCTGGCATATCCTGCCAGATGAACCCCAGCCCATTTTTGAGCAGGTAAGCATACTGGTCGCCCCAAAAACGCGCGGCGTCCGGATTGCCGTAGTCGGTGATAACGGCGCCGATCATATCGCGTTCCGACGTTTGCGCATTGATGCCGTAATCCAGCACCAGCAGGTTCTGATCGGGATAGTTGACTTCGCCAATGCGGGTATAAGTCAGCCCGGGATAATCGCTTTCACGTTTTGGTCCCCGGAATTTGGGAATGTTGGCTTCGCCCTCGTTAGCTACGCAGTAGCCTTTCTCGATCAGTCCCTGAGCGGTGACATACTGTTTTTTCGCTGTATCGGCCGGGTTATAGGCGACTTTGTCCGCGCGAATAAACGGTGTGATATTGGTTTGGCATTGCAGATTGAACTGGGCCGCCCAATCGAATACCGAGATCCCTTCGTCGACCTTGCCTTTCGTCCAGAAGCTGTCCTTGATGGTAAAGACCTTTTTGTCTTCCTGGATATCGATATCGATCCCCAGACCTTCAATCGGGATACCGGCTTTTTGGTGCCCTTTGACAATGTCTTCCACGTACACCTTGATGGGGTCGTTGACATCATCCGGTCGCAGCAGGCCGGGACTGCCGTATTTGGCCTGAAAATACCCAAAGATGTATTTGGGCGGCATGACCGCACGGTCATTCAGCGTGACGTCTTTTGCCGCCGGCGCATTCAGTTCGCCTTTACCCATCAGGTAGGTGAAGGCATCCATTACGCCCGCCCCCTGTTCCGCGAACATATAGTGGCAGTCGAACTCGCCGTGCTGAACGCCGGCTTCTACGGCATCTTTGTCGCGCGACGGGTTTTTAAGGGAGAAATAGCTCTGGCCAGTATTATCCAGGAATACGCCAAGAAACTGCTGGTGGCCCTCCACCACGGCGCGCTCTATATAAAAAGGCGCGTTCAGATAAAGCGGGATGTTGGCGTTTGCTTTGAACGCGTCTTTGTACTTGGTCTTATTTGAGAAGACTTCCGGCTGGTTGTACCACAGGTTGTCGTAGTTGTAGCAGGTGACCTGCGAGCCGGTGTGGTCCAGCAGCGAATAGCCGCTGTAGCTATAGCAATCCTCGATAGCGTGCCCGACGGTCGCATTGCTTTTCCCGGTCAGATTGTAATTGACGATTTCGCCCAGACCGAAGTAGTGAGTCGCCGCCTCGGCTTTGCGCTTCATATTGGCGACGGTGCCCACACCGGGTTTGGCATGGCAGAGCGGGCCGGATGAAATGTCAGTGATGGCGCCGTCAGACAAACGTTTGATCTGGATCGACAGGAGGTCGTTCTTGTCACGCAAGAACTGAATCTGGATAGATTTCAGCTGGATGCTCACGCCATCGCGATTCCAGCGCAGCAACGGGTGATATCCGGCCGTCTGCTCGTGTCGGCGTATCTGATCCAGCCGTTCTACGACGATCGGTCCGTAGACCTTGTTCGGGTAGTCGTTAATGCTTTCGGCGGAAGGGGCAAACCGAACCCGGAAGGCATCTTTCTCACAAGACGTGACCTGTAACACGAGATACACGTCCCGTTCGGCGGGTGTCGCGCCGGATTTGGGTTTGGCCTTGGCATTGATATAAATCGTCCAGTCGGTATCGAAACCGTTGGGGGAATGGGGTTTGCCATCCCAGTAGACTGAATAAAGCTCAATGTCGTCGCCGACGGACCAATCGTCCACGGGGACATAGTCATAGGTGTTATAAGCACGCCACGACGCGGGAAGTTCTCTGTTTTTCATCATTACGCTGTCCTTGATAGTCGATTAGTGCTTGTCTGCTGAACGGTGAAATTCAAAGGCAATCCACACGCTATCGGTGTCTGCGTAATATTGATGGGGCGGGTAGAAGAAACAGGGGTCGTCCATGCTGGCATTCTTAGCGATGTCCGACACGCCTTTCCAGGCGTCATATTCAGTGACGATCGGCATCGGCAGATGCGTGTTTCCGGGCGCAAGTCTGAATTCTTCATAGAGTTCAGGGAAGGCTTTACCCGTATCAAACGGCGATGCAACACCGCCTTCCGGCAGTACGGCCCGTTTGCCAGCAATCGCGGCACGGGCTTTGTCGATGTCGGTGAACTTCTGCATGCGGCCACAACCAATCAGTTGGGTATGAATCTCGAACAGGTTGCTGCCATGCGCCGCGTGGATTCCGGCATCGGAACCGGCTGGTAGCCACCACAGATTGACATACAGCTCGTAAGGCAGCGCCTTGCTGCCCGCAGGCGCAGGTAATCCGGTCAACTGCCACGGATTCACCTGGATCTTGTGATTCAGATGAAGCTGGTTGGAGATCCACAGCGGAAGCGCAGGAGTTCCCGCCGGGAAAGCGTATTTCGCCCACTGGGTATCGCGTGAAAAAATATCCGATTCGACATTGCGCGTATTGCGGACCTGGATCAGCGAGATGACGCCGTTTGCCGAGGCGTCAGCCGTAGTTATCACGGCACCCGCACGGATGATGATGCTTTGTAGCGAAGGCACAGCATGACGCAGCGGGGTGTCATGGTGCAGATCGCTATTGACGTGCGCCGTCGCGGCGACATAGACCGGCTGAGTGCCCAGATTGGTAAGAATGACGTCGGTGTTATCTTGATGGGCGAAAAGCCCGGCGGTGTCGAATTCGTGCAGATGACTGACCATCACGCCGAACAGCAGTCCGCCGTTAAAAGGGTATTCCGTCACAACATTTTCGGCAGCGCGAGGTGTGATGGTGACGGTTTTCGGCGCTGCGGGGTTCGCGCCCGGAGCCAATGACGGATCAGCGGCGACACAGGAAGAGGCTATGACGCCAGGAGGGCATTTTCCCGGAGCGGTGGCATTCGCTACGGCCTCTTTCGCCATCGTCTTATGAGCGGTGCCGGCCAGTGCAACCGTTCCGGCGGCAACGCAGCTTCCATAAAGCAGGAATTTACGTCGGGAAAGCGTACGTTGTTTCTCCTCCTGTTGAGATAAAGGGCATGCCTCTGCCGATTTATTCTTCATCTGAGTTTTCATTGTGACCTCTAAGTATTTATGAATTAACAATTCTGTTATCTGTCATTAAAATGACGGCCACCTAAATACCTCATTTGTGAATGCCTAAATTGGCATCGGGAAATGCAAAAGTATTTCGGCGGTGATATTTGATTTATGTTGTCATCAATTTATCGGTTGTGATCTCGGAAATGGGGGAGAA
The DNA here is from genome assembly GCF_946477055.1 of Lonsdalea britannica. Taxonomy (GTDB): domain Bacteria; phylum Pseudomonadota; class Gammaproteobacteria; order Enterobacterales; family Enterobacteriaceae; genus Lonsdalea; species Lonsdalea britannica_A. The sequence goes on along the minus strand of NZ_CAMKXG010000232.1, from coordinate 2,021 downwards.
CACAATCGATAAAAAAATGTAAATACCTCTTCGCCATTATTTTAAAATCTGTATTTTCTTCTGATGACAGTCACGCACGCGTAATTTTCCATCATCATTGATGGATTAATTTCGTACGAGTCTTCAGTTATTGTCGCGAGAAAATCACAAGTATGAGCGTCGCTATTGCCTTGCTGTCACCAGGCTTACACGTAACCGCTAACAGGTAGATTACCTGCCGTTACTTGATTTATCGACGGTATAGTCTAATGAGGGCAAGCTTTGCCGACTGATATACCGCATTGTAGATTTCTCAAATCATATATTATTCGCTAGCTCAGTATTTAATGCATCTCCTTATCATTATTGTAGATTCTCGTGCGCAGAATGAAGGCGTCGTCGCAATTTTAATTACCCATTACACAGCAGGCAATTTATTAGGGAGGAATGTTTATTTATGCTATTCACAGTAAATAAACGTTGCTCGGTTAAATCCCAATTCTCCATTCACGTACATTTTAACAAGACTGTGTTTAAACATCCTGTCCTTGGTCAAAAATAGAGGGTGTTTTGAATAAAATCATATTTTATTTTACTTGCTAATTTGAATTCACTCTGTGGGGTCAGCGTCAGTATGTTGATAGGCAATGAATATCACGTCATTTATATTTTCTATCCCTAGCCTAAACAAGATGTGATTATGCTGCCATCAACGACGTGTTATTTAATTACGGTTGAACATGTTGAATAGGAAATAGTCAGATTAAAATAATTGGCTTTTTAATGAAGCCGTCGAATGAATAGATTTATTTCGCCTGGCTTCCTCTCCGTGTAATCATCAGTCGATGCCTTTGCTGTTATTTTGCTCAATGAGAGAGCATCATCTTCGGCGACGGGCAATGTTATATATAAGAAAGGAGAGTGGGGGATGAGCAGCATCGAACGGCCCGCTAACGCGATCAGAGCGACCGCGCTCATCCAGATGACATTTCCTGGCGATTAAACGCCGAGCTAGCACAGGAGAGGGCACAGCCAAATCTGATGAAGCCCGGCGATGGGGCGTTAAAATGCGACAGATCGTCTATTCTAAAGGTCGCACTTCATGACGAGTCGGCTAGAGGGTGTCTATCTCTCTATAGCGACTGCATAGGGTGATGAGAGCGTAGCGCCAAAGAGGGCAGCAGTAGGCTGGCGCATTGTCGCTTTACCCGAATGAAAATTGAGCATTTCTTGCCGTGGTTACAGGCTGTATAATGCAAGGAGATCAACTTTTAGGCACTTGAGATTTTGTGGGGTACAAAGGGCTTGCCATCCATTCCTAACCAGTCCATAATAGCGTCCATTCCTGGTTAGGGAATAAGAAAATCGATTCTAATCAAATGGTTAGAAGAGAAATGACAATCTGGTCCCCATTTAAAACTACATTATTGTTATCAGTGTAGGTAAGTCATTAAGGCGCGTTGGCAGAGTGGCCATGCAGCGGATTGCAAATCCGCCTACCTCGGTTCGACTCCGGGACGCGCCTCCAGTTTTTGGCCCAGGTGGTGGAATCGGTAGACACAAGGGATTTAAAATCCCTCGGCGTTCGCGCTGTGCGGGTTCAAGTCCCGCCCTGGGCACCATTGAATAAAACCCATAATAATCAATCTCCTAGCAAAAAGTCATCGGCCGCCCTATGGCGGTTTTTTTGTGTCTGTAATAAATCTCAATAGCGAAAAGTGGCGATAGGTATTTTTTGAGCGCGCATTGTTTCGTCTTCGAATAAGAAAAATAAACCGCGACAGGAAATTCTTTTTATTCTGTGTTGATGGCTAAATATTCAATGTGCTCTGATTGCCGCCTTTGGTATGGACGGGCACGGTATTTACACTCGTGCAGGAATCGCAATGGAGCGAATAAAGGTCTCCATCGTAATAAAAGTGTGTCCACAATTGATATTCGTGCATTGGTTGTAGCGTTCTTTGGTCTGTGGCGTAATTTCCTGGCTTGAACGGGTGTGCGCTGCGCATCCACACAACGGGCATTTCATCATTGGCTTTCCC
>NZ_CAMKXG010000231.1 GCF_946477055.1 Lonsdalea britannica | reverse complement strand
CCGCGCAGCAGGACATCGCCCTGTGCGATCCCCTGAACGGCGGTGATCAGATCGGAGTCGTCCCGGCCCAGAATCAGCAGCATTTTGTTGTACGGGTCGTCCGGCTGGCTGAGGATTTCCACGGTAGGTTTGTCGACCAGCGGATACTCTTTGAGGAAGTCCGGGCGATGCGCGTTGGTGGCGAAGACGACGGCGTGCTGATGCGATGGCAGCTGGTTATACAGCACCGGGAAACGCTGTCCGCGCCAGTCGGCTTTGACGCCGAACCAGGACGCCAATATGGCCGCGGCGCGCTGTTCCGTCGTCGAAGGACGGGCGGAAAATACGACCGGCAGCTGGAGCGGCTGGGCGTCGCGGCTGTCGAAGAACGGTTCCGGGAAGTGGGACAGATCGTTCTTGAGCGGCAGCTTTTGCAGCGTCAGCTTCAGCGTGCTGTCCTGACCGATCGCCATCCAGATAGCCGTGTTGGTGGTGTTTTCACACTGGTTGGCGTAGTGACCGACCAGCGAGAGTCGGACCCGGTTGAAGTCGCTGATAAAACGCGGGTCGAGATCCAGCTGAATCTGGTTGTTCTTGCCCAGCTGTTCGGTCGTGATGGGCACAATCCCCACCAGCGCATCGTTCAGGAAGACCTGCAGATGCGACTGCGACGGCAGCAGCGCGGGAGACGGGCGGTAGTTCAGCTGGAGGACGGCGCGGGTAACCAGCTCATCGCTGCGCACGCCGAACTCTATCTGACCGTCCGGGCGCATCCCTTGCAGCTGGAAGCTGCCCGGCGGGGGCGCCAGACGGCTGAACGGCAGCAGGCTGGCGCGCACCGGGGGCGTCGTCTCCGTGCGTTCCGGCGCGCTCGGCGGCGCGGCATTATCGATGGCGGCAACCGTATCCGCCGTGGCGGTATGCTCGGAGAGCACGTCCGCATGAGTGATTGGAGAGAATCCAAACAGAATAAAAGTGAACCAACGTAATCTTCTTGTCATTGTGTCATCATCAGTGGGGTCATGCCTTCTGGCCGGGAACGCCGGCAGAGTTGATCCTGACCTGTTGGGGAAAAAACGAAACTACCCAGGCGACGAACGTCGTCAGCAGTATGAACAGCCGCCGTAATCGAGGCGGGCCGTACTCGGCCAGACGTAAGTAACCTTTGAAACCCAGCACGGCGATGTCGGCAAGGCTATGCAGGGGTTTATCCTGAGGAAAGCTGTCCTGCCACAGCGCCCAGGTGTCGGCGCGGGCGAACGTGCATTGAATGAAGTCGACCTGTTGCTCGGTCGTCAGGTTGTGCAACCGGATGCCCGCCGCACGTCCTAATATGCGCTGGACATAGCAGGGGAAGTAGAACTCCTGACGGTCCCGTTGCAGTATCAGAAACACCTTCTCGTCCTTGCGCAGCGCCAGCGCTTCCCGCAGCTCTACGCCGACGCCGCCGTCAGAATAGTCGCGCAGCGTACAAGGCAACATATGGCCGTTTTCCCGCGCCAGCGCGGCGGGCATATCGATGTCCACACGGTGCGACTCGCGCAGCTGCCGGGCTTCGACCGCGACGGACACCGCGCCGCCGAGGATCACCATGTTGTACAGCACCCAGATCAGGCTGATGACCACGGTCAGCATCTCGTTCTGCGGGCCGTAGTACAGCCGCCAGAACGCCATCACTAGCCCCGCCAGATTCAGCAGCACCAGCATGACGTAAGGTCGCGTGATCACCCAGTCGAGGTGCTTTTGCTCGACCAAACCGCCTTTGGCCGTCACGTTGAACGTGCCCTTGTTCGGGTTGAACAGCGCGACCGTGGTCGGGCGGGCGATATACCAGGCCAGCACGGTTTCATACACCTCGCTCCAGAACGAGTGGCGATAGCGTCCCTGAATGCGGGAGTTGGTCAGACTGGTGTGCAGCATATGCGGCAGCACGTAAATGGCGATGGCCAGCGCCGGGGCAAAAATGATGTAGGCGTGGCATAGCAGGAAGGCCAGCGGCGCCAACAGGAAGATCAGCCGTGGAATGCCGGAGAGAAAGTGCAGCATGGCGTTGGCGTAGCACAGCCGCTGCATGAAGGTCAGCCCTTTCCCCATCAGCGGGTTGTCCAGACGAAAAATCTGCACCATGCCTCGCGCCCAGCGAATACGCTGGCCAATGTGCGCGGAGAGGCTTTCGGTCGCCAGCCCGGCCGCCTGCGGGATACGAATATAGGCCGACGAGTAACCGAGCCGGTGTAGTCGCAGCGAGGTGTGCGCATCTTCCGTGACGGTTTCGACGGCGATGCCGCCGATCTCATCCAGCGCGCTGCGGCGAATGATGGCGCAGGAGCCGCAGAAGAAGGTGGCGTCCCAGACGTCGTTACCGTCCTGCACCAGTCCGTAGAACAGGGTGCCTTCGTTCGGCGTACGACGGAAACGGCCCAGGTTACGTTCGAACGGGTCCGGCGAGAAGAAGTGGTGCGGTGTTTGCAGCATCGCCAGCTTCGGATCTTTCAGGAACCAGCCCATCGTCATCTGCAGGAAGGATCGCGCCGGCACATGGTCGCAGTCGAAAATGGTGACGTATTCGCTGCTGCAGGCGGTGCGCAGGGCGTGGTTGATGTTGCCCGCTTTAGCGTGTTCGTGGGTGGATCGCGCGATATAGCGAACGCCGATGCTGTCGGCGAACTCGCGGAACTCCGGTCGGTCGCCGTCGTCGAGCACGTAAATGGTCAGTTTGTCCTGCGGCCAGTCGATGCCTAGCGCGGCGTAGAGCGTGGGTTTGACGACGCTGAGCGGTTCGTTATAAGTGGGGATCAGCAGGTCGACCGTGGGCCACGTCTCAGGCGCGTCAGGCAGGGACACCGGCTGGCGATGCAGTGGCCACAGCGTTTGAAAATAGCCCAGAACCAGCACGCCCCAGGCGTAGGTTTCCGCGGCGACCAGCAGCAGGCCGAAGACCAGACTGACCGGGTCGTCCCAGTTGAGCGTCGAGCTGTAGCGCCACCAGAGATAGCGGCAGGAAACGGTCAGCGACAGCATAATCAGCATCACGGTCGGCAAACGGCCGGGCAGCCGACGTACCACCATCGCCATGCCCCACAGCAGCACGACGAAAATCAGCTGGGTGGCGATATCGAATGGCTGTGAGATGCACAGCAACCCCAGCAATCCGACGAGGATGGCGCAGCCGATCAAGGTGAGTCGCCGCAGCCAGAGCGGCAGCCGACTGACCTGACGTTCGGCCCGCGTATGGAGCTGACGCTGCCGGGCGCGATCCGGCAGGCCGTCGAGCCAGCGGTGAATACGCTGACGGCCGTTCAGCAGCCAACGGAACGAGGAACGCTGTGCATCGCCGGGGAAAAACAGCAGCAGCCAGGATAGTTGCAGCAGGTAACGCAGCGCGTCCAGCGGCCGCGGTCGCTGCGAGGCGATATGCGGAAACAGCTGACGCCGTTTGGCGATAATACGTTGCCAGGCGGGGGTTTCCAGACGACAGACGGTCCAGGCCAGTGCGATCCACAGACACTGCAAACACGCCGTTGGGCCGGATACGCCCAGACGTCGATAGTCGCGGTAGCGGCGCTGCAGCGCCTGATGAATCGGCGGGCAGAGCAGCCAGCGTAATGGACTCATGTTTTTTGCTCCGTCACGTTCAGCTGCAGCCAGGCCGCCAGCGTCGCTATCTCCTCCGTCGCCAGACTGGACGGCCGGTATTCCCCCACGGGCTGCTTCATCATCAGCGCTTCAGAAAAGGCTTCATCCTGATGGACGATGATTGGGAGCAACGCTTGTAGCGTACTGTTCCACAGCTGGTGGAGATCCCGCTGTACGGCGCTGTTGACGTTGAATCGGTTGAGGAGATACAGGTTGATGGCGTCGATCCGTTCGCGATGCAAACGCAGATGGCAGTTGGCGTCCGGCGTGATTACCCGGATCATCCGGTCGGCCGCGTGCAGCAAAGTCTGCGTTAACGGAAGCGGATGCGCTGGCACATCCAACAGGATCCAGCGGTAGTCCTGACGCAGGCCGTTCAGGCGCTCGTCGATCCAGGGCTGGAGGAAGTCCGAGGAAGCGGCTTGATAGCGCATGTGTTCGGCGTCATCCAGCCGACCGAACGGCATGAAGTCGAGGCCGGGGAGATAGCGCATGGCGCTTTCCCGCCAGTCACCGTCCTCCAGTGCTGCGCGCATCCAGCCGTCGTGATAGGACAGGGGCGTGTTGAAATGGATCCCGAGCTGGTTGGAGGGCGAGAAGTCCAGCGCCATGACCGATTCCCCGCTCTGGCTGAGAGCCCAGGCCAGTGCGGACGTGAGTGCGGTGGTTCCGGTGCCGCCGCGTATTCCCTGAAGCGCAATTATTGGCATGGGTTGTCATTCTCTTGCTGCTCGGAATTAAATTCATGCAGTAGAGACCAGCGTGCAATTACTCTGGCCAGACGATTTTCTCTGGCAATATCGACATACCGAATAGGTGCTAATGAAAAAACTTTATTCAATATGGCAATGTCATTTTGCGGCTGTACGCAACCCGCATTTTTATAAACGGCGTTTTCTCTTTTCATCGTCCACTGATGGTTATCGTTTTATATGTGATTAAGAATAAAGCTTTTGGCTTTAATAGAATTATCGGATTAATCTGTATTGTGATCTAAAAGGTGGTCGGGAGCCATAATTAATGGGATAAAGATATGATGATTGTTGCGTATATTACAATTATTTTAAAATTGACGACAAGTGATAACGTCGTTTTGATCTCTTTATTATAAAAAATAATCTATGAAATATTTCTCTACGTTAGGAATAGAACAGCTGCCGGATGAATTAATGTTGATGCAGCCGCCAGGTTGTTATTGGGTTACGGTTCAACGGCAGGAAGACGCTATTGCACTGGCACGACAGGTCATGAGCGCCCAGGCGGCGGTGACGTTAGTCAGCTCGGCGACCGCGCCGCGCGAGCTGCTGACTCCGCCGCTGACTTCAGGGCCGGATCGCATTCCGATGTATTCATTACCGCAAACCAGCAGAGCATTATTGAAGTTGGATAAAGATTTTTTACGTCTATTTTCTTCTTCGTCAAATCCTCAATTGGTTTTGTTTTATACCGAGGTTAGCGATTGGGACAAATTAACTTCTTCAGAATTGTCTGAGTGGTTAAAAAGAATAAATGGCACATTAAAAAAGAAAAAGATTTCGATGGTAATTATTACATATGGAAGAAAAATAATTTCATTGGGTGACCATCTTAATGGCCTATTTCGTTATTTAAATGGGTTCTCGTGTCTCGAATATCAGAAAGATAATTGGAAATATAGAATACATTGGTGGTATAACGCTACGCGATTACTGGCAGACAGACAGTTAGCGTTAATTCTGGAGCACGATCGTTTTTCGTTGATGAAACAAGAAGAGCAAAACACGCCATTAACATTAAATGACGAGCATATTTTTATTGCCGAACGCAGCGTATTGGAAGGGGCTCCTCCATTATCGAACCAGTGGCAATTGCATGACGGCAACGATCGGGTTTATGCACAGGCCGAAGAGGCGGATTCTGCCACCGTCATTTTCTGCCTGAGCCATAACGATCAGACCGGCGCACTGGCTCGTCATATCCACCGACTGCGCAGTCAGCGCGGCACCGGGCTGAAAATCGTCGTGCGCGAGATGGAAGTCGGTCAACGTCAGAACGACGAGCGTCTGCTGCTGGCCTGCGGCGTGAACATTATCGTGCCGTTCGGCACCTCG
>NZ_CAMKXG010000230.1 GCF_946477055.1 Lonsdalea britannica | reverse complement strand
TGAGCTTGACGCCGACATCGCATACACAAGGCGATCGCCGCCGTTTATCCGCGGTCAGGCGTGAATAAAGTCCTGCCAGCGCCGCACGAGATAGTTGTGCTCATCCATCACCGAATTCCAGACGGCGATGTGCCCCATGCGCTGCTCGTAGCTCCCCCCGTCACGCAGTTCGCCCGGCATGATCAAGGGGTTGCCGTGGGCATCCGGCAGCGTTTCGGAAGCAGGTTTGCCGCCGTACCAGAAATCCCATTCGGCATCAGAGAGATACGCGCGCGTGCGCTGCGGGTTAGAAATATAGTAGCCCTGTCGCGCCATGACCGCCCCCGGCCAGCCGGACTGCCACCAGTTCAGATAATCATAGGCTGCTTCTTTCACGCGCCCGCTGACACAACGCGACAGCGACAGACCGCCGTACCAGGCGCGATAACCTTCTTGCGGCACCGCCAGCTTGAACCCTTTTTGGCGGAAATGATGCCGAAAATACGTTGGCGCCCACAGGCTCTGTATGCAGACCAGCTGATTCCCGATGAGCTTGCTCGCTTCGTCATGCGTAGAACCCAGCGCGGCAAAATGCCCCTGCCTGCGCAGACCAGCCAGGACATCGGTCAGCCGATCGATCTCTTCCAGCGTCAGATTACCCACATTGCCGAACTGGAACGGTCCGCGCGCTTGCACCGCCAGTACGGCGTCCAGCACGCCCATCGAGGCATCATCCTGTAACGCGACCTGACCAAAAAACGCAGGATTCACCAGCCATCCCCAGCTTTCCTCCTTTCCCCTGAGCGAAGCTGGCAAACGCTCGACCTGATAAGCGAAGCTGTCGGTGTTGTGCGTCAACGGCAGCATACTGATTCGGTCGGTGGGATGGGCGCCCAGTTCGCCGTTATCCTGCACATACAGGCGATGAGCCGGTACGCTGCCGCGGCTCAGCGCTTGACCGGGCAACAGCGTACCTCGTTTGGGAAGGTCGTTAATTTCATCCCAATACTGCAATCTGGCGATCTCAAGCGGCTGAATGGCCTGCGCGGGCCAGACAAAGTCAATATTGTGAAACCACTGGTCGTACAGATCGTAACTTTCAGGGTGCATGACCGCTATGCGCTGCGCTTCTTTGACGCTGCATACCCGATAGTCGATACACATGCCCAAATCCTGCTCGGCCTGCTTGCGCAGCAGCTCCAGCAGCGTCACTGAGGTTCCCAGAACTCGTAAGGTCACACCGCTGCTCTTCATCATTGCCCGCCGTTTGTGATGATCAACGGCGTGTGAAAGCGCCTACTGCCGCTTTCGCGTCCTGAAATTCGCATCTCCCGACTCATGATGTTTCCTCGCCGCAAGGGCGCAGGCGTGTCACCGGCAGTTTGCCGAGGTGCTGACGGGGAGAAACGCGAAGAGATCCCCGAAGCGTGGTGGGGATGTGCATTTTTTTCACGATAATAATACCTTTCAAGCTCAATTGAGATGGGCCATGCCGACGTAACCCTCACGGGCGAACCGTTTAACAGCCCTGAGAACCGCTCGTGTCACCACGAGTTCTGGCGCGTTCGCGCCAAGTTGTGCGAACGCATGAGCATGTGAGAACGCTATTGTGTCACCATTGTCCAGAATCGACGATACCGCAATCCTCAACCAACGGCAGTTTGCTGCGTTCAGGATCGTCGCTTAATCCCACGTCGGCTTTTTTTTGGTCACGGCATGACGTCGCCGGAATTTGGCCCCAGCGTTTGACCGACAAAGAGATTGCCACCCGGATCGCTGGCCAACAGCAGCGCGGCCGGTGCGACCTCGTCGGGGTTCCCGAATCGTCCTAACGGCAGCTCTGCGGCTTTGGCTTTTTTCCAGTCGCTGCTGATGCCGTCAATCATCGGCGTCGCGATCGGGCCGGGAGCGATGGCATTGACCAACACGTTGTGCGGCGCCATCTCCAGCGCCAGCGACTTGGTGAAGCCGATAACGCCCGCTTTCGCCGCCACATAATGGCATAGCTCAGCCCCCCCTTTGATACCCAGCTGAGAGGCGATATTGATGATGCGCCCCCAACGCTGACCCCGCATCCACGGCAGCGCCCGCTGGGAAGAGAGAAATACGCTGCGCAGGTCTACCGCCATCATTTCCTCCCACATCTCCAGCGTGATCGCCTCACAAGGCGCCTGCGTCAACAGCCCCGCGTTGTTGACGAGGACATCGATACCGCCATAGTGCCGGACGCAGTCGTCAACGCTTTGCTGCGCACCCGATGGCGTCGCGACATCCACGACGCTGCCATAGCATTCAACGCCGCGTTGGCGGCAGCGTTCGACGACGTGTTCCAACCCTTCCGCATCGCGATCGGACAACAGCAAGCGCGGACCCTGCTGTGAGAAAAGTTCGGCGATAGCAAACCCGATACCGCTGGCCGCCCCGCTGATAACAACGCGTTTATCCTGTAATGACATCCTATTCTCCCTCATCCGGCCAATGTGGATGGACCGCCGTCAATCATAAAAGCGCTGGCCAGCGCAGAGAACGCCATGACCAGCGGAGTGAAAACATAAATAGCAGATAATCAGACGAAGAAAGCGATCTCGTCGTCGAATTCGGCATTTTATCCCATGATGTTTCACACAGACCTTGAGCAAACCCGCCTGATCATCTCGCCTGTGGGCTGTCATCGCGCTTCGCCGCACTACTCCACACGCCGGAAAAGGTCTTTTCCCCTCCCCGGCAAACCGCCGACAGCCCATGCGATTCGCCACTTCAGGCGTCTGTTTTTTCGAACGAAATGCGTTTTATCTATCGAAAACGTCCCAAGTAGATAGCACTCTATTTAATTGGCTAATCACTATTCGCCAGATAAATGGGCGATTAAGACGACAAAAAAACAAAAGGTTATCGTTAATGATAGAAATATCAGATGAATATATCGCCACCCTTTAAGAAAGGGTCATATACCAACATTTCCACCTAAAACATCACTCGCGTAATGCGTATTATCCATAAACGTATCTTATATTAAAACATCCATTATCGAGTGTATATTATCCAGACAGCCTGTTTTTCAACCGCCATCAGTCACGCACATCGCCGCAGAGGTGTGCGATAATGACGACATGCGCATGGCAGGGGACGATGTCATAAAGGATGTTAACTACACACGATAATAAAAAGCCGGACATTCGTGGCACAGCACGTTACGAAATGATCCATCAGGTATTGCAGCAGGCCATCAAGGCAAAAACGTTGCCTGTCGGATTGGTCATGCTGGAAGGACCGCTCGCCGAATTATTCGGTACGAGTCGCGTTCCCGTTCGCCGGGCACTCGGACTCTTGCATGAAGAAGGGTTGATCAGCCGCTTCGAAGGCCGAGGTTTCATCGTGGCCACAGAGGACCAGGAAATAGAACCGGTGCGTATGCCACTCAACCGCACCATGCTCGGGTTTGATCAGCAGCAAGAGCTGGTGGATACACGCAGCACCGGTGAAAAAGTGCTCAGCGATCTGCATGAAGCGCTGTCCACCTGTATGGTCTTCGGTCATTACCAGCTTAACGAGGCCAGTGCGGCCGAGTTTTATCACGTCAGCCGCAACGTCATCCGCGAAAGCCTGATGCGACTGCGCGATCGCGGTCTGGTCGAGAAAGAGCCTTATTCCCAATGGCTGGCCGGGCCGCTAACCGCCCGTGAAATCCGCGAACATTACGAAGTTCGCGCCAGTCTCGAACCCGCCGCGCTGCGTCGGGCCGGGCCGCTCATCCCTCAAAAGCACATTGAAGCCAGTCTGACGCATATTGAACGCATTCGAACCAGTAAAGTCAGCACAGGAGCCGAACTTGAGCAGGTTGAAGACGATCTGCATCTGCTGAGTCTTGAGTTTGCGGGCAATCGCACGCTGGTCGATATTCTCCGGCAAAGTCACTCTACCCTGACTATCGCGCGTATCTTCCATGAGACGCTCTCACTGCCCGTGGATGAAGCGATGGTGAGTGAGCATCAGGTGATCTACCAACTCCTGCTAGAAGGTCGCTGGGACCTCGCGGCGCAAAACCTGGATGAGCATTTGGCGAATGCTCAAAATCGAACGCTGAAAAAGCTGAAAGTCCTGTCCGTACTCCCGGAACCCACGCTCCCCCCCTATCTCCATCGCCTCAGCTGACCCACAGCATTGTCAGGCAGCTAAGCCCCCTCTGTTCCAGTAACAACATGTTAAAAATGAAGAAACCTACCCAACAGCCAATGCCCTCACGATAGCGACTCGCACGCCACGCCGCTGTGTTAACAGCGGCGGCTGAATTCGGTGAGATAGGCTGATGGCCTGGCGTTTGCCTGAGCGCCGCTCAACCCGGAAGCAGCGGAGTTAACCCAGCATTCTATTTGGCTTTAGTGATTTTTCGCTCATCGGGCAAGAGAAGAGTGAGGATCATCGCCACCGCGGCAATGGCAGCGACACCCGCATAAATTCCCTGAAAACTCCCCATCCATGACTGAAAGAATCCGCTGCCTGCATTACCAAAGCTGGTGCCGATACCCAGAAAAACATTCGCCACCGCGAAAATAGCGGTGGAGGCCTCCGGGCTCGCCGCTTTGGTGATGTAAGCCGGAATAAGACCAAAGATCGCATAGAATGACAGGCCGAACGCAATCGCGGCCACGCGCAAGGCAATTGTTCCGCCCTCAATGGCCACGAGCAGTCCAGCGGCGACAAGGAGGCCATACGAGAGCGCCAACGTAATACGAACCCCAATCTTGTCAGCCAGCAAGCCAAACGCGAATCCACTGATGAGGCCAGTGACGCCGATCATGGACCAAAGCTGACCGATAAATGAGATTGAAAAGTGCTGCTCATTGCCCAGGAAGGAAGCAAGATAGTTCTGCCAGGGGCCGCATGCGATACCGCTCAGTGCCAGCAGCGTCCAAATCAGGAAGTGGCGAGGGGTTGCCAGCGACATCAATCGGGGGCGTTTATCCGGATTAGCCTGCTTTTCTAAACAATGTTGAGGGGACTTTACCCTGAAAACATCCGCAGCCACTCCACGTAGCACGGTATAACCAATGATAGCCACGGCAATGGACATCACGCCAATTACCATCCACACGGTACGCCAGTCATAGTCATGTATCAGAAAGGGAACCAGCAGCCCCGTGGCAAACTGTCCATAGGCTGTTCCACTGGATATCAGCCCGTTAATACTCGACTGCCAGGCGACGGGAACGACTTTGCCTATGACGCCAACCGTTGGAATAATCGCCATTGCAGCACACGAGCCGAGGGCGATTAACAAAGCGCCCGCCTGCCATATGTTCTGTACTGCGGACAACAGAGTCAGTAAAAAACCGGCCGTCAGCGCGGCCGCAAAAATCACATTGCCACCACCGAACCGACGCGTTAAAGACGAACAAAGCAGGGATGCCGTCAGGTACGAAACCTGCGCCCCTCCAGTGATGATGCCAACGGCCGGAATGCCGAAACCGAGGCTTTTTTGCATGAAGGTGACCAATACAGAGAAAAGGTACAACCCAAAACCAAAAACGATCGCGATATAGAGTGTCAGGATGATTGCCACGCTGGCGGTACTTACCAGGCTGGCAGGGCGGCGAGTCGTCATGCGTTCAGACGGCATAAAAGAGATTCCTTATCGCAAGGTGGCGGACGAGGGCATCGAGTGTTTTGCGTAGATCTCCCCGTTTCCCGTATCATCTCTATACGATAACAACTATATAGTTATTTATC
>NZ_CAMKXG010000229.1 GCF_946477055.1 Lonsdalea britannica | reverse complement strand
CATCCCAGACTTACGAACAGCAAACCATTCATTTCGACGATCAGGTCGACGTTGTATATGAGCTGCAACGCCAGCCCTGATGTTCTCATTACACGGGCGTGGGGCTTACTGCGATCAAGGCTGACGCAGCACCCGACGCCCGTGATCCAATAACGCATCCGTCACTTTACGCATCATCCGGCTTTCCGGAGCGAAGCGATGCCAGTACAGCATCCGTCGCTGTAGCAGGCCCGGCGTGAGATCGATCAACTCGCCTTTAGCCAGCTCTCGTTCGATCTGCAGGTGGGGGATCATGCAGCAGGTGGTGCCCTGACGAGCCAGCTGCACAAAGGCTTCCGACGAGTTCACGATATGGCAGGGGACGCTGCCGGGCGAAAGGTCGAAATTCTGCTGTAAAAATGCCTGATGCATATCATCCAGATGGTCGAAAGCGACGGCGGGCGCGCGCAGCAAAGCGGAGCGGGTGACGCCGTTCGGGAAATAGCGTTTCGCGAATTCCGGAGAGGCGACGAACAGGTAGTCCAATGCGCCTAGCGCGTCGACCAGACAACTGGGCAACGGTTGGGGTTGAATACTGACCGCGCCGACCACCTCACCGCGACGCAAACGCTCCTGCGTACGTGTCTCATCTTCCACCTGCAGATTCAGACGAATCGGCGAGTCCGCCAGTACCGACTGCAATGCCGGCAGCAGCCAGGTCGCCAGACTGTCGGCGTTGACCGCGAGTGATAGCAGGAGAGGGGCCTCGCTGCTGTTTTCATCGCCGAGCCACTCTTCTTCCAGCAGTTCCACCTGATGCAGCAGCGCCAACAGCTTTTGCCCTTGTTCTGTCGGGCGGGGCGGGATCGTTCTGACTAACAGCGGCTGACCAAAGAGATTCTCAAGCTGCTTGATGCGCTGCGAGACGGCGGATTGAGTAATACAGAGTTTCTGTGCAGCGCGTTCGAAGCCACGCTCGCGGATTACGGCGTCCAGGGCCTGAAGAGTGCGATAGTCCGGGCGTTTCATGAAGGGGGAAAGTTCCTGTGAATAATATTACTCTTTTCACTATGCCATAATTTTTCGCGTCACCTCTCTAATAAATGACGCTTTTACCTGCGAACTCCTGAAATTTATGTCGACGCAAACGCTAAATCACGCCTTTTCGGCAACGTCTGCTTTATAATACGCGCACTTTTTAAAGCAACAGGCAATCAGACCATGACACAGGATGAACTGAAAAAAGCCGTCGGCTGGGCCGCGCTGGACTATGTGCGCCCCGGTACTATCGTCGGCGTAGGCACAGGCTCGACGGCGGCGCATTTTATTGATGCGTTGGGCACCATGAAAGATCAGATCGAAGGCGCCGTCTCCAGCTCGGACGCCTCCACCGCCAAGCTGAAAAGCCTCGGTATTCCGGTGTTTGATTGCAATGAAGTGGATGTGCTGGACGTGTATGTGGACGGCGCGGACGAAATCAATGGCCATATGCAAATGATTAAAGGGGGCGGGGCTGCGCTAACGCGTGAGAAAATCGTCGCCGCCATCGCCCGGCAGTTCGTCTGTATCGTCGATGCCACCAAGCAGGTGGATATTCTGGGGCGTTTCCCGCTGCCGGTTGAGGTGATCCCTATGGCGCGATCTTATGTTGCGCGGGAACTGGTCAAGCTGGGCGGGCAACCGGAGTATCGTCAGGGCGTCGTGACCGACAACGGGAATGTCATTCTGGATGTGCATAACCTGGATATCTCCGATGCGATTGCGATGGAAAATCGAATCAACGGCATCGCCGGGGTGGTGACAGTTGGTCTGTTTGCCAACCGTGGCGCGGATGTTGCGCTCGTGGGAACGCCGGAAGGCGTGAAAACGGTCAAACGAAGCTCGTGAGTCAGTTCCTTTGATAACCTCTCGTCACCTCTCTCTCCGGCCTGTTCGTCAGGCCGGATTTGTGGAAATCAGGCGCATTTTTTTTACCCGGCATTTTTGGTGCTTAATATCACTTTTTCTTATTTGGCACGGCCACTATATGGTCGGCTTCTTATTTAGCAGCATTTTTTGCCACAAATGTCGCTTTACGCTGCCGCTTCTGTGCGCCGACAGGCAATCGTTTGTATTGCCGCCCGCGTAATTTTTGTTATGTTTGCAGGCAATGGTTTTGCAAACCGTCACATCTGAAGTCTGAAAAATAAGGTCGGGAAATGGCAAAGGTATCACTCGAAAAAGATAAAATTAAATTTCTGTTATTAGAAGGCGTACACCAGAATGCGGTCGATAACCTGCGTTCCGCCGGATACACCAACATCGAATACCATAAAGGCGCGTTGGACCCGGAAACGCTGAAAGAGTCGATTCGCGACGCGCATTTCGTCGGCATTCGTTCTCGCACGCACCTGACCGAAGAGATCTTCGCGGCCGCGGAGAAACTGGTTGCCGTCGGGTGTTTCTGCATTGGCACCAACCAGGTTGAATTGCCGTCCGCCACCAAGCGCGGTATCCCGGTCTTTAACGCGCCTTTCTCCAACACCCGCTCCGTTGCTGAACTGGTCATTGGCGAACTGCTGCTGATGCTGCGCGGCGTCCCTGGGGCCAACGCGAAGGCACACCGCGGCGAATGGCACAAACAGGCCGTTGGCAGCTACGAAGCCCGTGGGAAAAACCTGGGGATTATCGGCTATGGTCATATCGGGACTCAGCTGGGTATTCTGGCCGAAAGCCTGGGTATGCACGTTTATTACTACGATATCGAAAGCAAGCTGTCTCTGGGCAATGCGCAGCAGGTTAACCAGCTGTCTGATCTGCTGAAAATGAGCGATATTGTCAGCCTGCACGTTCCGGAAACCGACAGTACGCAAAACATGATCGCGGCCAACGAACTGGCTCAGATGAAGCCGGGCGCCATGCTGATTAACGCCTCACGCGGTACCGTGGTAGATATTCCTGCTCTATGTGAAGCCCTGAGCAGCAAACATCTGTCCGGCGCGGCAATCGACGTCTTCCCGCAAGAGCCCGCATCCAACAAAGAGCCGTTCCTGTCGCCGCTGTGCGAATTTGATAATGTGCTGCTGACGCCGCATATCGGGGGCTCTACTCAGGAAGCACAGGAAAACATCGGTGGGGAAGTGGCCAGCAAACTGGTGAAATACTCCGACAACGGCTCTACGCTGTCTGCGGTGAACTTCCCTGAGGTGTCACTGCCGACGCACAGCGCACGCGCCAGCCGTCTGCTGCACATTCATGAAAACCGTCCGGGTATCATGACCCAGCTGAACACCATTTTTGCCAACGAAGGCATCAACATCGCCGCACAGTATCTGCAGACCAGCGCTGATATTGGCTATGTCGTGATTGATGTGGTCACCGACAGCGCTGATACCGCGCTGCAGTTGATGAAATCTATTCCGGGCACCATTCGCGCCCGTCTGCTGTACTGATTGCTATCGTCGTCATGAAGGATAGAAAACCGGCCCTGTGAGGGCCGGTTGTGTTTTTATTCGTAGTCGATGACGATTTTGCCCTGAGTATGTCCTTCCAGCACCGTTTTGTGCGCGGCGGCGAGGGTTTCCGTCGTTAATCCCTTCAGCACTTTGCTGGCGGTTCCTTTCAGTTTGCCTTCGTCGACGTCACGAGCGACCTGCTGCAAAATGTCTCCCTGACGAGCAATGTCCGGCGTGGTGTACATGCTGCGGGTAAACATGAACTCCCAGTGCAGGGCGGCGCTTTTCAGTTTGAGCTGGGTTTGGTCCAGCGGATGCGCGTTTTCTACGATGGTGCAAATTTGGCCCAAAGGCGCAATCAACTGCCCGATGGCATCCCAGTGACCGTCGGTATCGTTAAGGCAGAAGATATAGTCCACCTGCTCGAAGCCTTGCTGTTTGACCGTGTCTACCAGATTGCGGTAGTTCACCACGTGGTGCGCGCCACGCTGCTTGCACCATTCGACGGACTCCGGACGGGAGGCGGTGGTGATGATGGTGACCTTGCTATGTAATGCCGCGAGGGAGATAGCCATAGAGCCTACGCCGCCGGCACCGCCGATAATCAGCAATGTTTTTCCCGCCTCCGCATCCTGAATACGCAGGTGTTCAAACAGCCCTTCCCAGGCGGTCAGCGAGGTCAGAGGCAGAGCCGCAGCGGAAGCCCAGTCCAGCGTCTTGGGTTTATGCGCAGCAATGCGCGAGTCGATTAATTGATGGGTGGTGTTGCTACCGGGACGGGTGATATCGCCGGCATACCAGACCTCGTCGCCTTCCTGAAAACCCGATACGGCCTTACCCACCTTCAGCACGACGCCGCTGGCGTCCCATCCCAGAATTCGCGGGGCTTTCAAGCCGTCGGCGCGCAGCATGGCATGCACTTTGGTGTCGACTGGGTTGATGGAAACTGCTTTGACGGCAACCAAGAGATCGTGGTCGCCGGGAGTCGGAATGTCCTGAGTGATTTCGATAAAGTTTTCCGGTTGTTTAGGATCAACCGCGATGGCTGTTGCTGTCATAGTGAGCTCTCCCGTTGTGCAAGGTGTTGGAGTCGATATAAGCGTACAACACAGTGTAGAACGGCAAAGGGGTGCTGATAAGGTGTACAATAAATAACGCAGTGTTCGGATAAGAAGAACAATTATGTTTAACCAACTTAAAGACATGGCGCTGTTTGCCTTGGTCGCGGAAAGCGGTAGCTTCACGCAGGCCGCGCAGCGGGCGGGTATGGCGAAGTCGAGTTTGAGTCAGCGCGTCAGCCTGTTAGAACAGAGGCTGGGACTGCGATTAATGAACCGCACCACCCGGAAAATCAATCTCACCTTCGCGGGCGAGCGCTATCTGATTCATTGTCAGGAGATGCTGCAGGCACAGGAGCGTGCGGATCTTACGATCCAGCATTTGCGGGATAATCCGAGCGGCCGGTTACGCATTACCAGCCCGGCAGGCGTGGGAGCAACCCTGCTGGCGGAATTGACAGCGGAGTTTCAGCAGCGTTTCCCTGCGGTCATGCTTGAAGTCTCGGTATCGGATACCGTGGTCGATCTGGTAGCCGATGGGTTTGACATTGGCTTGCGCACCGGTAAACCACAGGATTCATCGCTGATAGGCCGAGCTCTGGGATTAACGCCGCGTTATCTGGTGGCGTCCGTCGGTTATCTGGAACACGCGGCTCCGCTGATGCACCCTCGCCAGTTACAGGAGCACTGTTGCATCGCGCATCGCGCCTGGACCGAGTGGGTTCTGCACCGGGAAAAAGAGTATTACCAGTGTCTGTTGCCGCGTTCCCATGTCACGGATAATTTGCTCTACGCTCGCGCATGTGCGATTGCCCATGGCGGCATTACCCTGCTTCCCGAGTTTCTGAGTCGGGACGCTATCGCGGCGGGAACGTTGATGAGGGTGTTGCCGCAATGGCAGGCCGAGCCTAACGATATGTATCTGGTCTATCCCAGTCGTAAGCTGAACTCCCCCGCCTTGGCTTGTTTCATTGATTTTGTATTGCAACATGAGGCTTTCTTTCCGCAGGTCTCTGAGAGTTAACGCCACGGATACCGTCCCATTTCTGAGTGATGGCACGATATGACAGGAAAGTCCCGTTAGCGCTTGGCGAATGGCGAGGTAGAGAGCCCGCGGGGGCGTCTGATATTGCGTTTATCAATGTGGACGATAGCCTTGCAGACCCAAGACCCAAGACCCAAGACCCAAGACCCAAGACCCAAGACCCAAGACCCAAGACCCAAGACCCAAGACCCAAGACCC
>NZ_CAMKXG010000228.1 GCF_946477055.1 Lonsdalea britannica | reverse complement strand
ATAGCCCTGAATACTCTGTTCAGGGCTTTTTTATCCTGTTTACGGCGTATTCGACCGTGCTCGACAGAGCGAGTCGATCATCTGCATCAGAACCGCACAGGCGCTGGCGGTCGTTGTCATGACGAACAGACGTAGTTTCTTATTACATTATAAATGATGGAGTGACACAGCGACGATTGCGCTGTAGTGCTTATGTCACGTATGTGCTTGCAATACGGGATGTTTTCTCTTTTTTATGGGAAAGAATCCTGGTTGTCTTGATCCCGCATTGTGCCCCAGCCAGCTCCCCTCGTTTTCCAATCCGCTGTTGAAACTCACAGGCAAAGCCCCTATAACTGGACTATCACTGTTGCAGTAAGCAGTCGCTGATACTCAGTCATCTTGATAGCAGGCGGGACGTGCGAAAGAAAACTTATGCCATGAGATATGTAGCCGGGCAGCCTGTGGAGAGAATTTTCCAGCCGGTGGTTATGCATTATTCCGGGCAGCCGGTATTGTCCGGTCCGCTGCCGTTGGAGGACGGTGTTTTACGCCTGCTGGTGTGGAATATTTTTAAACAACAGCGGATGGATTGGCTGTCGGTGCTGAAGGGCTTTGGTCAGAACGCTCAACTGATGCTCCTCCAGGAAGCGCAAAGCTCGCCGGCGTTGATTCAGTTTGCCACCTCCCACTATCCAGCCGCCGATCAGGTTCCCGCTTTTTCCCTTCCGCAGCATCCTTCGGGCGTGATGACGCTCTCTGCCGCGCAGCCGATGTACTGCTGTCCTTTGCGTGAACGTGAGCCACTGCTGCGCCTGTCCAAATCCGCGCTGGTGACGATCTATCCCCTGCATGACGGACGCTCGTTGATGGTCGTGAACATTCACGCCGTGAACTTCAGCTTTGGCGTTGAGGTCTACACCAAGCAGCTGCAGGCCATCGGAGAACATCTGAATCATCACACCGGACCGGTGATCATGGCGGGGGATTTCAATGCCTGGAGCCAGCCGAGAAGCAATGCGCTGTACCGTTTTGCCGGGGTGATGGGGTTAAAAGAGGTAATGTTCAACAACGATCAGCGGCGCAGGGCGTTCGGTCGTCCATTGGACTTCGTCTTCTATCGAGAGCTCGACGTGGCGCACTCCTCGGTGTTAGTCACTGATGCTTCCGATCACAACCCGCTGCGCGTGGAGTTCAATCTCTAGGAGCTTGGGCCTGTGAGCGGTTATCACCACGCTGGCTCGCGGTTTGAATGAACGGCCTTCGCTTTCCCCTCGTTTCTATTGCTGTCACAGCGTTACACCCATAAAAAAACCTCTCCGAAGAGAGGTTTTTGTTTTACGTGACCGATCAGGAATCGGGAGACTGTTTTTTGCTGACGAACAACGTCAGTCTGTCGCCCGGCTGGATATTGGCATTCTTGTTAATGACCGTATTCCAGCGCATCACATCTGCGATGTCGACGCCGTGACGTTTGGCGATACTTGCCAGCGAGTCACCTTTGCGAACATGGTAGATGATCGAGCCACTTTTACTGCTGGCATCAGACCCTGCCGTGGCGAAAGACGCTTTCGCGACCTGAAGCGTCTGACCTGCTTTCACCGTATTTCCACGAAGGTTATTCCAGTTCTGCAGGTCTTTGGTGCTGACATTGAGCCGTTTGGCGATGGCGGATAACGTATCGCCTGTACGGACTTTATATTCAGAACCCCGGGTTGTTTGTGCCAGACGCGTCGGCTGAACCGCCGCAATATCTACTTCTGCCAGCGAGTCTTTCAACTGCTCGACATGTGCCTTCGGTACCATAATGTAATGCGGCCCATTAGGCGCAGTCACATTCTGTTTATAACCCGTATTGTAGCTTTTCAATTTTGTGACGGGTAAACCGGCTAGCTCGGCGGCTTGGGTCAGCTGCATCTGCTGTCCTAAATCCACTTGCGCCAGGGCACGTTCTTCATTCGTTTTCGGCAGGTCAAGGCCGTATTTTTTGCTATGCTTCAATATGTCGCTTAAAGCCAGCATCTTGGGTACGTAAATCGACGTTTCGTAAGGGAGCGCCAGTGACCAGTAATTCGTTGGGCGACCCTTTGCCTTATTCGCTTTGATGGCCTGCATCACACGACCTTCGCCACTGTTGTAGGCGGCGATGGTCAGCAACCAGTCTCCATCAAACATCCGGTTAAGGCGCTGCATCATATTTAATGCGGCTGTCGTGGAAGCGGCGACATCGCGGCGTCCGTCGTACCATTTATCTTGCTGCAATCCATAATGACGTCCCGTTCCTGGGACAATCTGCCACAATCCAACGGCGTTGGCCGACGATTGGGCGTTTGGATTAAAAGCGCTCTCCACTATGGGTAGCAGTACCAGTTCCATCGGCATTTTACGTTGCTTAATCTGCTCGACTATCCAGTACATGTACGGCTCTGCCCGTAATGTTACATCGTGGAGATAGCTCTTATTTTTCAAATAACGCTGTTTCTGCTCGCGGATCCGGGCGTTTTCCGGAACCTCCATCTTCAGCTCACGACTAATTAAGTTCCACAGGTCCTGCTGCGCGAGGCTGTCATCATCCAGCCATCGCGCCCCGGTCTCTCGACCTTCGGTGTACTTTCCTGCTTCACTTTGACTGGCCGAAGACAGACTCTGTGCATGTTGTTTGGGCTGGGAGGTATCATGGGGTGAAACCTGGCAGCCTACCAACAAGACCGAGGCGATAAGTATCGCTTTAGCCTTCATATTTTTGTCAACAGTTGCTCAAAAGACGAACGATCATACTTTGATTGGTCAATGCGTACAACTAAAACCTTCAGAAGTGGTCCTTCATCGCCCTTAGTTGCGCAAATGTCTGCCAATCGCCCCTGGTGCTCACATCGTTAAATATTTTTCTTTGTAAATCAGTGTTATGACAACGTAAAAAAAGATTAATATTTCGTTCAAAACCGAGGTGTGTAGGGACTGTTGACAGCCCTTTTTCCCTTAATTGTCTGACTTTTAGCAGATAGTCGGCAATTGTGGGCTCCTCCGGCCATAACTCATGGGCGAACTCCAGGTTTGACAACGTATATTCATGAGCGCAACACACCAACGTCTCATCCGGTAGCTGGGAGAGTTTGCTAACCGATTCAAACATTTGTTCCGGTGTGCCTTCAAAAATACGTCCGCATCCAGCGGAAAACAGCGTGTCGCCGCAAAACAGGTATGGAGCGCTATAATACGCGATATGTCCCGCTGTATGCCCTGGGACGGAAAAAATAGAAAATTCCGAGTCCAGCAACGTCAGACTGTCGCCCTCGTTTAAGGTATGTGTCGTTCCGCTGCGGGAAGTTTCCTGCGGACCGTAAACGTCGATATGGGGGAAGCGTTCCTTTAATGCTTTCACGCCGCCGACGTGATCCTGATGGTGGTGGGTTAACAGGAGAGCAACCGGCGTAAGCTGCTGCGCTTCCAGCGCCGCCAACACCGGCGCGGCTTCTCCGGGGTCGACGATCACACACGCCTTCTGTTGATTGCTCAGTAACCAAATGTAGTTATCTTTGAGTGCGGGAACACTGATAAGATTCATGGTGAGTCCTCTGTTTGCCGTTACCTGTGGAAGATACTAGAACATGAAGCCAGCACAAACCGTCCAGACTGTAGAGGCTCCTGATTCATGGGACTCCATCCCCTGGGGGACATCCTATCGCGATACGCTCGATGATGCGCTACAGCCGTGGTGGCCGAAGATCTTTGGTTTTCACCTGGTGAAGGTGGGGGCGCTGAGCGCCGAATTGAATAGCGCGGACTGCGCAATTTCCCATCAGATCAACGTCACGCAGAACCGTGCCTGCGCGGACGTCATCGCCGACCCGTGCCAACTGCCGTTTATCGAGAAATCCGTGGATGCCTGCCTGCTGATTCACTCACTGGCGTATTCCAGCGATCCCCATCGCGTGCTGCGGGAAGTGGATCGCGTTCTGATCAACGATGGCTGGCTTATTATCAGCGGATTTAATCCGATGAGTTTGATGGGATTGGGAAAGGTGGTGCCGGGGATCCGGCGTCGACAGCCGTATTGCAGTCGGATGTTCAGCCAGATGCGGCTGCAGGACTGGCTGAATCTGCTCAACTATGAAATCGTGCATAACACCAGCCTGCATGCGTTGCCCTGGCGTCAGCAAGGGCAGGGGCGTTGGAACAACCATCTGCCGCTGCTGGGATGTCTGAACCTGATTGTGGCGCGAAAACGCACCGTGCCGCTGACGTTTACGCCGATGCGTTCCAGACTGAAAAAAACGTCGATGCGCAGTCCGGTGGGCGTGACGAAAAGCTATCGTCGCGGCCCGGATTAATCCTGTTTGTAACCGACGTCATCCTGCGTTGGCGCGCCCGCGGCCTCACGCGCCAGCTGGTCGCAACGTTCGTTTTCCGGGTGACCGGCATGGCCTTTCACCCATTCCCACTGGATGGTGTGGTGGTGGATCGCTAAATCCAGCCGCTGCCAGAGATCGACATTTTTTACCGGCTTTTTATCGGCGGTTTTCCAGCCGCGCTTTTTCCAGTTATGAATCCAGCTGGTGATCCCCTGACGGACGTATTGGCTGTCCGTACTCAGAGTCACGTCGCACGGCGTGGTCAGCGACTCCAGCGACACAATCGCCGCCATCAGCTCCATGCGATTATTCGTCGTGAGGCGGTAACCTGCGCTGAGCTCTTTTTCGTGCTGTTTATAGCGCAACACCGCGCCGTAGCCCCCGGGTCCGGGGTTGCCGAGGCAGGAGCCGTCGGTGAAAATTTCTACCTGTTTACGCATCTCTGGTAGACTCTTGTCCATGCTGAAAACCACAAGTCTGACATAAACGAAAACGATGAGCACTGAAATAACACGACAAATCGTCCTGGATACCGAAACCACGGGTATGAACAAGTTGGGTGTTCATTACGAAGGTCATCGCATCATCGAAATCGGTGCCGTTGAGGTGATTAACCGTCGTCTGACCGGCCGCAACTATCATGTTTACCTCAAACCCGATCGCTTGATCGACCCGGAAGCCTATAACGTTCACGGGATCAGCGACGAATTCCTGGTCGATAAACCCACTTATGCCGACATCGCCGACGACTTCATGGACTTTATCCGTGGCGCCGAGTTGGTCATCCATAACGCGGCGTTTGATATCGGCTTTATGGACTACGAGTTCCGGATGCTGCAGCGAGATATTCCGAAGACGGAAACCTTCTGCAAAATCACGGATAGCCTGCTGTTGGCCCGTAAGCTTTTCCCCGGCAAGCGTAACAACCTGGATGCGTTGTGCGACCGTTATCTGATCGACAACAGCAAGCGTACGCTGCACGGCGCGTTACTCGATGCCGAAATACTGGCAGAAGTCTATTTGGCGATGACCGGCGGCCAGAGGTCGCTCGCGTTTTCCATGGATAACGAAGGGTCGCAGCAGGCGAATCAGGGAGACACTATTCAGCGCATCGCGCGTCCGGCGTCCGCGTTACCGGTGATCTACGCCAGCGACGACGAGGTGATGGCGCATGAACAGCGGCTCGATCTGATTGTGAAAAAAGGCGGCAGCTGCCTGTGGCGTGATTGAACATCGCCGGAGTGAAAACAGACTCTGCGCTGGAAATCTGAGCAAACAGAGTCGGTTAGCGTGAAAAAGCATTGACGTGATTAGGGTGCCATTTTAGTATTCAACCCGCTCACAGAGCGCAGAGTGGAGCGGTAGTTCAGTTGGTTAGAATACCTGCCTGTCACGCAGGGGGTCGCG